>DAAK01000015.1:1342-11116 GCA_001701075.1 Bacteroidales bacterium GP3 | reverse complement strand
GCTAGCGTTCATCCTGAGCCAGGATCAAACTCTCCGTTGTTAGTTATATATTTCTATATATCTTCGAAATTTGTTTGTCCCGGCCTCCTGTTATCTTGGATGGAATCTTATCGACGGAAACCCCGAGAATTACCTCGTGTTCCCTTGTCTCTGCTGCGTCCAACCATCTGGTTGGCGCTGCTTGTCTTGTGGCATCATGTCATTGTTCTCTTCAGTACTCGCAACCGTCTTCACCAGGACGGGCTTTCATTGCTGTGCCCCCAAGTTTCCCGATTGCGGATGCAAAATTACTACATTTTTCAGCCCTGTGCAAGTATTTTCTCAAAAAAATCATGCTCTTCAACATATTTTTAACTTATCCCCTTATCTTACAAAGTTTTCAAAATATGTTAAAATATATTTCGTTATGTTAACGAAATGAACCATGTCGCATTTGTTTTGTTTATTACTTATGGTAAAGCGCAGATCCTATACGGAACCTGCGCTTTTTATATTATGTATTGATCATTATGACCTACTTGTGCAAACCCAATTGTGCATTATGAATTATGAATTAGGTTATCGGTAATCTTTAAGAATCTCACGCAGTCGCTTTCGAGTGAAAAAGATTCGCGACTTGACCGTACCGAGTGGCATATTCAGCCTATCCGAGATTTCCTCATATTTATATCCCGCCACATGCATCGAGAAAGGCTTCCTGAAGTCTGGGGCAAAACCCGCAAGTATATTGAAGATCTCCTGCATAGCGTAGGTCGTCTCAGGAGTGCCGATACCCGAATCTTGCGATAGATTCAGATGATAGCAGTCCTCAGAAGAATCAATCACAGTATTCTCCCTTGTATTTTTTCTATAATTATTGATGAAAATATTGCGCATTATAGTAAGCATCCAACCCTTGAAATTCGCATTCGCTACATATTTGTCCGCATTATTGAGAGCTTTAAGGGTAGTATCCTGCACGAGATCTTCTGCCTCTTCCTTATTTAGCGTAAGCTTAAGAGCAAAGGAGAGAAGATTGCTCTGCATGCCCAATATTGAGTCTTGGAAAGAAGTGGATTCGTCCATATTTGTCATTTAAATAAAGCAGCCCGTAATAGGCTTTAAGAAGATAGATATAGTTGTTTTTGTCGTTTTCTGAGGGCAAAGTTAGGTTATTTTTTTCAAACGAGCAAAAAAAATGTAGATTTTTTAAAACTTTTTTGAAAAATATTTGTTATCTATTGTTAAAATACACCAATAAGAGCGCGACTCAATCAAGTCCCGCTCTTATTTTTATTCCTCATCAATCCTTGATCGTTGATCGTTAATCGTTAATCGTTATTATAAACTTTCACCTGTTCTATCCTTGTAGTAGACATCCGGGTTACTATAAATCTCATTCCATTGATCTCAAATTCATCACCCTCCGACGGAAGAGCCTCTGTATAATGCAATATGTATCCAGCGATAGTGTTATAATCCTCCGATTCCTTTAGGTCAAGCCCAAGTGCCTCATTTACAGTGGCAATCTCAGCGCGTCCGGAAATCTCATACCCACCATCGCCCAACTTCCGGAACAACTGTTTCTGACGGTCATGCTCATCCTCTATCTCCCCAAAGATTTCCTCTACGAGGTCCTCAAGAGTCGCCAGACCTGAAGTCCCGCCAAACTCGTCTATCACTATACACAGAGATTTCTTCTCCGCTATCATTCTACGCATCATCTTATTCGCAAGCATAGTCTCCGGAGTGAAAATCACTGGCTTGATATGCCTACGCCAATCTGAATCGATATTGAATAGCTCAGATATATGGATATACCCCACCACATCATCGATGTCTTCATTATATACCACTATCTTCGAAAGACCTGTTCGTGAGAAAAGCGATAGAAGATCTTCCCTTGTTGTCGCGGCCTTTTCCACAGCCACAATCTCATTGCGGGGACGCATACATTCGGCTATCGTGGTATCTTTAAAGTCGATCGCATTTCTGAATATCTTGACCTCATTCTCCACTTCTACTTGTGCCTGCTGGGTGGAATGCAGCTGCTCCTCCAGATAGTCATCCAATTGATCCATCGTAATAAGACTGGCATCCACTTTGTTCTCCTTGATACCAAAGATGCCCATCAAGACCTTTGTAATGTATGAGATAAACTTAGATATCGGATAGAGAATAACATAGATAATATAGAGCGGAACTGCAAACATCCTCATCATGAAATTAGGATTGATCCTGAACGTTGCCTTCGGGATAAATTCTCCGCAAAGCAATATGACGAGAGTTGAGAATACTGTATTGGCTATCAATATCATTGCCTCTGAATCGCCAAACCATCTTTCAAAAATAGGATTGATCAGCACTGATAGTGTGATTCCATAGACAACAAGGACAACATTATTCCCCACCAAAAGCGAAGATATAAACATATCCTCGTTCTGGCTAAATCCACGTATGATACGGTCGACAAATCCTCCTCGCGACCCATCAATCTGCATCCTCACCTTATTAGACTGCACGTAAGCGATCTCAGTCCCCGAAAACAAGGCTGAGAACACCACCGCTATTATCGTGAGTATCAATGCTGTTGTAAATGACATATCCCTATAAAAACTATCTCTTAAGATTTTCGTCGACCGGGAAAATACCTGTCGGACGACGTATCGAATATTTCGTCAGCCTGTCGTTGCTCTCAAACCCATGTCCTTCAAGCATTCGCTCTGGCGTCTCTATATGAATGAAAGAATCGCTATACAAGCGGTTGCGACGCTGATCCCAAAACAATTGTTGCGTCAGGAATAATTCCCCCGGTTCCTTATGCAACTCCACATTCCCGTCAAGCTGCCATAAATTCAGAAGCCGATAAAACTTCGCGGAATCTGCCGCAACCGACGCTATCACATTGAATTTCCTGTCATATTTCTGAAGATACACTCCTTTCGGGAAATTCCAGTAAGGAGTATCCACCTCGTCATATACATTCCAAAGAGGCGACACTATCTTATATTGTGTTATTCCGGAGTCAGATATCAGCGTAGCCACATTGACAGTCGACATTGAAGGCATCTTCTTCGGATCGATACGCGAAGCCACTCCAAGCTTCCCGTCTTCCTTACACCCGGGCAACGTCATCACAAGCGCGACAGCTATAGCCACCATCACCCCCGAGAACCGCCAATATCTTCCGCCTCTCCTCATACACCAATTTATAAATACATCAACGCTCTACGCAAAACGCGCCACGCAAAACTTAATTAATCTTCCTCTTAAAGAACCAAACTTCATTGAAGTTGACGCCAACCATGATATTGAAATAGTTTTCAGAAAGCATATTCACTGGCGAAGTTTGACGATGACGCCATTCAAGACCAAAATTTATCATCGTCTTCCCTCCCGGCGCTGTAAATCCAGTGCCGAGCGACACTCCATATTCTTTCATCGTGTTGCCGTTGATGTTCAGATAGTCATCTGTGTAGAAAGCTCCAAGTCGGAAGGGCATTCTCTCAAAGTAGCTGCCCCTGATATTGTGGGTGTATTCCCCACCAACTGCAATTCTCTTACGGTCATTAAACTTCATGCCGTCAAACACCATCTGGCCCGACTCGTCATAAAGTGCTGAGAACGGAGCATCCGACCATTGCTGAAGCGAGAAGTCTGCCTCAACTATAATCCTGTGCACCTTCTCGTGAGTGTACGACAATCCGACGCCAAACGACTGCGGAGAATAATATTTCCCTTTCATCGGGCTTATAGCCACTGTATCAGCAACTGCATCCGAAGTCAGGTCCTGAAGGGTCAGCCATGTATTGCCATGGAAGCTCTTCTTAGGTGAATAAGTAGCGCCGATGGTAAGCGCGTTATATTTATTGATAGGTTGCTTATATTGCACTCCAGCCACCAGATTCCAATCCCTTATCTGCATTATCTGTTCAAAAAGCGACTGTGTCCCGGAGCCCGGAGTAGCATACACGTCATTCTGAATCGTTCCAAAGTCGTATGATACATTCACGCCTATTGAGAAGCCACCGATTTTCCCGGAAACTCCCGCATATGCCTCAGTGATGCCTCCTGAACCCTGGTTCTGACGGGCTCCATACTTTATATCATCGCCAAATGAATAGCCCACTTGCGTGAGTGGCACCATACCGATCGACATTCCCATATACTTGGAAAGCGGAAATTCCATTGTCACATAGTCAAGACCGCCACCAAATCCATGGCTCGACGCTGTCTTGTCCTTGCTCCATTGCATATTCATATTTGCTCCCATATCCCATAGGAATGTCAACGAGTCGATTGAAGCATACGATGCAGGATTCATCACGTTGATCTGACGTCCCGACTGCATGGCAATGCCTACTCCTCCCATCTGACGTTGCATCGAGGTGGCCCGGTCGCCCAAGACTCCATACCCATACATTGAATATGGTGTGTTGACATCGGCTTTCGCTATATTTATGAATGTCAGCAACGCTACTATGGCAGCTAATGTTTTGATCTTAGATTTCATTGAAATTGTATTTATAGATATAAAGCAGACCCCTCGCCATCAAGTCAGCGACATGGTCGGTTGGTACGCGTGAATTAATGCAGGAAGCAAGCAAGCCGGCATCTCCTCCGGTCAGCACGAGCCTTTCGCATCCATAAATTTTCTTATACTGATGATATGTCCCCACTATCTCATCCGATAGACCCATGACTACCCCCGAGCGTATACAGGTATCCGTTGTGTCGCCCACAATTGGAATGAGTCCCGCTGCCTCTACCATCGGCAACGCCGATGTTTGCTGATGAAGAGACTCAAAACGCAAGCGCAAGCCTGGAGAGATCCTTCCGCCACGGAATGCCGGTTCTGCATCTACCAAATCCAGCGTGACGGCTGTCCCGGCATCTGCCACCATTAATGTCTTCCCCTTATACATCATCGCTGCCCCCACAGCTAATGCCACTCTGTCAAGCCCAAGCGTCGATGGCGTGGCATAATCTATTCTTATTGGAAGTTTTGTAGAGCGGGAAAGAATCAGAAGGCGTCCTTCAAGAGCCAATCTGAGCGATTCCACCATCCTCGAATCTATCTTCCCTACAGAGCAGAAGGCCCCGCAATCTGGTTTCCAGCGCTCCACTACAGCGAAGATATCCTCCACTGAGTTTGCTGAAAACCGGCATACCTCCTTCAGCTCCCCCTCCTCAAGGAGAGTGAGCTTCAGCATAGTATTGCCTTGGTCAACTGCAAGAAATCTCTTCCTACTCATTTTTTATTTTCTTATCTCTTAATACTAATCGACTCATCGACTGAAATCTGAACTCTGAAGACTGAAGACTCAAGACTTACATCGCACTATCATCCAGCTTGCCACAATCTGAATTACAGCCCCTGCCATAGTGAAAGCCACTGTCTGCCTCATTATGGCCAATGGACCGGCGAAAAAGCCGGAGTAATACTGAAGTTTATAAAACCAGAACGCAGCCCCGACTATAAAGCACATCCCAGCCCAGAATTCAAGTCGGCGCAAGCGACGCAGTCGAAGCGAATCCCCGGGTGCATTCACATTCACCACTCGGGCACATGTATAGATAAGTGCTCCGGCAGCATACACCCACTTCACCCACATCATTGATCGCCCGAGCCATTCCTCAAGAAAAGGGGCTATCATGGCCACAAGCACAAATAGCAACCCTAAGGTGGCTGCTGTCTCAACATATTTTCGTCTCTTCTCAAGTTGCGGAGAAATTCCGGCGTCCTGAGTGGATTCTTTTCCTTTTTTCATCTATAGGTCATTTTGACGGTGGCACCAGCAGGAACACATCTTCTGTAGGACGCTTCATATGATATTGCTCACGCGCTATATACTCAAGCTCGTCATCGCCTCGCTCTATAGCAAGTCTTCGGCTCCTATAGTACGCGGCTGAATCCTTATTTTCCTTTATTTCCTTCTTGAGGCGTATGATCTCTTTCTCAAAGCTCATGCTTTGAGTAAATGACGCATCTTCATTGAGCAACAACAGCCCAATGAAAAACACTCCTATGATCAGAAGCGGTATGTTGGCACTTCGTTTAAACCAAAATGCGGTCTTTCTCGAAAAACTGCTCACCTTTATATATTTAAAATTCGCAAGCGCCCCTTAATGTTTAAGAGTTAAGCGATTTCTCAACTTTGGCTTGCGAAAGTTGAATTATATATATGTCTGGTATGGACATACGGAAGTGCAAAATTAATCAAATATATGCGAAAAAACTAAAGAAGAGTCTAAAAAAATGTGAACAAACCCATTTTTTCACTCCCCCAGCCAAGTCAAACTCTGAAGACTGAAATCTGAAGACTGAAGACTCATCATTTATCGTTGAAGAAAACTTTCCGCATGCAGCCGATCCCGGGTATTATCCACATCGAATGCTATCGAAAACTCAAACGGACGCACCTTCACCGGTGTCTTCACTGCAAGAAGCCGCTGGAAATCGCTCAGCGACTCCGGCTCAAGACCAAGCTCCGGAATGACATTCATAATCTTCCCTGAAAGCCCATATAATCCTGCCGACACGATTACACCCTCCTCAAAGGGTGCTCCGCCATATCTGTAGTCGATGACCTCTCCATCCTTATTCACCCTTGCATACAGAGGACTCTCATCCTCCACAAATCGGGTCAGTCCCATCAACGCCACATCAGCAGGCGCCTCCTCAACGCTCTTTACATACTCCTTGAACTCATCTGTCGGGAAAATGGCATCGCATGTCATGGCTATAAATTTCCCCTCAATCCCTTCTGAAGCAGCCTTGAGCGTGCAATAGGAATTGTCGGTGATGATTGGTCGGCAGACGACAGGCAGCCCCTCCCTTCGGAGTTCTTCAAGATAATCAAGTAGCGGCTGCATCCTTGCATTGGCTCCCACATAGATGTGTTCTGCCCCGCATTTCATCAGCGTATTGATCAGCACCCCAATCATCGGTTTCCCGAAAAGTGGCACAAGAGGCTTCGGCACCTCATACCCCTCCTTCACAAATCTTGACCCCAATCCTCCCGCAAGTATCACAAAATCCATATCGTATCTCTATAATCTTTTATCATTATAATTTAAAATTTCGACAGCGAAATTTAATGTTTAAATGTTTAAGTGTTTAATCGTTTAGTTCCTTGGTGAGAATTTGCAAAAATAATGTAGGTTTTAATTATTAATTAAGATTTCAAATAAACTAAACTTCTTAAACGGTTAAACAATTAAACTAATTTAAGTTGAGCCTGCGAAACTTAAATAAATATTTAATCATTCATCAAATCCGGCCTCAGCCTCCGCGTCCGCTCCACCGCCTGATCCATCCGCCATTGAGCTATCTTTGCCTCATGCCCACTCAGCAACACTTCCGGCACCTTCCATCCGTTATAGTCTGCAGGCCGGGTATATACCGGTGGCGCCAGCAATTTATCTTGAAATGAATCAGAAAGTGCAGATTGCTCATCGCCAATGGCACCGGGCAAAAGACGCACCACCGCATCTACCACACACGCAGCCGGAAGTTCTCCTCCGGTCAGGACATAATCGCCAATGGAGATCTCCTTCGTGACGAAATGCTCCCTGATACGGTAGTCGATACCTTTATAATGACCGCAAAGGATTATGATGTTATTAAGCAGCGACAGACTGTTGGCCATCGGTTGGTCAAAAGTTCCTCCATCGGGCGTCATGAAGATGACCTCGTCATATTCGCGCTCCGCTTTCAGCTTCGATATGCAGGCATCCACAGGCTGTATCTTCATCACCATACCGGCCTCTCCCCCAAATGGATAGTCATCCACCTTCCGGTGCTTATCCGTAGTGTAATCCCTGAGATTATGCACATGAATCTCAACAAGCCCCTTATCCTGGGCCCGCTTCACTATCGATGTATTCAGTGGAGACTCAAGCATCTCCGGCATCACAGTCAATATGTCTATTCTCATCTTATCTATAATCTAAGATATTCCGAACTATGATAATTCCTATATTAGATCAGGTCGGAGACCTGATGATTATGCCGAAACCCCAGACTTAAGTCTGGGGTAATTCGGATATTCTGCAAGTAGCCTCGGAGAGGCGCTTTATGATATTGCCTCTTTTATATAAACATATTACATACTGTTTTTATCATAAAAATGAGACGCCCTTTCACAAGGGCGTCCCAGCTATAGGAAGGATGTCTGTATCCTCCATTGGAAAAAGCTATCAATCGATTTCTTCGTCTGCCTCGTAGCCACCCATCTCGCGGATTGCGTTTTTCAGCATCACATACTGCTGGAAAAGATGGTTGACTGGCACTTCTCCCTTTGTATAGTCGTGCATCGGGCTCTTGAGGAAGAAGCTCAGGAAGCGCTGGATGCCACTGCGGCCTGCACGTGCTGCAAGGTCGCTCAGCAATACAAGGTCAAGGCAGAGCGGAGCGGCAAGGATAGAGTCGCGGCAGAGGAAGTTGATCTTGATCTGCATCGGATATCCCATCCAGCCGAAGATGTCAATATTATCCCAGCCCTCCTTGTTGTCGTTGCGGGGCGGATAGTAGTTGATACGTACTTTGTGGTAGTATTGAGTGTCCTCATCGTTTCCGTGGCCATAAAGGTCTGGCTGATTTTCCGGAACGAGAATTGATTCAAGTGTAGAGAGTTTTGAAACCTCTTTTGTGCGGAAGTTTGCTGGCTCGTCAAGCACAAGACCGTCGCGGTTGCCGAGGATGTTGGTTGAGAACCATCCTGAAAGACCAAGGCAACGGGTGCCGATGATAGGTGCGAAACCCGACTTGACGAGTGTCTGGCCTGTCTTGAAGTCCTTGCCTGCGATTGGCATGCCTGTCTGCTCTGCAAGTTCCCACATTGCAGGGATATCCACTGTGGTGTTTGGTGCGCCCATGATGAAAGGAGCTCCCTCTTTCAAGGCTGCATATGCGTAGCACATTGAAGGTGCAATCTTCTCCTTGTTGTCGGCCTTCATGGCTGCCTCAAGAGATTCCAGTGTGCCATGCACCTCTTTGTCAACCGGTACATAGACCTCAGTGGAAGCTGCCCAGAGCACTACTACGCGGTCAAGACCTTTTTCTTTCTTGAAGTTGCGGATATCTTCACGTATCTGCTCTGCCATCTCCCAGCGGGTCTTTCCTTTCATCACGTTGTCGCCCACAAGACGCTTTGCATAGTTCTTGTCGAAAGCAGCCTTCATTGGCTTGATGGCCTCAAGTTCCTCCTTAACTGGATTGATATCCTTCTCTTTCAGCACCTCTGCATTAATAGCTGACTCATACGCATTTGCGGGATATACGTCCCATGTTGCGAATTCTATGTCATTGAGGTCTGCAAGTGGCACGATATCCTTATAGTGGAGATATTTCTTATCCTCGCCTTTGCCTACGCGGATTTTATCGTACATGCACATGCTGCCAACGGGCTTGGTGAGACCCTTGCGTGTCATCAAGACACCGGTCATAAATGTTGTGGCCACGGCGCCATTGCCTACCACCATAACACCCAATTTTCCGTTGGGCTTTGCTGCTTTGTTTGCCATAATTTCGTTTTTTAGAGCAGTTTCCTCTGCAGGAACCTGACTATTTAAAAATATTGTTATTGTCTTATTCGGTTTTTCCCGGTCATTTTGGAATTTCGGGAAAACGTCGGCAAAGTTAGGACATAAAATCCAAACCGCAAAGCTTTTTTCTCATTATTTCTCCCTCTAAAATGTTAATCTATCTTAAATATTTCCATTTATGTTAATTTATCTAAATTTTAATCCTCATTCCATCATTTTAGCAAATATTTGTTAATTCAGACCCTC
>DAAK01000015.1:0-1249 GCA_001701075.1 Bacteroidales bacterium GP3 | reverse complement strand
ACTATAAATTATGACCGGAAATATTTTTGAAGTCGCTCCAGGTATCACATACATTGGAGTCGACGACCACGCGATAGAAAAATTTGAAAACCAATACGCCGTCCCAAACGGCATCAGCTACAACTCCTACCTTATTAAAGGTGAAAAAATCGCCGTTGTAGACACCACCGACGACCAGACTGGCACTGAATGGCTCGCAAACCTCGAAAAGGCACTCGACGGTGCTAAACCCGACTATCTCATCGTAGAGCACCTCGAACCCGACCACTCTTCCCTCATCGCCACTTTCGCCGAGATATATCCCGAAGCAACACTCGTGATGTCAGCAACTGCTGCACGCATGCTTCCCCAATACTTCGACCCGATACCGGCCAATTGCAAGATTGTCTCTGTCAAGGAAGGCGATACTCTCGACCTCGGCGGAATCACACTGCAATTCTACCTCGCCCCGATGGTACACTGGCCTGAAGTCATGATGGCTTATTGCCCCGAAAGAAAACTCATCTTCAGCGCCGATGCATTCGGCACATTCGGTGCCCTCGATGCTCTCGTCAACGACTGGCCCGAAGAAGCAAGAAGATACTATTATAATATAGTAGGTAAATATGGCCCACAAGTGCAGAATACACTCAAAAAACTCTCTGCACTCGACATCCAGACTATCTGCCCGCTTCACGGCCCGATGCTTACGGAAAACCTCGGTTACTACATCGGCCTTTACGATGCCTGGAGCAGCTACCGCCCGGAGAATGACGGCATCTTCATCGCATGTGCCTCAATCCACGGCAATACCCTCGAGGCAGCCGAATATCTCGCAGAAAAACTCCGTCAACTTGGAGTGAAGGATGTATTTGTCGCCGACCTCACTCGCTACGATCTCTCAGCAGCAGTAGCAGAGGCATTCAAATATCCTACGGCCGTGTTCTGCGCATCAAGCTACGATGCCGGACTCTTCACCCCGATGTACTCCTTCCTCCATCTCCTTTCAATAAAAGGATATTGCAACCGCAAAGCCGCAATCGTAGAAAACGGCTCATGGGCGCCATCCGCCGGCAAGGTAATGCGTGGAATGCTCGAATCCATGAAAGGCATCGACATCCTCCCCGACGCCGTCACCATCCGCGGCATATTCAAGGAAGCCGACCGCGCCCCCCTCGACGCCCTCGCCTCCTCCCTCCTCCAACCCTAAGTCTATCTTAGTAGCAAGCACACTCCGTGTCCCCTATGGAAGGGAGGCTTCCCAGCCTCC
>DAAK01000172.1 GCA_001701075.1 Bacteroidales bacterium GP3 | reverse complement strand
ATTCTTTCGCGTGCAGTGTATTTGCCGCGTTCATGCTGCTTGGCAATTGCCTTCTCGCCACCGCCAAGACGTGCGATGGCACGCTTGTCGATAAGCTCTTGAATCTTTTGTTCTTGAGTGGTCATTATTCAATTGATTGAAAGATTATTTCTTAGAGGGGTCTTCACAAAGCTCGGTAAGCACAGCTTCAGTGCATTTTGGGTGAAGGAATGCGATCTGTAGGCCGTCGGCGCCTTTGCGAGGAGCTTTGTCGATAGTGCGGATTCCCTTTTGCTCACACTCTGCGAGAGCCTCGGCTACACCGCTTTCAACAGCGAAAGCCATGTGGTGCATGCCACCTTTGCCGCCGTTTTTCTCGATGAATTTAGCGATAGTGCTTTCAGGGCTTGTAGCTTCAAGAAGCTCGATCTTTGTGTCGCCAACTTTGAAGAAAGCAGTTGTCACTTTCTGATCTTCAACTACTTCTTGCTTGTAGCACTTGAGGCCAAGTACGTCTTCGTAGTATTTGATGGCTTCAGCCAGGTTAGGCACTGCAATGCCAATGTGCTCGATGTGGGAAATTTCCATTGTGTTTTGATTTATTGGTTAGTTAGTATTTTAAGTTTTTGTGTAAATGACCCCTTAATAAGAGTGCATATACAATTATTTGCAAAATTAACAATAATTTTTCAAATCAGGAAAAGTATTTTAAAGAATATTTAAAAAAAACAATAAAAGAGGGTCAAGAGCATTTTTTTTACCTTAATTTATTGTTATGTCAGATTTTTTTGCGATATTTGCAAAATATTTGAAGAATTGTCTGCAAGACACATTAACTTTCATTTTCATTAGAGATTCTCCTCGTCTGAAACTTGTATGGAAATAACCACAGGGGCTTTGGCCTCACTGATTAACGGAGTCGTAGAAGGCGACTCCAACGTAAAGCTGACCGGCTTCGCAAAAATTGAAGAAGCTGTCCCCGGGCAGATCACATTCATAGCGAATCCGAAATACGCACATTTCATTGAGTCGACCAAAGCGTCGGCTGTTTTGGTATCAAGCAACTTCGACCATCCGAATCCCAATGGAGTAACACTGATAAAGGTAGCAGACCCGTATGCAACGCTTGCAGAACTTCTGCGTATGATACAGGATTCAGTGCCTAAAAAGAGAGGCATAGAGAATCCTTGCTATATATCAGAAGGAGTAGAAATCCCTGAAGATGCCTATATCGGAGCCTTTGCTTATATAGGTAAAGGAGCAGAAATCGGAAAAGGAACCCAGATATATCCGCAAGCATATGTGGGAGATGGGGTAAAGATAGGAGATAACTGCATAATCTACTCAGGAGTGAAAATCTACGACGGATGCAAGATAGGCAATCGATGCATATTGCACAGTGGCGTAGTCGTAGGAGGCGACGGATTTGGGTTCGCACCAAATACAGCCGGAGAATATGAGAAACTTCCTCAGACGGGCATCGTAGAAATTGAAGACAATGTAGAGGTAGGAGCCAACACCACGATTGACAGGGCTACTTTTGGGTGCACCAGAATCGGGAAGGGCACCAAGCTTGACAATCTGATTATGGTGGCCCATAATGTTGAAATAGGTAAGAACAATGTATTTGCGGCTCAGACCGGCATTGCTGGGAGTACAAAAATCGGCGACAGCAATCGGGTAGGTGGACAAGTAGGATTCTCCGGTCACATCACAATTGGCAGTCACAATGAATTTGGAGCCCAATCAGGAATTCCCGGTAATGTCGGAGATGGAAACCGTCTGATGGGCTATCCGGCAATTGATGTAAGAAAGTTTGCCAGGAATGCAGTATATATAAATAGGCTAAAAGAACTTTTCGATGAACTGAACCGCAAGCAATAAGCGGCTCAGTTCAACGTATATATAATACCTAAGTAAAAAAATAAAAACAACGCATATGAATCAGCTAACTTTAAAAGCACCGATTAAGGTGGAGGGAAAGGGACTCCATTCAGGCCGTCAGTTGACGGCAGTGTTTAATCCCGCGCCTGCAAATTCCGGTGTGAAGTTTAAGAGAATTGATCTTGAGGGACAGCCCGTCATCGATGCTCTTGCAGAAAACGTAGTAGACACGACTCGAGGAACAGTGATAGGTAAGGGCGATGTAAGAGTAAGCACAATAGAGCATGCTATGGCAGCGCTTTATGCTTATGGCGTCGACAACTGCCTCGTCGAGGTAGACGGACCGGAACTTCCGATTCTTGATGGAAGTGCCACTGTCTATGCTGAAAAGATTGAGGAGGTAGGACTGGAGGAATTGAATGCCGATAAAGACTACTTCATAATAAAGGATAAGATTCAGTATAAGGATGAAAACGGCGCCACTATAACGATTTATCCTGATCAAGGATTCAGTGTAGAGGTTATGGTAGAGTATAACTCACCCGTGCTTCCCAATCAGTTTGCAGTCCTTGACGATCTTGCAGATTTCCGCCAGGAAGTAGGAAGTGCCCGCACGTTTGTATTTGTGCGTGAAATAGAAGCTCTTCTTCAGCATGGCCTGATAAAAGGTGGTGACCTTGAAAACAGTATCGTTATCTACGACCAACCTGTATCGCAAGAAAAAATCAACGAGATATGTGATGCAGTTCAGGTGCCGCATATGACAGTAGATAAGATTGGATATATCAATCCGAAGCCCTTGCAGTGGGACAATGAGCCGGCGCGTCACAAACTTATGGACGTAATAGGCGACATAGCCCTTATTGGCCGTCCGCTTAAGGGACGCGTAGTTGCAATCCGTCCGGGACATACTGTCAACAATAAGTTTACCAGGATGTTGAGGAAGGAAGTGAAGCACACTGAAATCCAGAGCCCTGTCTATAATCCGAATGTAGCTCCTATCATAGATGTCAATGGCATCAAGAAACTTTTGCCCCATAGATATCCGTTCCTGTTGATAGACAAGGTGATAGAGCTGGACCGCAAGCATTGTGTCGCTGTCAAGAACGTGACGGTGAATGAGCCATTCTTCCAGGGCCATTTCCCAGAAGAGCCTGTGATGCCGGGAGTGCTTCAAGTAGAGGCAATGGCGCAGGCTGCAGGAGTGCTTGTGCTTAACTTCCTTGAAGAGCCGGAAAAATATTCCACATATTTCTTGAAGATAGATAATGTCAAGTTCCGCCAGAAGGTAGTGCCAGGCAACACATTGCTGCTTAATGTATCGCTTATGACAGAAATTCGCCGCGGATGTGCAGTAGTCAAGGGTTATGCATTTGTCGGAGAGAAGATAGTTTGCGAGGCTGAATTCATGGCTCAAATCATCAAGAACAAGTAATTGAGATGGCACAGATGAACTGTATACATCCCGACGCCCAAATCGGCAAGAATGTAAAGATCGGAAATTTCACCACCATTCATGAAGATGTGGTCATCGGCGACAACTGTGAGATCGACTGCAATGTGAATATTTATCCTGGAGCCAGAATTGGTGATGGCGTGAAGATTTTTCCCGGTGTCACAGTAGCAGCGATACCACAGGATTTGAAATTCCGCGGAGAAAAGACTTATGCCTATGTCGGCGACGGGACAGTGCTAAGAGAGTGTGCCACTGTGCATAGAGGTACAGCTTCCAAAGGAAAGACTGTGGTCGGCAGCAACTGCCTGCTCATGGCATATGTCCATGTAGCCCATGATTGTGTAATAGGCAACCAGGTGATAATCTCCAATGCCGCTCAGATGGCCGGAGAAGTTGTGGTGGATGATTGCGCTGTGATAGGAGGAGGAAGCCTGATACATCAGTTCTGCCACATTGGTCGGAACGTGATGCTTCAGGGTGGAGCACTTGTCAACAAAGATATCCCACCATTTATCAAGGCTGCCAGAGAACCAATTTCGTATGTAGGTCTAAATTCAATAGGTCTTCAGCGTCGTGGTTTCAAGCCGGAAGAAATTCAGCAGATCCAAGAGATCTACCGTATATTATATCTGAGTGATCTTAATGTGACGAATGCACTCAAGATGATCATGGAGGTGTGTGCTCCATCAAAATTCCGTGATGAGATAGTTGGATTTATAGAAAATTCCAACAGAGGCATAGTAAGATCCGCTATTTGATATTCGGTGAAAAAACAAAAATATAAAACTAAGGGAGTGGCGGATAGACGTTGCTCCCTTTTATATCTATCAAGGTGAATACATCCAACTTATATTGCAGACAAATTGTGGAGTTGCTGAGAGCCCATGGCGTGGGGACCGCATATTGCAGTCCGGGGTCGCGAAATGCTCCACTTCTGATAGCTCTTGAAGCTTGTCAGGAAATCGCGAAGCAAATAGTGGTAGATGAAAGAAGTGCTGCCTTTCAAGCCTATGGGAGTGCACTTGTAGAGCAGCGACCGGTTGCTCTTGTCTGCACATCGGGGAGTGCAGTCCTTGACTATGCACCTGCAGTAGCCGAGGCATATTATTCTGGAGTCCCCTTGATAGTGATATCGGCCGACCGACCGCGAGAATGGATAGATCAGGAAGATTCCCAGACGATACGCCAGTTTGGGGTGTTGAGTCATATTGTAAAAGGGAGTTATGATGTAAGGGCCATTCCAGAGGGTTCTGGAAAGGAATATACAGAGGATGTGAAATGGACTATCAACAGGACTGTCAATGAGGCATTGCTGAAAGCATTGGAAGGGAAGCAAGGACCGGTGCATATCAATGTGCAGCTTAGCGAACCATTGGGAGAGCTGTCAGAGGAAGTCTCGCCAGAAGAGCGGTGTGTCTCAATGATAACAGTTTCAGATTCGCTCCCTTCAAGTATCCTCAATTCATTGGCAGAAGAAGCCGCTCACTCGAAGATAATGCTTGTAGCTGGTTTCACTACTCCCGACCACAAGCTCGACAGGGCAGTGAGAATGTTGGCGACATTGCCTAATGTAGTGGTGATGGCCGAGACGTTGGCCAATCTGCATGATCCTCAGCCAATGTCGACCATGATAGATGCAGTGCTTTGCGATATGACGACTGAGGAAAAGATAAAGATGCGTCCGGATATAGTGATATCCTTTGGAGGAGCCCTCGTGTCAAGGATGCTGAAGCAATATCTTCGTGACTATTCACCCAGAAGGCATTGGAGCCTTGGGTATTCAAACTATTTTTGTGATTGTTTTAAGTCCTTGACCCATAAGATAGAAATATCGCCAGCTTCATTTCTCCGACAAATGAGCGGCAAATTGCGCAAGATGAATCTGAAGATTGAATCAGACTATTCTTTACTCTGGGAGCGCCAAAGGATCAAGTCAGCAGCATTGACAAGAGATTTCATAGATCGGGCACCATGGTCGGATATCAAGGCACTTGATTATGTATTCAGAAATTATAGCTTTGACAATGTATTTCTTTCTAATGGGACTGCTGTGAGATATTCACAGCTTCTGCCTCATAATTGCCATGCAGAATACTGCAACCGGGGAGTTTCTGGAATAGATGGAAGCACGTCGACAGCTGTCGGTGGTGCATGGGCATATAGAGGAAAGACCTGTCTTATTTCGGGCGATATGTCATGGCTCTACGATTCAGGAGCTTCGGCACTAAACCTGATGCCGAATGATATGCGTATGATAGTCTTGGATAATTCCGGAGGAGGAATATTCCGGTTTATAAAGTCGACATCTAAAATTCCTTCAGAAATATTGAATCAATATTTTTGCGTAAAAGAGCTTCCGAATATTGGAGATATAGCTGCTGCATATGCTATCGACACAATGGAAGCCAATAATATGGAGCAGTTGGCAGGGGGAGTGGATTGGCTGATGGAATCATCGGATTTCCCGAGGATGCTGATAATAAAGACTCCTGCAGAAGAGAGTGCGGAAATCTTAAAAGAATATTTTATAAAAACAAGTAATCAATATTATGTTTGAGTGGAAGACAATAAAGGAGTATGAGGATATCCTTTTCGATGAATTTGAGGGAATCGCTAAGATTACAATCAATAGGCCCAAGGTGTATAATGCATTCCGACCTAAGACAAATTTTGAGATGCTCGATGCCATGCGGATATGTCGCGAAAGAAGTGATATCCGTGTAGTGGTTTTGACAGGAGCCGGCGACAAGGCATTCTGCTCAGGAGGCGATCAGAATGTAAAGGGAATAGGCGGATATGTAGATGAAGATGGAACTCCAAGGCTGAATGTGCTTGAGATGCATCATGCGATAAGGAGTATACCAAAGCCAGTCATAGCCATGGTGAACGGATATTCAATAGGAGGAGGAAATGTGCTTCAGGTGCTTTGTGACCTGTCGATAGCGTCGGAGAATGCGATATTCGGTCAGACTGGCCCGAAGGTAGGGAGCTTTGATGCCGGATTTGGAAGTTCCTATCTTGCAAGATGTGTCGGACAGAAGAAGGCGCGCGAGATATGGTTTTTGTGTAAGCAATATAGCGCACAGGAAGCTCTTGAAATGGGAATGGTGAATTGTGTAGTGCCATTTGAAAAGCTTGAGGAGACTACGGTGGAATGGTGCCGGACCATCATGAAGCGTTCGCCATTTGCGATAAGGATGATCAAGAGGGCGCTGAATGCTGAGCTTGACGGTCAGCGTGGAATGATGGAGTTTGCCGGCGATGCAACCCTCATGTATTATATGATGGATGAGGCTCAGGAAGGAAAGAATGCATTTCTTGAGAAGCGGGATCCGGACTTTGACAAATACACAGTGTTCCCATGAGACTTGCTTACGCACCTTATATATTAAACTTCAGATTCCCGGCCGGAACAAGCCGAGGGATATTGACGGAGAAACCGACATTCTTCATCAAGGTGTTTGATGAGAATGATCCTTCGAAATTCGGGATAGGAGAGTGTTCTGTATTTCCGGGGCTTTCTCCCGAAGCTGATGGAAATTATGGCTATAAGCTTGTGGAATTGCTTGCAAATATAGCCTTGGGAAAAGAAACAGATCTTACAGGCTATAGCAGCATTATCTTCGGGCTTGAACAAGCTCTCCGGGATTTTGCCGGAGGCTGCAGGCATGTCTACTTCCCGTCAGAATTTACTCAGGGTCATCAGAGCATCGAGATCAACGGACTTATATGGATGGGAGATTTTGATGAGATGATCAGCAGAATAGATCAGAAGATTGCGGATGGATTCAGATGTATCAAGATAAAGATAGGTGCTATCGACTGGAAAAAAGAAGTGGAGTTGATAGAGTATATAAGGAAAAAGTATACCGAATCAACACTTCAGATAAGGGTGGATGCCAATGGGGGCTTCTCCATGGATAATGCCCTTCCTCGTCTCAAGCGTCTTGCAGATCTCGGAGTGCACAGCATAGAGCAGCCGATTCCTGCAGGGATGCCGGAATTGATGGCGTTTCTCTGCCAGGTGTCACCGTTAAAGATTGCATTGGATGAGTCGCTTATCGGGGTGTATGGGAAAAAGGAAAAGGAGGCGTTGCTCGATACTGTCAATCCTGCATATGTAATTCTGAAACCATCCCTATGCGGTGGTTTTTCGGGCGCAGAGGAATGGATAAGGCTCGCAGAAGAGCGAGGAATAGGATGGTGGGTGACTTCTGCCCTCGAATCCAATGTCGGACTCAATGCCCTCGCTCAATGGACAGCTACTTTGAACACGACGATACCCCAAGGACTTGGCACAGGAGCACTTTACACCAATAATTTTGAATGTCCATTACATCTTGAATCCGACCTTTTGAGCTACGATCCATCAAAGGCGATAGGAAATGATATTTATTCAAAACTTGATTGGAGATATTGAACATGACTCAAGAAGAATTTGAAAGAATATGGAATGATGATTCGGATTATGTGGAATGTCAGACTTCCGGTTCCACAGGCATTCCGAAGAAGATAAAGCTGAAAAAAGACTTCATGCGTAGAAGCGCAATGCGTACGAATAAGTTTTTTGGCATATCGGGTTCAAGCCGACTGCATACATGTCTTGACTTTAAGTATATTGCATCTAAGATGATGACGGTCAGGGCAGATGTCGCAAAATGTCTTCTTACGTCGGAACTGCCTTCTTCAAAACCACTCGCCGGCATATTGGAAGATGATGAGATAGATCTGCTTTCAGTAGTGCCTGCACAGATGGAGTGGATACTTGAGAATGAAGGTCGGTGGCAAGGACTGAAGCATATTCTCATAGGGGGATCTTCTATCCCGGCAATGATGAGACGCAGGATAGCGATGTCAGGTTATGATGCATGGGAAAGTTATGGGATGACTGAGACTGCATCGCATATCGCACTTCGAAAAATCGGAGAAGAAGAATCTCCGTTTGATGCTCTCGAAGGAATCACTGTCGAAGTAAATGAGGAGGGCTGTCTTGTGGTGAATATGCCTGATGGCTTAAGACTCGTCACCAATGACATAGCTATAGTGGAAAGCCCCAAGGAATTCAGAATACTTGGAAGAGCTGACAATTGCATAATAAGCGGGGGCATAAAGATTTTGCCGGAGGAATTGGAGCGTACGTTAGGCCCCTTTATAGCTTTTGAGTATTGTATTTCTTCAGTTCCTGACAATAAGTGGGGCGAGAAACTCGTATTGGTAGTTGAAATGCCGGAAGAGACCATTGAAGAAGAGCTACTACGAGAAGCTGTTGGAGTAAGGTTGCGCCAATACAGGAAGAAACTTGATTTGGGAGTTAAGTCACCAAAGGAAGTGGTCTGTGTAAGTGGATTGCCAAGGACCTCGAATGGGAAGATTGACAGGAAAAGCCTCAAAGAACTCCTGCAAAAGTCATAAAATAAAGGTCTGAATCCAAAGAAAAGATTCAGACCTTTTAATATTTAGAAATCTTTTAAGATTATCCGTTTTTAGATATTTTCTGAAGTTGGTCTTCGTTGATAATCTTGATCTTTCTGCCATCCACAAGAATCAGTTTTTCGGAGACGAAAGTAGCAAGAGTACGAATGGCATTAGCCGTGGTCATATTGCTTAGACTTGCAAGGTCTTCACGGCTCATGTAGATGCGGAGAGTCGCCTCGTCGTCTTCATACCCATAATTGTCCCTAAGAAGGAGCAGAGCGTCGGCAAGACGGCCACGGATGTGCTTCTGAGTCAGATTTACGATTTTTGTGTCAGAACCGCCGAGATTGCGAGAGAGCTCATGAATGAAGAACATTGCAAGATCGATATTCCCCCTGATGAGTTTTTCCACAATGTGCATTGGAACTCTTCCGAGGACTGATTCCTCCACAGCAGCAACTGAAGAGACATAAGGTTCTTTTGCAAAATAAGCCCTATATCCAAAATATTGGACAGGAGAGTAAAGGCGAAGAATCTGGACACGATCGCCAATACCAGCTTTGTACATCTTCACCTTACCTTTAAGGAGGCACCAGAGATATTCAGGCTCTTCATTTTCAGAATAAATGATCTGGTTCTTCCTAAAAGTGGATATGATGAAGTTGTCGGTGACAATGCGTTTCTCCTCAGGGAGGAGGGCATTCCACATCTCCGACATGTCATTGCTAATGATATGTTCAAGTGTACTTTTCTTTAACATTATCTCTTCGTCAATTAGACTTGACCTGTATGAAACTTTTGTAAAGAGCAGTGCATAGACTACCTTAAAAAATAATTACCCGTTTGAGTACGCAAAATTACAAAAAAAAATTGAAATAATGAAATTATTTAGTAAATTTGCGTAAAATTACATAAAGAAATGACATTGTTACAAAAATTTTTAAAATAATATGATAGAAGAGATTTATAAAGCAGATGCGGGGCGATATGAATCTGGGATGGAATATCGGAGGAGTGGCAAAAGCGGCATTTTGCTTTCTGAAATTTCGTTGGGTTTTTGGCATAATTTTGGAGAGACAGCTCCGCTTGAAAGAAGTAAGGAAATAATGAGATATGCATTCGACCATGGCATCACCTCATTTGACCTTGCCAATAATTACGGGCCTGGATATGGGACAGCTGAGGAGACATTCGGCTTTGTCTATGATAAATCATTCAGGCCATACCGAGACGAGATGTTTGTAGCTTCTAAGGCCGGCTATGATATGTGGCCGGGGCCTTATGGCAACTGGGGATCGCGCAAGTATCTGATGGCATCGATAGATCAGAGTCTAAAAAGGACGAAACTTGACTATTTTGATGTGTTTTATAGCCACCGTTTTGATCCCGAGACCCCGATTGAAGAGACGCTTCAGGCACTGGTGGATATTGTCAAAAGAGGAAAGGCTCTGTATGTGGGCATCTCACGCTGGCCTTTGGAGGCAACAGAGAAAGCTTTTGACTATCTTAGGAAGCGGGACACACCATGCCTCCTTTTCCAAGACCGGCTCAATCTCATTGACCGCAGAGTTGAAGGGGATGGCATACTAAAATGTGTAAGGGAGAATGGAAGCGGGTTTATCGCATTTTCTCCACTTGCTCAGGGGATACTTACCAATAGGTATCTAAATGGTATACCAACCGATTCCCGTGCCATGCAGCAACGGTTTCTGAAGACATCTCAGATTAATGAAAAGCTGGTATCAAAAATCTCAGCCTTAAATGAAATAGCCTTGCGTCGAGGTCAGAGCCTTGCACAGATGTCGCTTTCATGGGTATTGGCACATCCCGGAGTCACTTCGGTCATAGTAGGATGCAGCAGTGTCGCTCAGCTTGATGATTCTCTTAAGGCCGTAAAATCAAAGGAGTTCACCGCAGAAGAGCTGAACTCCATAGGGGAAATAGCCTCAAAGATACAGATTTAGGGACTAAAGGATTGCAAATTAAATTATTGCATATGAGAAGGATGGTAGCCGAGAAGGAAAGCTTCGGCTGCCATTCTTTTTTTGCCTGCAGGTTGCAGTTCAAGAATCTCAAGCCATTTGTCGGAACAAGCCACAAGCAGACGTTTACCATCTATTTTTATTGTACCAGCCGGAGTGCCGTGAACTTCTGAATCAGTCGTTTTTGTGGTGAAAATCTTACATTCGAGAGGACGTCCGGTATTTTCAATTATCACGGTCCAAGCAGCAGGATAAGGGCTGAGTCCACGAACATGATTATTAACAGCTGTAGAAGAGCTGCTCCAGTCAATTTTGCAATCTTCCTTGAAAATTTTTGGAGCCGGAGTGAATTCACCCTCAGGTTGTGGGGTAGTGGTGAGAGTTCCGTCTATGATGGCATCGACAGTTTCCACTACCATCTGAGCTCCAAGATGCATAAGTTTGTCGTGGACATCTCCGACGTTATCTTCAGGGAGAATTTCAATTTTACGTTGCATAATCATATCCCCTGTGTCAATCTCATGCTTTAGGAAGAAAGTAGTCACGCCTGTCTCCTTGTCTCCATTCATCACGGCACGATTGATTGGTGCGGCTCCTCTATATTTGGGCAGTAGCGATGCATGAAGGTTGAAAGTCCCGAGTCGTGGCATCTGCCAGACTTCGCGGGGGAGCATCCGGAAAGCTATCACGATAAATAGATCGGCTTCGAGAGCTCTAAGACTCTCAAGGAATTCTTCCGACTTGAGTTTCTCTGGTTGCAAAAGATATAAGTCGTGCTCTACAGCGTAACGTTTTACGTCGCTTTGATAAAGCTTGTGTCCGCGACCGGCAATTTTGTCGGGCATCGTCACCACTCCAACGATATTGAAATCGTTTTTTACTAGAGCGTCGAGACTCTCGACTGCAAACTCGGGGGTTCCGAAAAATACTATCTTGAGGTTTTTCTTTTCCATAAATTTTATAATTAATTTGCTACCATAAAGCGCCTCTCCGAGGCTTCTGTGCTTTTGAGAGGAATTCCCCAGGCTGAAGCCTGGGGTTTATATATAATCATCAGGTCTCCGACCTGATTGTACTTCTGAAATAGGGCACAAAACCGAATACTCCACTTGGTTATATATTTTAATCGTCGGAATAATGCTTAAGCACGCGGCGGTAGGAGTTGAAAATCTTTGATTTTGATACAAAGCCTACATACTTTCCATTGTCTACGACAGGGAGATTCCATGCTCCTGTCTTGTCGAATGTATTCATCACCTTATCCATGCTGTCGGTGATTTCTATTCTAGCAGGTGGCATCGCCATGAAGCGACTGACGTGCATTTTCCGGTATAGATCAGGGCGGAACATAATATTGCGAATATCATCGAGCAAGACGATACCTTTCAACATACCTTCGGAATCAGTGACAGGATAAAGATTTCTGTTGCATTGGGATATCACTTCAACCATTTGTTTCAGGCTCATCTCAGGGTGCACTTCAATGAAGTCGCGTTCGATGACGTTGTCAATCTTAAGAAGGGTGAGGACTGTACGGTCTTTTTCGTGAGTGAGGAGATCACCTTTTTCAGCCAAACGCATGGTATATATGCTGTAAGGTTCGAAGGCAAGGATTGTCATATAAGAGAGAGTTGAGACTATGAGAAGAGGGAGAAAAAGATTGTAGCCACCTGTCATTTCCGCTGTAAGGAAGATTGCCATCAGCGGGGCATGCATCACACCGCTCATGACACCCGCCATTCCCATCAGGGAGAAGTTCTTCTGGCTCAGTTCAATGCCGAAATCCATCAGATTGAAGACATAGGCAAAGAGGAAGCCTGTCATAGCTCCAACAAAAAGAGAAGGGGCAAATGTGCCGCCGACTCCTCCAGCTGCATTAGTCGAGGTCGTGGCGAAAACTTTCGTGAGAATCAGGCAGGCAACAAAAAGAGAGATCGACCAGGGATTAATACGGTCACCATAGAAGATTGTACCGTCAAGGATTCCTTGGGTGTTGCCTTCAAGCAAAGTATTGATTGCTTCGTAGCCTTCACCGTAGAGAGGAGGGAAAACGTAGATAAGGCCTGCAAGGACTATGCCTCCGACCGAAATTTTCATCCATCTGCTTTTGAAATTACCAAACCATTTTTCGAGCATGAACATCGCCCGAGTGAAGTAAAGGCTGACAAATCCGCAAAGGATGCCGAGTAGAATCGTCCAGGGAATACGGTTAGTTTGGAATGGTTCACTCTGTGAGAAAAAGAATTCTGCTCCATAACCTTCAAGTATGTAAGCCACGGTTGCTCCGGAGATAGAGGAGATGAGAAGTGGCATAACTGTAGTGCCGGTCAGATCTATCATAAGGACCTCAAGAGTGAAAAGCATACCTGCTATAGGAGCACGGAAGATGCCTGCTATGCCGGCGGCTGCGCCACAACCTACGAGGAGCATCAGGATACGGGGAGACAGCCGGAATGCCTGACCCACATTTGATCCGATAGCAGCTCCAGTATAAACAATAGGACCCTCGGCTCCGACTGAACCACCAAAACCGATCGTAATGGCAGACCCTACTAATGAAGCGTAGCAATGTTTTTTCTTAAGGCGAGACTTTCTACGCGAGATAGCGTAAAGGACTCTTGTCACGCCGTGGCTCACATTGTCTTTCACCACATACTTAATAAAAAATGTGACGATGATAATGCCCACTACTGGATAGACAAGGTTGAGCCAGTTGCCTGTAGTCTCGCTAAAATGTTGTGTCAGAAGATGTGCTATGGTGTGAATAAGATACTTAAGAAGTTGGGCTGCAAACCCGCAGATCACTCCCACTATAAGTGCGAGAATGATCACGAAAGTGCGTTCCTTGATGTGCCTTTCACGCCATTGGACCACTTCTGCCCACCATTCAGTGAATCTATTATGTGTCTCTTTATATGCCAATGTTAAATATGTTTTCTATTTAGTTTAGTATAGATTTATTTGCCTTTGCCTTCCATAATTGTGAGTACCGTGTAGAGCATAATCTTGAAATCGACTAGCACAGACATATTGGAAATGTAGAGAAGGTCGTACTTAGAACGCTCTACCATTTCATAAATATGAGAAGCATAACCAAATTTCACCATTCCCCATGACGTGATACCGGGACGTGCCTGATATAGAAGAGTGTAATACGGAGCTTGCTTAATGATCTGATTGATGAAATATTTTCTTTCGGGTCTTGGTCCGACTATACTCATCTCACCTTTGAGGACATTCCAGAATTGAGGGAGTTCGTCAAGCCTATATTTGCGCATTGTCCTGCCAACTTTAGTGACCCTTGGGTCATCGTCACTGCTAAGTTTAGGGCCATCTTCTTCGGCATCGGTATACATGGTGCGGAACTTGATGATCTGAAACGGCCGTTCCTTGAGTCCTATTCGCTCCTGACGATAGAAAACAGGACCTTTAGAATCTGTCTTGACACGTATTGCGAGAAAAAGGAACAAAGGGCTTAACACCAGAAGAGTGATAAAGCTTGCGATGACATCAATGCTTCTCTTTATGTTCTTTTCAGATTCCGACATGCTGGAATGGGTTAGATCTACGAGTGGAAAACCATATATATCTTTCAGTTTTATAGAAGAAGTCATGAAATTCATCATTTCCGGAGAGAGTTTTATAGGTTTTCCAATAGGGAATAGTCGGTAGACGAGATTCAGCACATACTCTTCATCAGATTTTTCGGGAGCGAGAATAATCTGGTCTATTTTTCGTTCTCTGCAGAAATCAGCCAAAGAATCGAGTTCCATAGCTCCCTCACAATAATCCTTCTCATCGTTAATTTTAAAGAATCCTTCGATCGAATAGCTTATTACGGCTTTGCTTTCTGTCAATTTTGCTGCAAGTGAATGAGCTTTTTCGGAATTGCCTACAATGACTACAGTATATTTCCAATTCCGACTTTTAAAATGTTTTATCTGATTATTGATTACTATCAGTCTGCCAAGAAAAGTCAGAGTGAAGAAAATTATGTAGATGACAAGTATTTGCAACAAATTTGATGAAATATTGCTCATCTGGTCGTTGGTCAGCAGAGCAAGGTGAATGAGAATAGTGCTGAGAGCAGATATAATTGCCGTATTAAGAAGTTCATTAAAACGAGACTTGCCGAAGGGATTATTATAGAACCCCGAGAGCCAATAAAGGCCAAGGAGAATAAGTGGAATGATCGTTTGTTCGATGCAAAGTTTGGGATTGAAAAGGTATCTTACAGCTCCTTCAAGAGAATGGGAAGTCCATGATGACTCGAAGAATCTGAGCAGATTAAAGAGCATGAACGCCAGGTTGGCGGTGATCCAGTCCGTCAACACGAGCTTCATACGCTCCAATCTAACAGATGCCATTTTCCCAATCATCTTATGACTTTTACGATGTTTTCTCTTGTGATTTTAATTATGTTGCTTGGGCGAGAAGAGGCCTTTTCTTTCTGTCGGAAGCGACATACGTAGTCTACGCCATTTTTTATATCAGAAGATATTTCGGAGAATGTAAGAGGAGTCGGTTTCCCACTTTTGTTTGCAGAAGTGGAGACTATGGGTCCTTTTAATCTCTCGCAAAGAGCGCGACTGAATTTTTCTGAAGTAATCCTTATGCCAAGACTGCCGTCTTCCGCCTTGAGGTTTTCTGCAACCCCGATAGGATTGTCATAGATAATAGTCATAGGGTTGACAGCAACGTCAATAAGTTGCCAAGCAATTTCAGGCACACTCTTCACAGAGCGTTGGAGCATACCTTCAGAGCTGACAAGCACAAGCATCGACTTAGAGTCTGCCCTTTCCTTGAGTTTGAAAATCTTTTCTACAGCTTCCGGGCGTCGGGCATCGCAGCCGATGCCCCAAACGGTATCTGTAGGATAAAGGATAATGCCACCTTCCTTCAGAATACTGACGGCTTCCTTAAGATCCTCCTCATCATAACGAGGTTCGACCGGAATTAGATTTTGATTTTTTCTTTCTTCCATAATAGCTTAGAGTGTGAAGTAGTTTAGGCCTGGATTGCTTCAGCTTCAGAAATCCAAAGACGTGCCACAGCATCGGAAGGCATTCTCCAATCTCCGCGGGGTGAGAATGATACTGGGCCTACCTTGGGGCCATCTGGCATGCACGAGCGTTTGAACTGCTGATTAAAGAACCTTCTCAGGAAAACTATTAGCCATTTCTTGATAGTCTCTTTGGAGAATGTTGGGCGTCCGTCTTCATACGGGCCTTCCGCAAAGGCCTTGCAAGCGAGAGCAAAAATCTTTGCGGGCGAGAATCCTTCTTTGACGAGATGATAGATGAAGAAATCATGTAGGTCGTAGGGTCCCACAAGGTCTTCAGTCTTTTGGGCTATGTTGCCTTCCGTGTCGGTAGGTACGAGTTCAGGACTGATTGGAGTGCTCACAATGTCTTCAAGGATTCTGCGTGTCTCGTCATCATAGTCCTGGGCGACGCGACGAACGAGAGGACGGATAAGTGTTTTTGGAACTGAGGCGTTGACGCTATACATCGACATATGATCGCCGTTGTAAGTACACCATCCAAGGGCAAGTTCGGAAAGATCGCCCGTACCGAGTACCATACCTCCGTATTTATTAGCGAGGTCCATCAAGATTTGGGTTCTTTCGCGTGCCTGGGAATTCTCATAGGTGGCATCGTGGACGTTGATATCGTGATCAATATCTTTGAAATGAAGCTTTACAGCCTCAGAAATATTGATTTCAATGTGAGTGATACCCATACGTTCCATGAGTTCTGTGGCATTGTTGTGGGTCCTGTCGGAAGTGCCAAATCCTGGCATGGTGACACCGATTATGCCTTTTCTGTCGAGTCCAAGATCATCAAATGCCCTTACCGCTACCAAGAGTGCAAGAGTTGAGTCGAGACCTCCTGAGATTCCAATGACGAGGCAATGACAATGAGTGGCGAGCAATCTCTGTGCGAGTCCCCAAGCTTGGATTGTGATGATTTCCGCACATTGCTCCTCGAATTTAGCCTTTTCTGCTGACAGGAAAGGATAAGGATTGATGTCGCGCATCAGATCAGCCGGTTCTGCTTGCGTGGCGGTGAAATCTTCTGTTCCGAAAGTAGGAAGAACAATGTCGTTCTGTCCGAAACTTGACTGGCGCTGACGGGTATTTCGCAGTTTTTCCACATCAATGTCGGCGATGCAATATCCTTCTTCACGATGAAACCTTTCAGACTTCTTAAGAATCTGGCCATCTTCTGCAATGATTGCGTTTCCAGAGAATACGAGGTCGGTGCTTGATTCGCCGGCTCCGGCTGAAGCGTAAACATATCCGCATTTGCATCTCGAAGAACGTTCCTTGATGAGAGAAAGAAGGAAAGCGTGCTTGTCGATCACTTCATTTGTGGCACTGAGATTGGCGATTATGTCGGCACCAGCTACACTCATGGTAGTGCTGGGAGGATTTGGCACCCACATATCCTCGCATATTTCGACACCAAATTTAGCGTTTTCAATTCTGAAAAGGAGATTAATTCCAAAGGGAATTGTGTGTCCATCAATATCAATAATATTATATTCCTTTCCTTCAGGAAGGTGGAGCTCAAGGCCGGAAGAGAACCAACGCTTTTCATAAAACTCATCGTAGTTAGGCAGATAGCATTTTGCCACGATACCGAGAATCTCGCCATATTGAATGACAGCGGCACAGTTGTAAAGGCGTCCTCTGTATCTGACCGGAAGCCCGACTACGGCAGTGACATGAGATTCCTTAGTCACTTGCTGAAGGAATCCGAGTTGCCGCATGGCGGCGTTGAGAAGTGTTGGCTGATTGAAGAGGTCGCCACAAGTATAGCCGGTAAGGCATAGTTCCGGAAAGACGATAAGCCGCGCCCCTTTTTTAGAAAGAGACATTATCATCTCAGATATTCTGACAGAGTTTACACCGGGATCCGCAAGTTCCACTTTAGGATAAGCGGCAGCGACTCGAAGATAGCCGTATTTATTCATAAAAATTGCATTTTCAAAATTGAACGTATTTTGCAACTACAAAAGTAGCAAAGAAAAATAAGAAATGCAATAGTGAATAAGAATTTTTTTAACATAAAAAAGCAGATGGCCGTTGAAACAACCATCTGCTTAAATATGGGGGTAAGATTATTATCTTATTTGAGAGCAGCTTGAACTGCATCGTTGGGCACCATCTCTTCTTTGAAGACATAAGCGCCTGTCTTAGGAGATTTCTCCATTTTGATGACTTTGGA
>DAAK01000066.1:11463-13658 GCA_001701075.1 Bacteroidales bacterium GP3 | reverse complement strand
GATAGGCAGAATGTGCCTGAAAGATTCAAAGTGATGGCAACATCCGACTTCAGCAATCCGAAACGCACGATAGGAGAGTGGTATGTGGCAGTCCCCCCTTTGGTAAGAGAGCATACTGGTCTCACTCCGATGGATTATTTCGGAAGAACAATGGTAGATAATCTTCCAGATAATGTGACTGTGGGTGTTGTTCCCGTCGCTATAGGAGGTTGCAAGATAGAGCATCTTAGCAAGGACTATGATCCTGCTTCTGTTGCTTCGGAACCAGATTGGTTTCAGAACTTTATGAAGGCTTATGACAACAAGCCATATGAGCGCCTTGTAGAATGTGCTAAGCAGGCTCAGAAAGATGGTGTGATTAAGGGTATTCTTCTGCATCAGGGTGAATCAAATAATGGTGATCCTCAATGGCCAGCAAAAGTAAAGAAAGTATATGATAATCTTCTTGCAGACCTTGGCTTGGAACCCAATTCCATCCCTTTGCTTGCCGGTGAAGTGGTTTCATCTGAAAAGGGAGGTGTTTGTGGCGCTCACAATGCAGTGATAGCAACTCTTCCGGAAGTAATACCAACAGCTCATGTGGTCTCTTCAGCTGGTCTTCCTCAGCGTGGCGATGGACTTCATTTCACGGCTTATGCATATCGTGAACTCGGTAGCCGTTATGCAAAGGAGATGCTCCAGACTATGGGTATCAACGACCCTAAACTGAATTACTCAGCAGAAGCCATGTTCAAGCCCAATACCTATGAGGTGAAAAGTCCTGACGGAAAGACAGTGGTGATTGTCAGCGACAATGGCATGAATGTCACTTATAGCGTTGCATACGATGGGAAGGAATTCCTTCTCCCTTCTCCTCTTGGCTTGCAGACTAATATCGGTGATTATACCTCAGGTCTTGATATTACAGCTGCTTCCGGTGTCAAGGAAGTGACTGATTCGTATTCTCTTTCTAATATTAAGAGCAGCAAAGTCGACTATATCGCCAATGAAGAGACTTTCACTGTGTCTCAATATGGCATTCCGGTTTTTGATGTGCAGTTGCGTGTAAGCGACAATAATGTTGCCTTCCGTTATAAGGTGCTTCCTAAGGGCGAGACCCTAAGTGCAGTGATAAATAGTGAACTTACAGGATTCAATTTCCCCGATGGTACCACTACATTCCTTTGCCCTCAGATGCAGCCTATGACTGGTTTTGCACGAACTGCTCCTAGCTATGAGACAAACTACGATCTCGATGACGCTATGGGTAAGAATGGTTGGGGAAACGGTTACACTTTCCCTTGTCTTTTCAAAAATGGCGAAAATGGTTGGACTTTGATTTCTGAGACTGGTATTGCCGGCAACTATTGTGCCTCTCATCTTGCCAATAAGAAAGATGGCAGTTATGCTATTGCCTATCCAATGATGGCAGAGAACAATGGTTTTGGATCTACAAGCGCTCAGATTGCTCTTCCAGGCTTTACTCCATGGCGCACTCTGACAGTGGGTGCTGATTTGGCTCCGATAGTGGAGACTACCATTCCGTTCGACTTGGTAGAGCAAATCTATGAGCCTTCCAAGGATTATGACTATGGAAAAGGAAGCTGGAGCTGGATCATTAAGATGGATCCAAGCTGTAATTTCGAGGAGCAAAAGAAATATATCGATTTCTCTGCCGCCATGGGTTGGGATACCGTACTCGTGGATGCTCTCTGGGATACTCAGATAGGATATGATGGCATTGAGAAGCTTGCTAAATATGGCAAGGAAAAAGGCGTTGACCTTTATCTTTGGTATAACTCCAATGGAAGCTGGAATGATGCTCCACAGGGTCCTCGTGGCGTGATGAGCGATATCGTGAAACGTCGCAAGGATATGAAGTGGATGCAGGAAAACGGCATCCGCGGTATTAAGGTTGACTTCTTTGGAGGCGACAAGCAGGAGACAATGCGTCTATATCATGATATTCTTGCAGATGCCAATGATTATGGAATCCTTGTGATTTTCCATGGTTGCACTCTTCCAAGAGGTTGGGACAGGATGTATCCTAACTTTGCTGCAGCCGAGGCTGTCCTTGCAAGCGAAAACCTCCATTTCTCTCAGGGCATGTGTGATGCCGAAGCAAAGAACGCATGTATTCATCCCTTTGTGCGCAATGCTGTAGGAAGTATGGACTTTGGTGGAAGCACTCTCAACAAATACTATTCTGCCGACAA
>DAAK01000066.1:0-11414 GCA_001701075.1 Bacteroidales bacterium GP3 | reverse complement strand
CCCAACCACTTGGAACGGTTCAGCATTTTGCTATGGCTCCAAATAATATTGAAGATGCCCCGTCATGGGCTGTTGATTTCATGAAGAATGTACCCACCACTTGGGATGAAGTGAAATTCATCGACGGATATCCAGGCAAGTATATTGTCATGGCTCGTAAAAGCGGCGACAACTGGTATGTTGCTGCCATCAATGCTCAAGATGATCCTCTCAAGGCTGAAATAGAGCTTCCAGGATATATAAAAGGCTCAGAAATTGCCATGTACAGCGACGATCAGAATCTCACCGGTTCCTTAAAGACTGTCAAGGCAGACAAAAAAGGAAAAATAAAGCTCTCCGTCCCCAAAAACGGCGCTGCCCTCCTCAAATATTAATGGAAGGGAGGCTTCCCAGTCTCCCCGCCAAGAAATCCCTCAAATAACCCCGATAATTCAAATAATTCCAATAACCCAATAATCTAACATGGAACCCTACAATACAGGAAATAATCTTGAATCCAAAGGATTCTATAAAGTCTCGATGCTAAAATGCATCGGCTTCGGTTCCGGCGACCTCGCCCAGAACCTTATCTACCAGACTATCAGCATGTATCTGCTGTTTTTCTACACCAATGTATATGGCCTCGACCCTGCTGTCGCTGCTGTAATGTTTCTTATAGTCAGAATCATTGACGTTATTTGGGACCCATTGGTAGGTACTTTCGTCGATAAACATGATCCCAAGACCGGTAAATACCGCACATATCTGATTTTTGGAGGTATTCCTTTGACTGGTTTTGCTATCCTCTGCTTCTGGAATGGATTCTCCGGATCTCTCCTGTATGCCTACATCACTTATGTTGGCCTTTCTATGTGCTACACTCTTGTTAATGTGCCTTATGGAGCTCTCAATGCCTCCCTTACCAGAGATACGGCAGAGATCACAAAACTGACTTCCGTGCGTATGTTTATGGCTAATGTAGGTGGTCTTGCAGTTGGTATGGGTATTCCAATCGTGCTTAAGCTTTTTGATCCCACTGAGTCTGAAGATATGTCTACTCATGACTCAGCTTGGCTCGCTACTATGACTATATATGGTCTTGTTGGTCTCGCGTTGCTCTTCTTCTGCTTCTTCCAGTGTAAGGAAAAGGTAGTGATGGACAAATCAGAGACAGAAAACGTCAAGGTTTCCGACCTTTGGATGGAATTTGTCCACAATCGTCCACTCCGTGTCCTTGCATTCTTCTTTATCACTGCTTTTGCTATGATGGCAATTGGCAATGCCGCTGGAGCATATTATATCAACTATAATATGCATGGCAACGCAGGCGAACTCTCTATCTTTATGGGACTTGGCTCTATACCGGCATTCATTTTTATGCCTATGATCCCTGCCATAAAAAAGGTTGTAGGTAAAAAAGGAATGTTCAACATCTTCTTGGTGACTGCAATCGTCGGAATGACAATGCTCTATATTGTCTCAGTCGTTCCGTTCTTAAGCCATATGTGGCTCGTCTATATAGCTCAGTTCATCAAGTCGACTGGTGTTATCGTTGCCACTGGCTATATGTGGGCTCTTGTGCCGGAGGTTATCTCATATGGAGAGTACACTCATGGCCGTCGTATATCAGGTATCGTCAATGCACTCACCGGAATCTTCTATAAGGCTGGTATGGCTCTCGGTGGTGTTGTCCCTGGTCTCGTGCTTGCATTCGTAGGTTTTGATAGCGAGGCTCTCGAACAGACTGTTTTCGCTCAGCAGGGTATTCTCTGGCTTGTCGCTATTATCCCGGCTATCCTTCTTATTCTTGCTATGTTCATCATCTCTAAGTATGAACTCGACGACCAACGTATCGACGAAATCAACCGTGAGATCGAAGCCCGCCACAGCAAATAATAAAGTCAGGTCGGAGACCTGATTTATTCAAGACAAAAATATAGTAGCCTCGGAGAGGCGTTTTATGATTAATAGATATGAAAAAATTAATATATTTCTCCTTAGTGCTCCTTGCGGCCTCCTGCTCCTCCCAAAAAGAGCAGCAAGCCCCGGCCACAATGAAAGACGCTTTCAAGGATGACTTCCTCATTGGAGCCGCTGTCAATATGCCTCTCATTAATGGTGAGGATCCAAAGGCTGACTCAATTGTAGCTCTTCATTATAATTCAATCGTGCCGGAAAACTGTATGAAGAGCATGGAGATACATCCCGAGAAAGACCGTTACTTCTGGGATGAAGCAGACGCTTATGTGAAGTATGGGCAAGATCACGACATGGCTATTATTGGTCATTGTCTGATATGGCATGCTCAGCTCTCTCCTTGGTTCCCATATGATGAGAACGGAGAATACGTCGACAAGGAGGAAATGAAAGCCCGAATGAAAGATCATATTCAGACTGTCGTTGGCCGTTATAAGGGCAAGATCAAAGGTTGGGACGTCGTCAATGAATGTATCGAGGATGATGGCACATGGCGTCATACTCCTTTCTACGACATTCTTGGTGAGGAATTCCTCCCTCTCGCTTTTGAATATGCCCATGAGGCTGATCCCGATGCCGAACTTTATCTCAACGACTATTCAATGTATAAGGCTCCAAAACGTGATAAATATGTTGAGATAATCAATGATCTTAAGAAGCGCGGCATTCGTATCGATGGTATGGGGATGCAGAGTCATATCGGATATGAAAGCGATGATCCTGACTTGGAAGAATATCAACAGGTGATTGATTCTATTTCTGCTACTGGCGTAAAACTGATGGTCACCGAGCTTGACATTTCTGCTCTTCCTTTTGTCATGCAGGGTGCTAATACAGAAGCCAACTTCGAGTTGACTGAGGAACTCAATCCATTCCCTAACGGTCTTTCAGAAGAAAGGGCTAAGCAATGGAACAAGCGTGCAGCAGATCTGATGGCTTTCTACAAAAAGAATTCCGATAAGATCTCACGTGTCACCTGGTGGGGAACTCACGATGGAATGTCTTGGCGTAACGATTGGCCTGTAAAGGGTCGCACCGACTACCCACTTCCCTTCGACCGCGACTACAACCTCAAGCCCTTCATGCAACCCTTCCTCGAAACTCCAAGTCAAACAAAGTAGTAAGCACACTCCGTGTGCGCCTCTCAAAGTCAAATTAAGATATAAACTCATCTTCGCTGACATTAATTGATCATTAATCATTAATAATTAATCATTAAATAAATGCAAACTCCCGAAAAAAGATATCTTTTCCCTGCCGACTACATGGCAGACCCCAGCGTTCACATCTTCAATGGTAAAATCTACATCTATCCCTCTCACGACTGGGAGTGCGAGAACGTAGAGAACGACAACGGCGACCAGTATGTAATGAAAGACATGCACGTCCTTTCTATCGATGGCGACCCTATGACCGGCAAAGTGACCGATCATGGTAAAGCCCTCGACATCGCCGACATCCCTTGGGCTGGACGCCAGCTTTGGGACTGCGACATCGCAGAAAAAGATGGCAAATACTATCTTTATTTCCCTCTGAAGGACAAAAACGACATTTTCCGTGTTGGTGTTGCTATAGGTGATCGTCCGGAAGGTCCGTTTATTCCTCAGCCGGATCCGATACGTGGCAGCTATTCAATCGATATGTGTGTCCTTAAGGATGGCGATGAATACTATATGTATTTCGGCGGTCTCTGGGGCGGTCAGCTTCAGCGTTACAAAGACAATAAGGCTCTTGAAATTCCATATCTCCCTGAAGGTGACGAGCCATCACTTCCAAGCCGTTGTGTCCGCTTGAGCAAGGATATGCTTCAGTTTGCTGAAGAGCCACGTCCAATACAGGTGGTTGATGAAAACGGCGAACCCCTGAAAGCTAACGACCCGCACCGTTTCTTCGAAGCTTCTTGGGTGCATAAGATGAATGGCAAATACTATTTCTCTTACTCCACTGGAGATAGCCATCTTCTCTGCTATGCAGTCGGTGACAATCCCTACGGACCATTCGTATATCAAGGAGAAATCCTTACCCCGGTTGTAGGGTGGACCACTCATCACAGCATCATTGAATATGATGGCAAATGGTATCTCTTCCATCACGATAGTGTGCCTTCCGGAGGCAAGTCTTGGCTTCGTAGCCTCAAGGTTTGCGAACTTACCTTTGATAAAAACGGAAAAATCCAGACTATAGCCGGACAATGAGACTCTTGACTATACTTCTCTCTCTCCTCACCCTCTCCGCCTCCGCCCAGGCTCCTATCATCGACTTCGTGACGCCCTCTATAGTCAGGGTTAGATGGACTCCCGATGGCACTGTCACCGACAATGCCACCGGAGTCTGCGTTTATCCGCAGGCTGATGTCAATGTGAAGGAATCAAAAGCTGGCGATGTCACTACATTTGCTTCTGACTCCCTTCAAGTCTTAGTTGATGACAATGGTGGCGTCACTTTCTTTGATCCGATTGCCAAACGCATTCTTCTTAGTGAATCTGTAAATGTCCCACGTAAATTCGAGAGGGTAGCGCAGGAGAAGATCATCTACGATGAGGCTTCTGCCCATATGGAAGAGACTGCTAATGGCAAGGTGACTGTAAAGGATATCATTAGCCGCGATACAATCGGAATGCGTCAGCGCTTTGCTATCACTTTCGATATGTCAGCTGGCGAAGCTTTGTATGGTCTCGGCCAACAGATGGAAGACTATGTCAATCTTCTTGGCAAAACCCTTTATCTCACACAGCACAACCTCAAGGTTTTCATACCAATGATGGTCTCCACTGCAGGTTATGGTCTCCTCTTTGATGCCGGATGCTCTATGAAGTTTGACAGCAAGAACAAAGGCCAGGGTATGATGATTGGCGCGACTTCTTCCGGTTTTGAGACCACTCTTGAGATGGAGGCGGCAAATACTGTCGACTATTACTTCATCAAGGGTGCGATGCCTGAGAATGTGATAGAAGGTTATCGCTATCTGACCGGCAACGTTGCTATGATGCCACGTTATATGTTTGGCTACGTCCAATCGAAAGAGCGCTATGTGTCTTCTGATGATATCATCAATACCCTTAAGGAGTATCGTCGACGTCATGTCCCTATCGACGTGATAGTCCAGGACTGGAACTATTGGCCACAAGGGTGGGGATACATGAAGATGAACCGGGAGTTCTATCCTGATCCAAAGGCTCTCGCAGACTCTGTGCATGCTTATGATGCAAAACTTATGGTAAGCATCTGGGCTAATCCTCAGTATTGTCCGGAAGAAGAAGACTTCAGAAGCAAAGGATTGATGCTTGAGCACTCTATATATGATGCCTTCAGTCCCGAAGGTCGCGACCTATATTGGAAATATGCAGATGATGAGTTCTTCTCCAATGGTTTCGATGCTTGGTGGTGCGACAGCAGCGAACCTCTTGACGGCGACTGGAACCGTATGCCGGAACCTGAAAACGGACGCCCATATTCTTGGGATGATCACGAACGTCGCTGGCGACTTAATGATGAGATACTTTCAGAGGCTTTAGGTGCTGAACGCGCATGCCTTTATTCGCTCAATCATGCAAAAGGCATATATGAACATCAGCGTGCAGCCACGGATAGGAAACGTGTTGTCAATCTTACCCGCTCCTCTTTTGCAGGGCAGCAGAGATATGCTACTGTCTCTTGGAACGGCGATACGTTTGCTTCATGGGATTCTTTCAAGAAGCAAATTCCAGGAAGTATCAACTATTTCGCTTCCGGCAGTCCATATTGGACCACAGACATAGGTTGCTTCTTCCTCGGGGAAGATGGTCGTTGGTTCCGCAAAGGTCAATTCCCGAAAGGGGTGGCCGATGATGGTTATAAGGAATTCTATACCCGTATGTTTCAATGGGGTACATTCCTCCCTATCCAGCGTAGTCACGGCACCGATACTCCTCGTGAAATATGGAATTTCGGTGAGCCAGGAACTCCATACTACGATGCAATCCTTGATATGATCAATCTCCGCTATTCGATGCTTCCATATATCTACAGTATGGCAGACGCTCAGACACATAGCGGATTCAGTATGGCTCGTCCACTTGCTTTCGATTTCCCAAAGGATAGGGGAGTGTATGACATCAAGGATCAGTATATGTTTGGCGATATCATGGTGTGCCCGGTCACTGATCCTGGTGTAGAGTCAAGAGAGGTCTATCTCCCCGCCGGTGCCGATTGGTATGATTTCTGGACTGGAAAAAAATATGCTGGAGGCGAAACAGTATCCGCTGAAGCTCCCCTCAATCGCCTTCCCCTCTTTGTCAAAGCAGGTAGCATCATCCCTACGACGGCTCCGGCCGAATACTCTTCAGCCTCAGTCGGGCAACCCATTACAGTTGACATATATCCGGGTAAAGATGCGGAGTTTACGCTTTACGATGATGCTGGCGATACCTATGATTTCGAGAAAGGTGAGTTCACACGCGTCAGTATGAAGTGGGACGACAGCAAAGGCGTTCTCACCATTGCTGAAGCTGAGGGCACATATCCTGAAGCTCCGAGATCCAGAAAACTGACCATTCGCAAGAATGGCAAGACCAAGACCATCACCTACAAAAACAAAAAGACTAAAATAAAAATTTGATATCTTTAAAAATGAAACTATTTAATCTGATACCATTGACATTACTTGTATTCGCGAGCTGCAAATCTGCCGTTGAGGCCGATCCACCTGCTCCTTGCGGACCAGTACCTTCTGAGAATCAACTGAAGTGGCAAGACATGGAGAAGTATGCCTTCATCCATTACTCATTGAATACCTATACCGATCAAGAATGGGGATACGGCAATGAGAGTCCACAACTTTTCAATCCATCCGATCTCGATGTCAAGCAATGGGTGAAAGTATGCAAGGATGCAGGCATGACTGGCATTATTTTTACGGCAAAGCACCATTGCGGATTTTGCATGTGGCCATCTGAATTTACAGAATATTCTGTTAAGAATTCTCCCTGGAAAGATGGAAAAGGCGATGTAGTCAAGGAACTCGCTGAGGCTTGCCAAGAGGCTAGCCTGAAATATGCTCTCTATCTTTCTCCATGGGATCGTAATCATCCCGATTATGGAAATCCTGAATATGTCACCTATTTCAAAAATCAGCTTCGTGAGTTGCTTACAAACTATGGTGATGTCTTCGAGGTATGGTTTGACGGTGCTAATGGTGGCGACGGCTGGTATGGAGGTGCTAATGAAACTCGCCAGATTGACCGTACCACCTACTATCAATGGCCTGAGACATATAAGATGATTCGTGAACTCCAACCTGAATGTCTAATCTGGAACGATGGTAGCGACCGTGGCGACCTTCGTTGGGTTGGTACAGAAGGGGGAGAAGTTGGTGCTACCAACTGGAGTCTCCTGAATAAAGATGGTGAAGTGGAATGGGGTATGCTCCATTATGGCCTTGAAAGCGGTGATTCATGGGTGCCCGGAGAGACTAATACAAGCATACGTCCGGGATGGTTCTATCATGAGTCAGAGGATGAGAATGTCAAGAGCCTTTCTAAGCTTATGGACACTTATTATAAGTCAGTCGGACGAAACTCTACTCTTCTTCTGAATTTCCCGGTGATGCCAAACGGTAGGATCAATTCTATTGATTCTCTTCGTGGTGTCGCTTTCTCCCGTATGCTCGATGAAGTGTTTAAAGACGATCTTGCAAAGAATGCAAAAGCTTCTGCTTCTTCAATAAGAGGGAAAGGAAAGAAATATACTGCTGATAAGGTTCTTGATGGTGAAAAAGATACGTATTGGGCTACCGATGATAGCATTTCTACGGGTTCTGTGACTTTGGCATTCAAAAATCCGGTTACCTTCAATCGCTTCTTAGCTGAAGAATATATACCCCTTGGCCAAAGAGTTAAAGAATGGAAACTTGAGGCCTATTCTGATGGACAATGGAAAGAACTCAAGGATGCTTTGACCGATGATGGAAGACTCACTACTATTGGTCATCGTAGGATCGTTTGTTTCCCTACTGTTACTGCAGATAGTGTCCGTTTCACTGTCACCGACAGCAAAGCCTGTCCGGTCATTTCTCGTCTGTCGATGTATAATGCACCCGACCTTACCGCTGACATTCCAGATTCAGGAGAAAAACGCTCATCTTCGCTCAGAATCTTCTATATGACCCCAACTTCAATGGCTGTCGATCTTGGAAAAACTAAAACAGTCAAGGGTATCCGTTATCTGCCGCCATCGTTACGCAGCGACGGCACTGTTACCCATTATTCGGTATATGCCACTACTGATTGGCAGAATTGGAAGAAAGTAGCTTCCGGTGAATTCTCGAATATCGTCAACAATCCAATATGGCAAACCATTCAGTTCGACCCTACAGAAGCTACTGTGCTCCGTTTTGAGGCTGACCGTCTCTCCGGTGGCGAACATATGGCTTACTCAGATTTCGAAGTCCTCTATGAATAAATGACCTAAGTATTCAGTTTTATGTTATATTTTCTGAAGAAAAATCAGGTCGGAGACCTGATGATCATGCCAAAACCCCAGGCTTTAGCCTGGGGCAGCCGGGACAAAAGTACAGTAGCCTCGGAGAGGCGCTTTATGGTCATGTCGATGATTCTTTTGATAGCCATCTCTCCATTTATGATGAGGTCTTCCACGCCCCACGACTGGGAAAACCCTCACGTCCTCGGAATTAACAAACTTCCATACCATGTCACACTTGGTTTGCCATCCGTTGCATCTGAACGCATGGATGTGATAAGTCTTGATGGCGATTGGAATTTCCGTTGGTCTCCTGACCCTGATAGCCGTCCTGTAGGATTTGAAGCCGAAAACTATGACGTCACAGGTTGGGATAAGATTACAGTGCCTGGCAACTGGCAGATGCAGAACTTCGGTAAACCCATATATGTCAATATATCATATCCATTCGAACGAAACAGACCCAGCGTAACTTCTGAGCCTCCAAAAGACTGGTATGCTTATGATCATCGTAATCCGGTTGGTTCATATGTCAGGGAGTTTGAAGTCTCTCAAGATATGCTTGACAAGAATGTGACCCTCAGCTTTGAAGGTGTGAAATCTGCTATGTATGTATGGGTAAATGGTAAAAAGGTGGGATATAGCCAGAATTCTATGTCGCCTGCGGAGTTTGATATAACATCTTTCTTGCGACCCGGCACTAATCGCCTTGCTGTTGAGGTTTATCGTTGGAGCGATGGTAGCTATCTTGAAGATCAGGATATGTGGCGTCTGAGCGGTATTTATCGTCCGGTCAGCCTTATGGTGCGTCCCAAGGTTCACATCGCCGATTATCAAGTTGAATCTATCTTGAATGATGATTTTTCACAAGCTGATGTTAAGGCGTTGGTCACCATTTGTAACACAGGCGACAAGAAAGAAAAAGGTGCTGTAGTCACTCTTGACATTGACGGAAAGACTATAAAGAGTGCTCCTGTCGACATTGCGCCTGGAGATACAATTGGGGTGACTTTAGATTATCAACTGAAGAATCCTAAACTTTGGTCGGCAGAATACCCAAATCTTTACCCTTATACAGTCTCATTGAGCGACAAGGCCGGCAACACTCTTCAAAATTATGATTGGCATTTGGGTGTGAAAAAAGTTGAGACTGTGGGTGAGGTTTTCAAGATAAATGGTAAAAATGTCAAATTGAGAGGTGTAAACCGCCACGATCATCATCCGCGCACTGGAAGATTCGTGGATGACGCTACAGTTGAGCAAGATATCCGCATGATGAAGCAGAACAATATCAATTTCCTTCGCACCTCTCACTATCCCGACCGTCCGATTTTGTATGAATTGTGCGACCGATATGGCATTTATGTGATGGATGAGGCTTGCCAGGAAAGCCATGGTTATGGATATGCTAATGAGGAAATGGGTCATGACCCGGAATGGAAGGATGCTCACATTGACCGTGCTGTGTCACTTGTTTCCCGCGATCGCAATCACCCTTCCATTATTTTATGGAGTCTTGGTAATGAAGGTGGAATCGGCCCGAATATTCAGGCGATGTATGATACTATAGTGGCGATGGATCCCTCCCGTCTTCCTTTCTATGATTGTCATCCACAGTATTCCGCTCTCCATGATGAAGGATATCCTACGCCTGATATGATGAGGGATAATTCGCGTAATATTACCGATAAACCATATATCGCTCGTGAATATGCTCACGCTATGGGCAATTCTATGGGTAATTTCAAGGAGTATTGGGATGTGATTTATTCTGATCCTTCAATAGCAGGAGGTGCTATTTGGGACTGGGTAGACCAAGGAATAGCAAAACCAATCGATGGGTCTGCTCTGCGTTATTCCAAGGATATTAACCTTGCTGAAGATGAATTCTGGGCTTATGGCGGAGATTTCGGAGATCGTCCGAATGATGCTAACTTCTGTATCAATGGCCTTATTGGACCTGACCGTGTCCCCAATCCACATCTTTATGAGGTAAGACAGATTTATCAGCCAATTTGGTTCAGCAAAGACGGTGATTTTATCAAATTGGAGAATCATGATAGCTTTACTCCGTTGAATGCATATGATTATCGATATGAATTGCTCATTGGTGGTGATAAAGTGTCTGAAGGATCGCTTAATTTGGATGAAACCAAAATAAAAGTTCCTGATTTTTCTCAAGATAACTCTGGCGTATGGCTTAACGTATATTCTTGTCTTAAAGAGCCTGCTCTTTGGGCTGAAAAAGGCCATGTGGTGGCCTCAGATCAGTTTGAACTTGCTCCTTACAGAATAGATATGCTACAATCTTCTGCCAAATCACCGAAAGTGGAACGTAAAAATGGGAATTTTGTAGTGAAGACAGTTGATTCTGAGATTACAGTCGACGCCTCCGGTGCTCTTGCATCGTGGATAAAAAATGGCAATGAGCTCCTGAATGCCCCATTGGAACCTTATTTCTGGAAACCAACTAACGATAATCAGGATAAAAACAGCTATTATAAAGAAAAAATGATAGTCTGGAAAGATGTCGCTGCAAATCGCACTGTCAAAGATATCAAGTCGCAAAAAGTGGATGGGAAAGTGGCTGTAACTGCTCATATGAGCCTTCCAATTGGAGCTGACTACGATGTTACCTACACTATTGATGGAAATGGAACTATCAATGTTGCTGCTGACTACTTGCCTCTTAACGATACAATCCCTCTTATGCCGAAATTCGGTATGCGTATGCGTCTCCCAAAAGATATGAGGCAGATCGACTACCTTGGTAGAGGTCCGTGGGAAAACTATCCCGACAGAAAACGTGGCTACTATATTGGTCACTACTCGATGCCTCTTGAAGAATACCAGCATGACTACATAAAACCGCAGGACAACGGCAATCGTAGTGATGTCTACTATCTCACTCTTAGCCCTGTTGATAAATCCACTGGTAATAAGATCAGGATAGAAGCTGATGGAGAGCCTCTTTGTATTCGTGCTTGGGATTATGGTGAGGA
>DAAK01000117.1 GCA_001701075.1 Bacteroidales bacterium GP3 | reverse complement strand
TGGCAGAAATATGTACAGAATCTCAAAATGTTTTGGCAGAAATTTGTACAGAATCTCAAAATGTTTTGGCAGAAAAGTGTGCGAAATCTCAAAAAATTAGGTTTGTCCTATAATTTTTTGAGAGCTTCATTTTCGAGGTTGCAGTCTTCCTGTAAGCGAGGACGAAGGATGGCGGCTCTTCGAGGATCAACCATCCGGAGATCCATATAGCGGTCATCACCCATAATGAAGCCGTGTACATCTTCAAGCGGTTCGGGAACGCCTGGATAAGCAGGAGAGGAAGTGAGTGGGGATGAACCGTTGTGGCCACTGTTGTCCGGGCCAGGAATTACGCTGTCAATGGTAAGAGGCGATTCCTCATTGAGCGGATTGAAACGGTAAAGCGGCCAATAACCGGCTTCGACAGCACGGCGTTCCTCAATGATAGAATGGCCGAGACCGGGACGGATACCATGATTAAGACATGGGCAATATGCTATAACAATAGCAGGACCTGGGTAACTATCCGCCTCAGTGAGCGCATCAATGGCTTGCTGGTAGTTTGCGCCCAAAGCTATGGATGCCACATATACATTTCCATAAGTCATCATCATGCGCCCTAAGTTTTTCTTCGGAGTTGACTTACCATCGGGAGCATATTTTGCCACTGCCGCACGAGGAGTAGCCTTAGATAGCTGACCACCTGTATTGGAATAACACTCTGTGTCCATCACCAATATCTTAATAGGTTCTCCCGAAGCAAGCACATGGTCAAGCCCTGCAAAACCTATATCATATGCCCAGCCATCTCCGCCGATAGCCCACACTGTCTTGGAAGCCAACATATCACTCTGATCAAGAAGAGACTTCAAGTCTGGATATTCTTTGGCTAACGGTGCGAGCATTGAAAGCAACTGATCAGCAGTTGCAGCCGAAGCCTCAGCATCATCACGACTATTGAGCCAAGCTTCGAAAGGAGCCTTCAAGAATGACGGTGTAGCGGACGAAGATATCAGAGTTCTGACATTGTTTTCCAATCGAGCACGACGATGACGCATAGCGAGAAGTATACCATAGCCAAACTCCGCATTATCCTCAAACAAAGAATTAGCCCATGCCGGACCTCTTCCCGAGGGATCTGTGGCACAATATGCAGAAGAAGGATAGTCTGCACCCCAGATTGAACTACAGCCAGTGGCATTTGCGATAAGAAGACGATTGCCAAAAAGCTGTGTGAGCAACTTGACATATGGAGTCTCACCACATCCGGCACATGCTCCTGAGAACTGCAGGCCCGGGGTTCTCAACTGGGAACCGTTGACGGTGGCTGCCGGAAGAAGCCAAGGCTTTGGCTCCACGTGAGTCTTAAGCCATTCAAGATTACCCATCTCACGCTCGAGGACATCGCCTAAAGGAGTCATGGTAAGAGCGTGACCCGGACAGATAAGCGAGCAAGAAGAGCATCCCAAGCAATCCTCCGGATAATTCTGTATCCTGAAACGATAACCATTGAGTCTTGATGAACCGCGAGCATCCTTGATAGCAATTGTGTCAGGCATTTCTGCAGCTTCGGCAGCCGAGATAATGAACGGGCGGATGGCTGCATGAGGACATACCAGAGAACATTCTGTACACTCGACACATTTCTCCGCATCCCATACCGGTACACGCGTAGCTATACGACGATGCTCGTAAGCAGTAGAGCCGTTGGGTATTACACCGTCGGGCGACAGAGCAGAAACCGGAATGGAATCTCCCTGACCATGAATACAAGGAGTATGGATTTTTTCAATAAAATTCTTGAGGGCAACATTGGGATATACCGGAGCCGAACGAGTAGATGGGAGGTCGGGAGTTGTAGCCCAGCCTTCTATTGACTTATAATCAATTTCATTAAGAGCGTCTACTGTCATTGAAATAGCCTTCAGATTACGGTCAACTACTTCCCCACCTTCATGCATATAAGTGGTCTTGATAGTCTGCTGTAATGCCTGATATGCTTTTTCAAACGGCATAATACCGGCCAACTTGAGCATTACCGTTTCCATCGGCATATTTATACGAGGAGCCAATCCTACTTTGGCTGCTATAGAGTCAGCGTCTATGTTATAAAACTTAAGTTTCTTATCTGCAATCTGCTGACGCATTTTCTGAGGAAGGAATTTCACCATCTGATCAGCACTCCAAGGAGAATTCAGCACAAAAGTGCCACCCTCCCGAATCTTGTCGAGCATATCAAAACGATTGACATAAGAAGTCTTATGGCACGCCACATAGTCAGCCCCAATGATTGAATAGGCAGACGTGACAGGTGAATGTCCAACTCGTAGTTGGGAGATAGTATATCCGCCTGACTTTTTAGCTGAATAACTGAAATAAGCCTGAGCATAGAGATTTGGATCGCCAGCAAGCACCGATGCAGCTTGCTTTGTGCCACCGACAGTACCATCGTTGCCTATAGCATAGAGTATAGCCTGGAAACAGTCTGATGAAGCCAAAGTATTTATACTCTCCTCCGGAGCGAGCGACAAGTGGGTAACATCATCATTGATACCCACGGTAAACATACGCTTGGGTTGCTCCTTAGCAAGTTCATCGAATATCGCTTTTACCATGGAAGGATCAAACTCCTTGCTCGACAATCCATATCTGCCACCTATCACCTTGATGTCACTGCGACCTGCTTCGAAAAGAGTAGTGATCACATCCTGACACAGTGGCTCGTGAACTGAACCCGGTTCCTTAGTTCTGTCGAGTACAGCAATTGATTTTACAGTTGAGGGAAGAGCTTTGAGAAATGCCTCAGCCGGGAATGGACGGTAAAGACGAATCTTCATTACCCCTGTCTTATAACCCTTCTCGCGATTCAGCCACTCGCAAGTCTCAGCAGCCACCTCAGCACCTGAAGCCATTATCACTATCACACGATATGCATCAGGAGCTCCCACATAATCCACCAAATGATACTGACGTCCGGTGATTCCTGCCACTGAGTCCATAGCCTCCTGCACTATTAATGGGAAAGCGTCGTAATAGCGATTGGTGGCCTCGCTATTCTGGAAATAGACATCTGCATTCTGGGCAGTGCCTCGTGTATCGGGATGTTCCGGATTCATGGCGCGGTGCCGGAACGTCAAGACATCATCCCAAGGCATAATCTTGGCGATGCTGTCATAGTCTATAACATCGATCGTATCCATCTCGGAACTCGTGCGCCATCCATCAAAGAAATGAAGCACAGGCAGACTCCCTTTTATTGCTGCAATATGAGCCACAACCGCAAGATCCATAGTTTCCTGCACCGAAGTCGAGACGAGCATGGTGAAACCCGTAGCTCGACATTCCATGACATCCTGATGGTCGCCGAAAATCGACAATGCATGATTTGCGAGAGAGCGACATCCCACATGAAACACTGCAGGCAAAAGTTCACCAGCAATCTTATACATGTTCGGAATCATGAGCATCAATCCCTGTGATGAAGTGAAGGTTGTAGCCAACGCGCCACCGGCCGATGCACCATGGACAGCTCCGGCTGCACCAAGTTCACTCTCCATCTCACGCACCTCAAGTGGCTGTCCGAAGAGATTAAGACGACCTTTCATACCCCATTTTTTTGCAGTGTCTCCCATAGAGGCTATCGGAGTAATTGGATATATGGTGGCGATTTCACTCATTGCGTAGGCCACATGAGCAGCAGCCGTGCATCCATCGAGTATCTGTTTGTTCATAGCTTTGAATTAAAGGTAGTATATTTTAGTAGATATATATGGATAGGTAGATTTTTTGATTTAATATTTTGACACTTTTATAGGTCAAAAAGTTCGGAACAAGTAAACAAAAAGAATATTTCAATTTGTGTTTTATCTATCCACATGCTCTTTAACTGAAATAATTTTTGTAAATTTGCGCTATGAATCGAAAATATAACTCATCATATAAGGAATCCAAAGAAGAAATGTCTAAGTTTCTTCGGATAATCATATTGATTTTCATTCTTAGCGTGAACTGTGGGAGTGCCTTTGCTCAGGGCGACAGGGACTGGAATCCGAAGGCAATGCCTGGAGAAGGAGAGCCACTGGAGACCGTAAAGGAGCCTTCGGCTTGGACACTTACATATCCATTAGGTTTTCATATCCCTGCTGAAGTGGACACTGCCCAATATAATTATCAGCGCAGGAGTATTCCAACAATGGCGAGTGATGCGTGGGCTACTACTGGAAACCTTGGCTCACCCGGAATGAATTTGCTGTGGTTTGAGAGAGAAAAACCAAGTGGCTTTCTATTCTATAATGCTCTTGGGTTTTGGATGCCAAGTTTTGCGAAACAGAAATTTCACAATACATACATACCAACAACAATTCTTCAATATAATTATTGCGGAAATTCGGAAAACCATCAGGACCGACTGCAGGGTGACTTTGCCGGGAATGTCAATAGACGCATAGGAATAGGTGGATTCGTAGATTACCTGCATTCAAAGGGATGCTACAACTATCAGGCGGCAAAGGATTTCAATTTCGGACTATCAGCATATTATTTAGGTGACCGATATGAACTCCAGACCTTCTATCAGCAATATGCGCATCAGAATTTGGAAAACGGAGGCATCACTGACGACCGCTACATCACAGATCCAGCAACCGTACAGGGAGGCGTAACATCCGTGCAATACAAGAGTATCCCAACACGACTTACATCTGCCAAGAACAGGCTCACTGGATCGGAGTTCTATATGAACCATGCGTACAAAATTGGTTATTGGAACGACGAACAAGTGAACGACACATTGACACGAGACATCTATATTCCAGTAATGAAAATCCTCTATAGTTTTGACTATAGGCATTATAGGCATGTATTCAGCGAAAAGAGTCAATCTAAGGATTATTGGGATAATTTCTATTTCGACCAATCAGCGACGTATGACAATACAAAGCTTAATAGCTTCAGCAATACAGTAGGAATATATTTGATTGAAGGTTTCAGGAAATGGATGAAATTTGGACTCTCAGCCTATGCTACCTATCAGCTAAACCAATTCACTCTGCCGAATGCAGGATATCTTTCAGAGACAGAGGAAGGAGAGTCAACTGACGGAGAAAACTCTTCGACTGAAGATTCAAGTGATTTGACTCCTCTTCCATCAACTGGAGTGCCAGAAGCGAAGCACAACCAGAACTTTGTCTTTATAGGAGGAAGGATTGAAAAAGCGCAAGGATCAATCCTGCGCTACAATGCTGATGTAAGGTTTGGATTAAGTGGAGATGCAGCTGGCGACCTTGAATTGAATGGACAAATATTGACCAATATCCCACTTTTCGGAGACACCGTTGCTATTGAAGCCCACGGAGGATTTCACAACACGACTCCAGATTGGCTCACCAAGAACTATGTTTCCAACCATTTCATATGGAGCAAAGATTTCGGGAAAATTCGTTCTGTAAAGTTTGGAGGAAGCCTTGACATTCCATGGTCGAGGACAAAGGCGATGATTGATGTCGAGAATATACAGAACCGTATATATTTCGGAAGTGACTTCATGCCTTATCAGCATGGTGGCAATGTGCAAATCATGTCAGTCGGTCTGCAACAGGATTTCAAAGTAGGGATACTTAACTGGAACAATCGTGTGACCTGGCAAGTATCCTCAAACAATAATGTATTACCTCTTCCACAGCTGAGCGTATACAGCAACCTCTTCATCAAGGCAAGGCTATTTAAGGTGCTTCATATACAAGTTGGCGTAGATTGCGACTATTATACAAAATATAAGGGGTATACATACCAGCCAGCCACAATGACATTCTGTAATCAGGAAGAGACCGAATTGGGAGGATATCCATTCTGCAACGCATATGTCAACTTGCGCCTCTACCGTTGCCGATTCTATGTGATGATGAGCCATGTTAACCAAGGGCTGTTCGGAAGTGCCTACAATGAATTTTCACTTCCCCACTATCCTATCAATCCAAGGCGCTTCCAAATAGGCATTGCTGTTGATTTCGCAAACTAAAGACACCCATGAAAAGAGAGACAAAACCGCGCACAATGCAAATAGCAGTCTACGGACTACTACTGATTATAGTCATAATCGCAATGCTTGGCCTTCGCCATATCGGCAATGGGAAAAATGGTCATGCCGAATCCGGAGAAAAAGAAGATACTATACATGCTGCTATAGTTTATGGCCCGGAAAGTTATAGAGTGCTTATGTCGGATGATGGTCAGGATAGCATTACGGGAATCAACTATCATCTTCTCAAGGGACTTGAGGATGCTCTTGGAGTTAAGGTGGTGATGCATCCAGTGATAGACCGCGATTTGGCTATTGAAAAAGTAGCTAAAGGGGAATATGATATTTTTGCATCACTCCCAGCTGATTATTATCTGAAGCAGGATTTTCTAACTACCAGAGATATTTTCCTTGACCGCATGGTGCTTCTGCAGCTTCGCAATGAAAACGGGAATCTTCCTGCAAGAAGTGCTCTTGATCTGGAAGGAGATACCATCCATGTGGAGAAAGGGAGTGCCGCGAAAAGACGTCTTGAAAATCTTCAGAAAGAAATTGGGGGAAACATCACGATAATAGAGGAGCCTGAACTCAGCGAGGAATATCTTGCGATAAAAGTAGCTAAATCAGCATGGAAATACTCAGTGGTCAATGAGAAGACTGCCAAGAAAATGAAGGAACAATATCCCGACCTTGACTATTCGACTCCGGTCAGCTTCACCCAATTCCAAGTCTGGGTGCTCCCACAAGGACGAGATTCATTACTCAATCTTGTCAATGAATATCTTAATCAAA
>DAAK01000218.1 GCA_001701075.1 Bacteroidales bacterium GP3 | reverse complement strand
GTGTAGAGGCATATTCGAGAGGTGTCCGAAGGGAAAGAGCTAATTGAGTTTCTTGATAAGGAACTGGGTTCGGATAGGGTTAAGTTTATCCCGGGCATCCAATATCGTCATCTTCTTGTCATCAAAGGGGGCAGTAAATATATTGAATGTGCTCCTCCCCATGATCATCCGGGAGAAGAATGGAAAGATCTCCTTGTGAAGCCGATGGAGAATGCTCCGGCCGAAGAGGGGAGACTGACGCCACAGGAAACTGCTGATTTGATCAACGATCTTATTCTTAGGTCGCAAAAGCTGCTCACAGATCATCCTTTCAATAAAGGTAGAAATATCCCGGCAAATTCCATATGGCCATGGAGTGGAGGATATCGGCCGGCAATGCTGACGCTCGAAGAAATGTTTCCTTCCATAAAATCAGGCGCGGTCATTACTGCCGTAGATCTTATCAGAGGAATAGGTCGGTATGCAGGACTCACTCCGATAGATGTGGAAGGAGCGACAGGACTTGCAAATACCAATTATGAGGGTAAGGCTGAGGCTGCTATTGCTGCTTTGAAAGATACAGACTTCGTCTTTCTGCATGTTGAGGCAACTGATGAGGCTGGACATGATGGTGACATTGATCTCAAGGTAAGGGCAATAGAGAGTCTTGACCGCAGAATTGTAAGGCCAATAATCAAAGAAGTTGCCAAATGGGATGAGCCTGTCGCGATAGCTCTTTTGCCTGATCACGCCACCCCGGTAGAACTCAGAGTGCACAAAGGGGAACCTGTGCCATTCACAATTTGGTATAAGGGTATTGTGCCCGACGAAGTCACTGTATATTCGGAAGCTACTTGTGCTGATGGAAGCTATGGGCTTCTGCGACTTGGAGAATTTATAGAAGAATTTATGAAGGTTAGATAGTTTTAGGTTTAATCGTTTAATTGTTTAATCGTTTAGGAGTTTATACAGATGAAATATTATAGCACCAATCATACCGTTCCGGAGGTTTCGCTGAGTGAAGCAGTAGTAAAGGGACTTGCCTGCGACCGCGGCCTCTTTATGCCGGAAAAGATAGAGAAATTGACAAAGGATTTTTTCGATAACATCGACAAGCTTTCCCTGCAGGATATTGCAGTGAGAGTTGCAGAGGCATTTTTCGGAGAGGATGTTGAGCAAAAAGCTTTGGAAGCGATAGTAAGGGATACTCTTTCTTTCGATACCCCAGTGGTAAAGGTCGAGAAAGATATCTATAGCCTTGAGCTTTTCCATGGTCCTACTTTGGCATTCAAGGATGTCGGAGCACGGTTTATGGCAAGGTTGCTTCAGTATTTCATCGGAAAGAATACAGATGGAAAGACCGTCAATGTACTCGTAGCTACGAGTGGCGATACCGGTTCGGCTGTTGCAAATGGTTTTCTTGGAGTAGAAGGTATTCATGTTTATGTGCTATATCCAAAGGGAAAGGTAAGTCCTATTCAGGAATGTCAGTTCACTACTCTCGGAAAAAACATCACAGCTATAGAGGTTGACGGAAATTTCGATGATTGCCAGAGGCTTGTAAAGAGTGCGTTCCTTGATGATGAGCTTAACTCCAAATTGCTTCTTACATCAGCTAATTCAATCAATGTTGCCCGTTTCCTTCCTCAGGCATTCTATTATTTCAGCGCTTATGCCCAACTGAAAGCAATGGGCAGGGGAGAGGACTTGGTAGTGTGTGTGCCAAGTGGAAATTTCGGCAATATTACGGCAGGACTTATAGCGCATCGCATGGGGCTGCCCATAAAGAGATTCATTGCTGCAAACAATGCCAACGATATATTCTATAATTATCTGCAGACAGGAGAATACAATCCTAAAGCGAGCATCCAGACATTGGCGAATGCTATGGATGTAGGAGACCCGAGCAATTTTGCCAGAGTTCTCGATCTTTATGATGGAAAACATGAAGTGATCACTTCTTTGATAAGCGGAGCTACATTCAGCGACGCAGAGATAGCAGACATCATGAAGAAATGCTACGACAAGACCGGCTATATTCTTGACCCGCATGGAGCTTGTGGCTATTTGGCATTGAAGCAGCAGTTGAAAGAAGGAGAGACTGGACTTTTCCTTGAGACGGCTCATCCGGCAAAATTCCGTGACACTGTAGAAGGAATAATCGGCAAAGAAGTAGCGATTCCTGAGCGTCTTCAAGAATTCATGAAAGGAAAGAAGCAATCTGTAGAAATGTCTTCCGATTTCTCAGATTTCAAGAGTTATTTGCTCGGAAAATCTTGAATTTTAACAATTATCGATAAATATAAAATGCGACTCATTCATTTGAGCCGCATTTTATGTTGATTATATTTAGTGTTTTTACTTCACCATCACTTTCCGAACTGAGCCATCGGTTTCAATCACTATGTTGAGACCTGGCTGCATCGAACTTATCTTTATTCCCTGTGGAGAATAAATTCCAGCTGGAACACGGTTGACACCATCTTCGACCTGATTGACTCCAGTGCCCCCAACATTGTTTAATATACATTCCAACAGAAGGAATTCATGAAAGCCTCCTCCATTTGTCTGGTCGACAAACTGGATTATATAATCGCCAGCTTCCGGTAGTGTGAATTCAAATTCATGTTCTTTCTCGGCAGAAATATCAGCCGATGTGTTTCCGTTTGCGTCTACGATAGTAGTGAACACGTCAGACTGTGCTACTACAGTATTAGAGTCCACGCTTCTTATTGCTACTTTATAGCTCGGACTTCCTTTCCATGCGGCCATAGCAAAAGTGAGCTTATAGGAGCCTGATTGTAGGTTCAGTCTGTAATTGCTCTGTGCTCCATATTCTGCTCGGTCGTTGCGCCAATAAAGGGCTTTCCCTTGATACCCGATGAAATCCTTGAATGTGCGTGCACCCATGCCGTATGTCTCGGGGTACTGATGAATTTCGTCGTTTTCCTGAATACAGCGCCAGCCTTCTGGTATACATCCGTTAGCGACATCCGTAAAATCTAATTTGTAAATAGAGGAAGTGTCTACAAACACAGGCTGTATGGTGACGTTGTCGTCAGGCATTGTGAATGATATTTCACCAGAATCATTAAGTTCTATTGTTGCAGACATCGAGTAGAAGACAGAATTGATTATCTTCAGTTCCTTAAGCGCACATCCCTCGTCAGGATGTACTGAAAGAGTCACTTTCTGCCCTTCCACAGCTTCACGCACATCAGCTGAAACACTGCCGTTTTCAGAATCCTTCACGGTGACAAGGAATTTTTCTTCCGGAGTGCCCTTCGGCATGTAGATCACCTGGTCGATAGTGGGCGAAGTCGCTCCCGTATTTGTGATGACAAGGGTGTTTGTTCCTGCATTCAGCGTGGCAGGGACTTTGATTTTAGTCCAATCGTTCTTATTTACTTTGTCGAGTGTCAGTTTGGTGACCTCTCCATTGATTGTCACCTCCAGTTCTCCTGACTTGGTGGTATTGCAGTAACGGATTACGACGTCGTAATCACCTGATGTCTTCAAATTGAGTTCGTGACGCAAGGAAGCCGATTTATTGGTGCCCATCTCCACAAAACCCATTGCAGAAAAGTCTCTGTAGTCGGGAGCCCACCATCCGGAATGTGTCAAAGCATGTTTTGCTACATTCTTATAGTCCATATTTTCAGCCTCGATGATAATTGGGCCTGTGAAAGGCTTTGGCTGTTTCGGTGTAGGCAAGGAGAACTCCGACGGAATAGCATCGGTCATGCCGCTTCTGTCAGCGTCGCCTTTGCATACGACGGAAAGATCAAGTGGCCCCAGGTGAGTGACATTGAGTGTGTAGGTCTTTTCAGTCTGATTATAGTCGTCAACAACTGAGGCCGAATATGAACCATGCTTCTTGAGTTTGAATGTAGGTGCGGAGGAGACTCCTTCGATTCGGATTATATCTTTCCGTGCAATAGTTGTGTCGTTTCTGTAATTGTTAAGGTAGAAATCAATATGATCTTCATATTCGCGAACAACTCCAGATGAAAGTACATCATATGTCAGTTCCAGAGTGTCGCATGAGTTGTATTTCAACGGAATTCTTGCGGATGCAGATTTCTTCCCGTTTATGTTGGAATAGGGAGTGTAAGTCACAAGTTGGTTGCGGAAACGATTGACGTAGAGATCGCCTACAGAGACCTCCGGATATTGCTCATCAAACTCTGCTACCTTCTTGCTTATAGATGACCAACGGGAGGCTTGGCCGGACTTGTTGACCTGCACAGGAATCTGCTTTGCTGTTTCATCAACTGGCTCAAGCATTACAGGAATGGTGCCGTAGCGACCGCTTTTCTTGAAATAGCACAGATTATCCATCCAGGTTCCATTGCCTTTGTTAAATGGGTCATCCTGTTTGTAGAGTCCGTCATATAGACTTCCCCATGCAGCATATTTTTCCTCATCATTGCCATTGTTAATATCGTTGATGACAGCGATTTTAGTCTTCTCTACCACTTCCTTGCGACTTGGAATATACATTGAGCCGTCAATGATCTTGGCAAACATGTCGAGCCATATGCCATCGAAGTTAGGGAATCGTCCCCAGTTGCGACGCTGATATCCGTTTTCAACCGAGTTCGCGAGGTTTTGGAAGTCTTCAGTCCATATGAGCTCCGGACCGTCCCATACTGCACCACCGTTGACACATGTCTGTTCCATTACTGTGCCGATACCTGCTGCGCCTGGATAAGGTTTGCCGTTGTTGTCACCAAAGAGGTTGCCTAATGCTCCATTCCAGCCGCAGTTGTCGTATCTGACACCATAATTGTCAGCGAGTCCTGATATGAATGGCCCCCACGTGACACTCTCGTTGTTGTAGAAGCAGCTGCTTGTGGTGTACTTATAGAGCCAAAGAATTGCTTCAGGATACTTCTTACAAGCCTCATACAGGTCTTGGTTGCGTTTCATCATTCCCATGGGATTCAGTGGATGGCTCCAAATATTTCCGCAGAAGCTTATTGTCAGGAATCCTCCGTATTTATGTGACATCTCCACCAGTTTTGCAAACAGGGCTATACGTGTCTGTTGAGTACTGCTGCTCTTGTCGCCGGCTTCGTCAAAGCCCCAAAATTGTTCGGCATAGTTCCAGCCGAGGAAGTTCGGATAAGTCTTGAAGAAATATTCGAATGTCTCAAGATCATTGTCTTGGATGTGAGTATGTCCGCCGCTTGCGGGCTGGCAAGTAAACCACAAGCCGTTTTGCTGACAGACAGAAGCCCACGACTTGTAGGTGCGAACTGCTGAGCGGGGCATCCTATACATGTTGGTGTCCTTATCATACTGACAAGAAAGGGAGAGATTCATGCAGACATAAGGTTTTATTTCTTCGGGAATCAGGTCGATAATCTTCTGAGGATCGGCTGAATTCCAAACGTCGATATGAATAAGCCAGAGTGGATTTCTATTGTCGATGGGGCGACGTTCCTGGGCTGGAAGCCCAAAGAAAAACAAGGAGAGCAGGAGGGATAGTAATATTCGCTTCATGATTGCTATTATTTGATTTTTTCTGATTGCAAAGTTAATTAATTCATTTGATATTTTAGTTTAATTTCAAATTAGGTTTGTTTCTTTTAGTCGTAATGGATATTAAAAATTGGTCATATCCGTATAAATCCGTCGCATGCCAGACTCTGAGCGGGATTTCTTCGTTTCAGCGCAAAGATTAATCGATGTTTTTATCATTGAATGATTTCATCATTTGTTCAACCTTTGGGGCGATGGATTGTTTTTATTGGTAAATAAAACTTAATACCACTAAAAAGAAAACATTTAACACGATTTACTATGAAAAAGACAATTCTGCTGCTTTTCGCTTTTGTAGCGGCTCTTACAGGAATGGCTCA
>DAAK01000228.1 GCA_001701075.1 Bacteroidales bacterium GP3 | reverse complement strand
ACTGTGAAACTTCCAAAAGGGGTATGGCAGGCTGCAGTGAAAGATGGTAAAGTAGATCCTAAGGCAGGACTTGGAAGCGTCAGCGGCAACGTCACGGTGGCTCCAAGAAGTGCCCTTATCATCAAACGATGACAGGCTGAAACAATATTGCAAAATAAAAAGATAGTCGGACTATAAAGTTTCCGACTATTTTTTTTGCATAAAAAAACATAAATAGGGACAAAATTAACTTAAAAAATTGCATATGAGTCATTTTTTTTGTAATTTTGCAACAAAGCAAATTCAAGACTTGTCTAATAGTAAGTTATGAAAAAGATTTTCTTAATTCCAGCACTTCTGTGCGCAATGCTGAGCCCATTTGGAGCCGCTGCACAAGAAGAAACAGAAGAACCCGTAGTCAAACGTGACTATAGTTTCAAATCAGCAAAGCCGCTGACACAGATAGAATCATTGTATTCTGCAATCATCGGTGCAACCCCGAAAGGTGTCCAGAACACCATGGGTCTTGAGCTCATTGCCAGCAAAGACAGTATCCAAAGAATGGCTCTCAACCCAACCGGTATCAATGTGGCCCTTGTGAAAAAAGACAAGAAGGGGAAGTATTATCTTGAGACCATCAGCACAGACGGAGAAGCCGAGAAGCTTATGAGTTTTGACGCAAAGCATTACGGAATCCCAACGGCAGCAGCCTTCACTCCCGATGCCCGTCAGCTTGCTGTAGCTACCGAAAGCGGTACTTACCTTTTCGAGACAAAGAAATTCAAGCCTATCGGGCAGCTTCCGGCCTTCACTTGCAAGCCAGACCTTCTTGTTTTCAGCCCAAATGCATATTTCCTTGCAGCAGCAGGCGGTGAGAAAGTGGAGGTTATGAACTTCGAGGAGAAAACAATGCGACGCACTTTAAATCCAGGTGAGAAAGTTACAGATGTAGTCTTCTCAAAATCAAGCGAGGACATGGCAGTGCTCACTGCCGACGGCATGGTAGAAATCTACGACACAAGGACATTCAATGTCAAGTTGATGATTGAAGACCTTGATAATGGATATGCCTGCGACTTCAACTTCGACGGCAAGTATCTGGCTGTTGCTGCAAATAATGACAAGGTGACTGTAGTCAACCTTCTGAAGCCTGAAGATAGAATCATGATGGAAATTCCTGAAGGTACAGTCAGCGATGTACTCTTTATAGTAGACGCTTCAGAGAATCCAGTGCTTGCAGCATCCACCGACTTGGGTATCCGTGCACGTCGCCTGCAGCTTGAGCCTTATTATGCTAAGCTTGTCAGTGATGAAGTAGACATGAAGATGAGCGAGTGGCTCAAGAAGATGCCAAACGAAACCATGGAAGAATATCAACTCCGTGTCAACGACGAGACAAGGGCAAAACAGCGCAGACTTTTCGAGGATGAAATTTCAACTCGCCTCGCAGGCAACCTCACTGCTATGTCGAGCATAAGCCTCGGACAGTATGATGCAGAAAACGAGGTCCTGGCAGTGAATTTCGACAACATGCCGACAATCTTCCTTCCAATGCCACGTGAGGACCTTGGTGGAATCAACTCAGCAAACGACCTTACCATCAGTGAGCAGCAGTATGGTCTTTTGGGCGACGACTCATTTGAGCTTATCTATGCGAAGTTCACCAACAACAAGACAGGCGCAGAATACATCTATGATAACGTCAACCGCAAGCCTATGAACTTCATGAACAACGACAATGTCGTTTCCATTGAGCTCGTTCAGCAGCAGATGATGGAAGAGATCAAGCTTGAAGAACTGAAAGAGCAAGTGATGCAGGAAGCCAAGAAAGATAACATCATTTCAGAGCACACTCAGATTGCAGTAAACTCTGAAGTGATCCCTGAGTATGATGCCAATGGCAATAAGATCTTGAACTATAATGTAAACTTCACATATCAGGTAGATCCTGAATTCTCCGCAGAGGAAGACTTTGCTCCTGGCAAATACCGTGCAGAGCAGTCTGGCGCAGCATCCTCAATGCTCAACATTGTTAAGAATGCATTTGAAGGAGATTTTGCCAACTACGTGAAGTCAGGCAAGCGTCTGAACGTAAAGATTTCTGGAACCGCCGATTCAAGCCCAATCAGAAACACCATTGCCTACGACGGAGCATATGGTGACATCGAGAACGAGCCTATCTATCAGGACAACAAGATGAGCGCCATCACCGTAACACAGAAAGATGGCATCAAGACCAACGAGCAACTTGCATTCCTGAGAGCATATGGAGTGAAAGAATATCTTGACAATAATGTGCAAGGCATCAAGGACATGGACGCCCGCTACACTTACAATATTGGTGTAAGCGAAGGCAAAGGGTCTGAATTCCGACGCATAACAGTTGAGTTTACTTTTGTAGACGCATTCTAATAAACAAAAGCCTTATCCCGGACTGGAATGAACCCCAGTCCGGGAACCATAATAAATAATAACAATACTACCAATACAACCATTACTTAACAATGAATAAGCAACATAGGCTAAAAACGATTTTCACATTGGCTGCGGCAGTTTCCGCAGGAATAATTTATGCCTCCGCTGAATTGTCTGAAGCACCTTCAACACTTGAGAGTCAGACAGAGACTACACAAGACCCAGCAACAGAAGGAGAAGAGATGCTTTCTCCAGCACAAACCGCACTAAATGCGATGACTGAAGAATATAAGACACTCAAGGAACTCCAATATGAGGGAGAAGACGAATCTCTATTCTATCCGAGGGTCATGAGCATGTATAAAACAGCTATCAAAGCCCTTGAACTCGCAGAGGATGAAGAGCAAAAAAACCAAGTAAAAAATATAATACTCGACATCAATGGCCAGCTGCTCAAGGGCGCTTTCTACTACTCCAATAAGGGAGACCAGAGAGAACTTGCCAACTATGCAAGAGCATACATCGACTCCCAGCGTCTTCCTATCTTTACAGAAAGTGACTTCAAGCGGGATCCACGCTTTTATCCTACTCTTGTCTATGTAGCCGCATCCGATTCTTACAATTCCGGAAATTATGACCTGGCAAAAGAATACTTTGACCTATATCTTGCTACAGGAGAGGAAAAGATGCGCCATCAGGTAAGCACCTTCATGGGTCAGGCTTGCATCAACACCAAAGACTATCTGAAAGGCATCAATACATTGAGTAATGCTGCTGTCCTTTACCCTGACGACTATCAACTCGTAGCAATGGGCATCCAATGCTGCATCGACGGAGGATATGCCGACCGTATACAGCCATTGCTCGACAGGGCACTTCTCATGAAGCCAGGAGACGAACAACTGCTGAATGTGCAGGCACAAGTGTATGAATCAACTCACGACTATAAGAAAGCGCTTGACATCTACAATCAGATTGCTGAGCTTCATCCCAACAGCCTTGAGAATACACAGAGAATAGCTACCTGCTATTACAACCTCGGTGTAGACTTCTACAACAAGTCGATCATGGAGGAAGATGAGAAGCAAGCAAAGAAAAACCGTCGTCAAAGTCGTGCATATTTCGAATCGGCTTCCCAGCATCTTGAGCAAATCATTGCGACAAAACCGAATGACAAGCAATATCTTCGTGCTTTAGGCATCACATACGGATATCTCGACAACAAAGAGAAATTCGATGAAATCAATATCCGCTTAGGAGCTCTTGGCGAGAAGACCCTGACAATGGGTGATGTGGCTGAAGTGATGAACGGACCTCTTGCAGTAAGTGGCGGCGACCAATCAACTGTCTCTGCTATCACAGCTCCATCATATCAGGAATTTGCAAGAAACTTCATAGAAGGCAAACTCGGAGAGTGGGCCAAGCGTGGAGAATTCGAGAAAATCGATGACTATCAGAAGCGTGTGACTGAGGGTGGACTTCAGAGCGAATATCAAAACCTGAAGGCTCAGGCAGAAAAACAATATCTTGACAAATATGCGTTCTCATTCGTGCCCCGCGATCTTCAACTGCAACCATATGATGCAACTAATGAGACTTATCTTATCACGACTCCTTATGGAGATGCAACCATCCAGGTTCCGCTAAAGAATAAGGAAGCAGAGATGTTCAAGAGTGCGTGGACCAATAATAATGTAGAAATCCGTGCGCCACGCTACATGATTGACAATGATAAGCTTGCCATAGCGTCTATTACATTCAAGACAGCAAATGGAAAGTCATATTCCTATGACTCAAGCAAGGCCGCATCATATCAGATTCCGGATGTCAAGATCAATCTTGACAACTACCTGAAGCAGACCACCCCGACTCAGACTACCACTGCAAAGAGCGGCAATGCCACTATCCTTGCAAAGACTTCAGATGTAGATAAAGATATTCCTGAAACAGGCAAGAAGAACAACAATGCTTTTGCTTTCATCGTGGCTAATGAGAACTATAAGAATGTAGCAAATGTAGCATCAGCACTCCACGACGGCCAGACTTTCAGCGAATATTGCGAAAAGACCCTTGGCATACCAAAGTCGCAGATTTTATTCCTTACAGACGCCACTTCCGGCGACTTCTGGAGTGAATTTGAAAATCTAAAGGGTAGAATCTCCAACCGTGCTGAAGATATCGACGTCATACTATATTATTCAGGACATGGTCTTCCAGACGACAACACAAAAGAGGCTTATCTTATGCCGGTGGATGCCCAGCCACAGCATACAAGGACTATGATCAAGCTTCAAGAAGTGTATGATGGTCTCGGCAAACTCCCTAATGCTTCTGTATATGCCTTTATGGATGCCTGCTTCTCCGGATCTTCAAGAGAATCCGGACAGAAAGACACTCCTGTTGTAGCAGCAAGAGGCGTTGCACTGAGACACAAGGAAGTGGAACCGGCAGGCAATGTGTTTGTACTTTCCGCTGCATCTGCCCAGCAGACAGCCTTCCCGTACGAAGAGAAAGACCACGGAATGTTCACTTATTGGCTCTTGAAGAAACTTCAGGAATCTAAGGGAGGAGCAACCCTTGAAGACATTTCAGCTTACGTGACAGATAAGGTCTCCGGCACATCCCAGGAAATCAACCATAGAGCCCAGACACCAACTCATAAAGCAACTGGTAAACTTTCCGGCACATGGAAATCAAAGAAATTAAGACCATAAACAAACGGCTAATGGCTATAGTGGCTGCTATCTTAATGATGGCAACCACAGCTGTGCACATACAAGGTGCCGATGATAAGGCTGTTTCTGGCACTTTCACATACTATGGCCATCAAGGGATGTCGATGCTTGAAGCCAAGGAAAAGGCTCTTGAAGGAGCGCAAAACGAAGCTTTGCGCTCTGAATTCGGTACGCTTGTCAGCCAGGATGTGATACAAACCAATGAGATAATCAACGATAAAGAGAAAATGGCTTTTCTCTCAAGCACTCAGAGCACAGTGCGTGGAGAATGGCTTGCCACAACAGGCACTCCACAATATGAGGAACGCTATGAAAATGGGATTCCGGTGGTCACATGCAAAGTGTCTGGGCGTGGAAGAAAACTCTCCAATAAAGCCCCGGAGTTAGTAGCTAACGCACTTTCAGCTCCCGACAAGAGAGCCGTCACTTCAGAATTCAAGGATTCCCAAGATATCTTCGTCTATCTTAAAAGCCCGGAGCGCGACGTCTTTGTCATGATATGTCTTGAAGATGAGGATGGGACCGTCTACAAGATGTTTCCATTTGAATCAACACCCGCCCAGGCCACATTTAAGAAAGGATATGACTATATCCTATTCGATAAAGATCGAGCAAGTGGCGGATTAGGAGAGATGCCGGGCGATGGACTTTTCATCACTACTGATAAACTGGCACTCAATCGTCTGTATGTGGTCTACTCCCCCAACTATTTCAGGAAAGGGGGATGGAATTATCTCGAAGATGCCGGCCTTGACACGATGTCGACGAAAGATTTCAACAAGCTCATGATAGAGCTTCGACGTGGCGATGAAGAGATGGGCATGACGGTGATCAACCTTAGCGTGCGTCCAAACACAGATACTAAATATGAGTATGACTAAACCATTTGGGATATTTTTAGTCAGATATAATAATGTCTTAGAGATAAAATAAAAATTCTATAAATCAATTAAAACCCAAACCTATGAAAAAGATTATCATGTTGATCATGGCACTTTGCCTGATTTCGCCGGCAATGATGGCCGACCTCACTCCAAAACAGGAAAAGATCTGCAATAAGAATGCTAAGAGCCGCGCAAAGCAGTATACCAAAGATGGCTACGAAATCATGGGTAGTCTTCCTCTTCAGGATGCTCTCTACAAGCACTTTGCAAAGATGGAAATGGGAGCAACCGAACAAATCGGAAATGGACACTCAAAATCTCAGAACAACGGTCGCCAAATGTGCCTGACTTATGCTATGGCAGAATATGCATCTAAGGCTGTGTCTCAGCTCAAAGGCCGCACTGTGACAGATTCATATGGCAACGAAGTAGACACTGAAAACGATCCGGAATTCGCTCGTTTTTATGCTGCATATGAACGTCTGACCCAAAAAGAAATAAAAGGAGAGCTTCAGGAATCATTCACAATTGTGAAAAAGAATCCCGATGGATCATATGATTTCCGTATGTTCATGACAGTTGATGAAGACAAGGCAATCGCTCGCAGACAAAAAGCGCTTAAGGATGCAGCCGCAGAAACCAACCTTGCTCAGAACTATGCAAAACAAGTTTCAGAATTCGTCAACGAGCCTCTGAAATAAAGAATATTGAGAAATGCGTAAAAGCATCACCTTATTATCTATTTGTATCCTAATAGGGGGGACTGGGGCATTGTCCCAGTCTCCTTCTGAGGAATACAATAAATTCCGGCAGCAGATACTCAATGACTATGATAACTTCAAGTCACGAATTCTGGAGCATTATGGCGACTTCCTGAACGGAGAATGGCATGAATTTGAGCCATTGTGGGAAGAAGAAAGCCCCTACACAGAGCCTAAGCCAGAAGCACTGCCGGAAGTCCCTGCAGAGCCTGAACCAGAACCGCAACCCGAAGTTGCAAAGCTTCCCGATCCAAAGTTCTCAGATTCAAGTCTTTCAGGAATCCTTGCAGCAACCCCAGGAAAGGATATTGCCAAAGGAAATATCTCCGACTTTGATTTTCCGTCGATGAAGATTGACATTCCTGGAGGGGGAAGCAGCTCAATGCCTAAGACAATGGCCCAAGGTCCTAATGCGTCACCACTTATCAAATCGCAAATAGCAGGCAAGAGCAGCTATGACCTTGCAGTGCTTCGGCTTCCTGATCCAGGATTTGCCTTCGGGTCTTACCCTGGTCAAATAGCGGCACCAAATCCAGGAGAATCAGGCATTGTCAATATCGACCTGCCAGCACGCAAGATGAGCCCGGAAGATCTACAACGATCAGTAGAAGGAAGCGGATATGCCACAGAAGAGACTTTCAGGATACCTCAGAATCAGAATAACTTCATGTTTGATTTCTACGGCATGGAGGCATTCATACCTGAGATAGACTTTAAGATCAACAAGTCATTGACCAGTACGGAAGAGACAGGATCGCATTGGAATAAGATGGCAGGACAAGAAGGTGGAGTCGAGACAGCCCGACAGCTATTTGGACTTGCCCAGCAACTCGGACTTAATGGCTATCTTACTTTCAGGCTTACAGAATCGTATGTCAATCAGAAATTCAAGGATTCAGATGCAAATGCCCGCATGTCTGCAGTTCATTTCCTGCTCTCCAATATGGGATATGACGCTCGCCTTCTTAAGCTTGACAATATCTTCACAGTCATGATGCCTTTCGACCAAAAGGTCGTGTATGGCACAATGTCACAGACTATTGATGGCCGCAAATACACCATTCTCAATCCGGAAGGATATCAGCCGCCGAAAGGACAGGCACTCAGATTGATGACATGTAATTTGCCTTCAAATGCGCTTGGTAAGACATCCGACTTGCGTCTTACAGGTCTAAGCCTTCCTATGAAAGCAAAGCCTTTTAATCTCACCAATGGCAAGCTGACACTTCAAGGAGAAGTGAATGAAAATATTCAAAAGATATTGCATCATTATCCACAGATGCCTACAGGCGATTTCGCTTCGTCATGGGTTGACGGCCAGTTAAGAGAAAGTTTGGTTGAGCAGCTTAAGGGGCAGCTAAGTGGAATGAGCGACCGAGAAGCAGTAAATGCACTAATGAATCTTTGTCATAAGGGCTTCAATTACTCTACAGATCAGGATTTCCATGGTTTTGAAAAGCCTTACTTCTTGGAAGAGAATTTCATCTATGACAAGAACGACTGTGAAGACCGTGCTATATTCTTCTCATATCTACTTTGGAATGCACTTGGACTTCCTTGTCAACTGGTGCAGTATCCAGGCCATGAAAGTGCCACAGTATCAGTCAATGAGGATATCTCCGGATATTTCTACAATACAGATGGCATAAAGTACTATAGTGCAGATCCCACATATATAGGAAGCACAGTAGGAATGGTCATGAATGCATTCCGCACAACATCTCCGACAGTCGACAAGCAGTATAAGTAAATTATAATCAGCATTAATCACAAGGCTCTGAAAGCGGATCCCGGGTCGGGTAAGTTTTCGGAGTCTTTTCTTTTTTAGCCCCTTTTTTCTTATTGGAATTTTTCGAGCGATAGGATTTATTAGACTTATCGGAGCGATTGGAGCGATGATTCGAGAATTTGGAATTATTGGAGTGGTTGGAGGAATTGAGGGAATCCTTCTCAAGCACTATCCCAGTTGAATCTCCCTTTGAATTATAATGATGGGAGGAGCAGTTTCGGAAGATGAATGCAGATGAAATGCATAAGAGGGCTGCGGCCGCTACAGCCACAAGCCCTCTTCTTTCTTTTGACGTGAGAGGATGCTTCATCTTATCGATATTTCTTAACCTTCATTTCGATTAGCGCGTTTGCGCTCATTTTCGTCAAGAATTATCTTGCGAAGGCGAAGATGATTGGGAGTCACTTCCACATATTCATCCTCCTTGATATATTCGAGAGCCTCTTCAAGAGAGAATACTACAGGAGGCACGATCTTAGCCTTATCATCAGCTCCTGAAGCACGCATATTGGTAAGTTTCTTTGATTTGGTCACATTGACAACGATATCCTTATCCTTAGCGTTCTCCCCTACCACTTGACCTGCATAGACTTCATCTTGTGGAAAAATGAAGAATCGGCCACGATCCTGCAGCTTATCGATTGCATAAGCATAAGCAGTGCCAGCTTCCATGGCAATCAGCGAGCCATTGGTGCGACGCTCAATATCACCTTTCCATGGCTGGTATTCGAGAAAACGATGAGCCATGATAGCCTCACCGGCAGTGGCAGTAAGGACATTGTTTCGAAGACCGATGATTCCACGCGATGGAATATGGAATTCAATATTAATACGGTCGTTCTGGGTATCCATGCTGATGATATCCCCCTTTCGGCGGGTTACCATATCTATCACTTTAGAGCTGTATTCTTCCGGAACGTTGATGGTCAATGCTTCAATAGGCTCACACTTGACTCCATCTATTTCCTTTACAATTACCTGCGGCTGACCTACTTGAAGTTCATATCCTTCGCGACGCATTGTCTCAATGAGGATTGACAAATGAAGCACTCCTCGTCCATATACAATCCATTTATCTTCGGAGTCGCCTTTACTTACGCGAAGGGCAAGGTTGCGGTCAAGCTCCTTCATCAATCGGTCGTGGATATGGCGAGAAGTCACATACTTGCCATCCTTACCGAAGAAGGGTGAGTTATTAATGGTGAATGTCATCGACATGGTAGGCTCATCAATAGCAATTCTCGGAAGGGGCTCCGGATTCTCGATAGAAGAAACTGTATCTCCAATTTCAAAATCCTCAAGACCAACAATGGCACAGATGTCGCCAGAACTTACTTCAGAAACCTTCTTGCGACCCATTCCCTCGAAAGTGTGAAGCTCTTTAATACGTTGCTTCTTGACACTGCCATCCTTCTTGCACAGTGCGATATCCATACCTTCACGGAGAGTGCCACGGTGTACACGCCCTACAGCAATTCGGCCGACATAGCTTGAATAGTCGAGACTTGTGATCAGCATCTGGGGATCTCCCTCAAGCTGGGTTGGAGCAGGAATATTTTCAATAATAGCATCAAGCACCGCAGTGATATCATTGGTGCGGACTTTCCAGTCAGTGCTCATCCAATTCTCCTTTGCACTGCCATAGATAGTCGGGAAATCAAGCTGGTCTTCAGTGGCGTTGAGATTAAACATCAAGTCGAATACCATCTCATTGACTTCATCCGGACGGCAATTAGGTTTGTCGACTTTGTTAATGACCACAACAGGCTTAAGTCCCATCTGAATAGCCTTCTGAAGCACAAAACGCGTCTGGGGCATTGGGCCTTCAAAGGCATCAACGAGCAACAAGCAGCCATCCGCCATATTAAGCACACGCTCTACTTCTCCACCGAAGTCGGCGTGTCCCGGAGTGTCGATAATATTGATTTTAGTACCCTTATAATTGATACTTACGTTTTTTGAAAGGATTGTTATACCTCTTTCGCGTTCAAGGTCATTGTTATCAAGAATAAGTTCTCCAGCATTCTGGTTTTCGCGAAAGAGATTTCCAGCGAGGAGCATTTTGTCGACGAGGGTAGTCTTTCCGTGGTCGACGTGTGCGATAATAGCTATATTGCGGATGTCTTGCATAGGGTGTACTGATTCCCGGCAGATAGCCGGGGCTGTTTCAAACTGCAAAGTTAATACATTTTGAGGAGAAAGTCAAGAATTTTGGCTGAAAGTTTGAGTATTAAAGTGTGGACACCTTTCCTGCGCGAGTGTTAAATTAGAAAATCTCAAAGGATTGGAGAGAAGAGGCGCACGAGTGGCTCGATGATGCGTTCCCAACGGGAGCGTTTTTTCCATTGCGAGATGGTAAGCTTTCGCGACTCCTTCACGTCATCAAAGAATATATCGCGCATTTTGCGATTGAATGATTCGGAATATATGAGAAGATTAGCCTCGAAGTTATTTTCGAAACTCCTGAAGTCAAAATTGACCGACCCGGTAGTTACGAAGTCATCGTCGATAATCATAGTCTTTGCATGAAGCATTCCTGGAAGATATTGATATACTTTCACGCCAGCTTTAAGACAATCATCTACATAAGAACGACTTCCATATCCAAGAAGAATCGAATCCGTTTTCTCCGGAATCATAATCCTGACATCCACACCGGAAAGAGCAGCTCCCTGAAGAGCCTTTAGAAGAGCATCGGTAGGAAGGAAATAGGGAGTCTGTATGTAAATTCTTTTTGCAGCAGAAGCAATAGCCTGCTGAAAACAGAGCACGAGATTATTCCAGCGGTCGATAGGCCCGGAAGTCACGAGTTGCATATCTACATCTCCTTTTGGCTCACATTTCAAGACTGCCAAAGGATGCACATCGGCATCGGGGCGGAGGAAATTCCAATCTATGGCAAAGCTATACATCATAGATTCGATGACAGTGCCCTCCACTCTCAGATGAGTATCACGCCAAATACGCCCATCTTTCGATTTTTCCACATAACGATCGGCGACATTCATGCCTCCTATATACCCAATTTTACCATCGATTATGGCAATTTTGCGGTGATTGCGCCAATTGATACGGTTTGCCAACTTACGGAAAGTCACTCTAAAGAATGGGTGTGAATCAATCCCAAGACTTCGCATCCGTTTAAAAAAACGATTGGAAGTAGAGAAAGAGCCCACATGATCATAAAGTAGCTTTACCCGCACCCCCTGACGCACTTTCTCTGCAAGAAGATCCAGGATTTCATTACCGAGACGGTCATCGTTGTAAATATAATACTGAATGAATATGAAGTCCTTGGCTTCACGGATATCTTCCATCATGCGCTTGAATTTACTTTTACCGTCTGTGAAGACTTCGACGCTATTGTTACGGTCTAAATGAGCATGACAAAGATTGTGGGCAAGTTTTACTTTCTTAATTTGATCGGGATTTAACCCTGCATTGTCGAAAGAGTGTTGTTTTGGTCTTGACTTTTCAAGGAGTTTTCGACGTACTTTCTTGCTTACCATAGCCTTACCCTTAAGGCTTCTGCCGAAAAAGAGATAGAATACAACACCAATGACAGGAAGGAACAACAAAGCGAGAGTCCATGACAAGGCCCGTATCGGATTTTTATTTTCCGATATCACCACCACTACACTGGATATAACCACGACGCAGTAGATAATGAAAAGAGCTATGTTGATCCAGAAGTACACTTTTTAAGAGTCAAGAGTCAAGAGTTAAGAGTTAAGAGTTAAGGGTTAAGGGTTGAGAGTTGAGGGTTGAGAGTTGA
>DAAK01000189.1 GCA_001701075.1 Bacteroidales bacterium GP3 | reverse complement strand
TAATCATTTATCATTAATCATTTATCATTAGATATAATGGCACAGCAAGAAAATCCTAACGAAAACAAAAACCAACTCCAAATCCAACTCCGTCCCGAAGTGGCAGACGGTAAATACTCTAATCTCGCAATGATCGGCCACGGTCCCAACGAGTTCCTTATCGACTTCATTTTTGCAGCTCCAGGTATGCCGCAGGCTCCAGTAGTTAGCCGCGTTATCATGAGCCCGGAAAATGCCAAGCAACTCCTTCGCGCCCTCAACGAGAACGTGCAGAAATACGAAGCTGCTTTCGGAGTCATCACTCCCCGCCGTCCCGGTCAAAACCCAAACTTCAGCAATAACTGAGGTCAGATTCCAATTCAAAATTAATAAATTACAATTATTGTGCTTTACATCTACAATACTCTTAGCCGCATCAAGCAACCCTTCAAGCCCCTAAACGAGGGGAGGGTTGGCATGTATGTCTGCGGCCCTACAGTATATGGCGACGCGCATCTCGGGCATGCTCGCCCTGCTATCACTTTTGATATCCTTTTCCGATATCTGAAGCATCTCGGCTACAAGGTGCGCTACGTCCGCAATATCACTGACGTGGGCCATTTGGAGCATGATGCCGATTCTGGCGAGGATAAGGTGGCTAAAAAGGCACGCCTTGAGCAACTCGAGCCGATGGAAGTGGTGCAGTATTATCTTAATCGCTACCATCGCGATATGGAAGCTCTCAATGTTCTCCCTCCGAGTATCGAACCCCATGCCTCAGGCCATATCATCGAGCAGATCGAATACGTAAAGAAGATTCTTGAGTCTGGATATGCCTATGAGAGTCAAGGTTCTGTATATTTCGACGTGGCTAAGTATAATAAGGATCATCACTACGGAAAACTTTCCGGCCGTAATATAGATGATCTCCTTGCCACTACCCGCGAACTCGATGGACAGGACGAAAAACGCAATCCTCTTGATTTCGCTCTTTGGAAAAAAGCTGCTCCTGAGCATATCATGCACTGGCCATCTCCTTGGAGCGAGGGCTTCCCAGGTTGGCACCTCGAGTGCTCAACGATGGGGGAGAAGTATCTTGGTGAAGAATTCGACATCCACGGTGGCGGCATGGACCTCATGTTCCCACACCATGAGTGTGAGATAGCACAGAGCGTGGCAGCAAAGGGCCATGACACTGTCCGCTATTGGATGCACAATAATATGATCACTATTGCCGGTAAGAAGATGGGCAAGAGCTACAACAATTTCATCACTCTTGAGCAATTCTTCAAGGGTGAGCATCCTCTTCTCACCCGTCCTTACTCTCCGATGGTGATTCGCTTCTTCATCCTTCAGGCTCAATATCGCAGTACGGTCGATTTCTCCGACGCTGCTCTTCAGGCTGCCGACAAGGCTCTCCAGAAGATGCTCGATGGTTATCGCCGTCTGCAGGCTCTCGTTGCTGCAGAAAAGTCAAGCGTGGAGTTGCCTGATTTCGCAGCCAAATGCTACGAGGCTATGGACGATGACCTTAACACTCCGATGGTGATTGCCGAACTCTTCGAGGCTTGTCGCTACATCAATCAGGCTTCCGATGGTCTTATCACTCTCGATGCCGCAGATATCGACAAATTGAAGAGTCTTTTCCAGACATTCCTTATTGATCTGCTCGGTATTCGCGTTGATGGTGCCACCGCCGATGAGAATTCTGCTGAGAAGAAAGCTTTCGAAGGCGCTGTCGACCTACTGATGGATGTTCGCAAAAACGCAAAAGCTGCCAAGGACTGGGCCACCAGCGATTTCATCCGCGATCGCCTCGCCGCACTCGGTTTCGATGTCAAGGATACCAAGTCTGGCGTCGAATGGAAAATAAAATCATGATTTCGGGTTTAGAATTTCGAATCTATCCCAGTTCAAAATTCAAAATTCAAAATTAAATGTATAATTATAAGCGCAGAAAATCAAGCGTTGCCAAAGCCGGCAAGGTGGAAATCGGTGGAGATAACCCCATCCGTATCCAGTCGATGTGCAACACTAACACCAACGACACCGAAGCAAGCGCAGCCCAGGCCCGGCGCATAGCTGATGCCGGTGGTGAACTTGTTCGCCTTACTACTCAGGGTGTGAAGGAGGCATCAAATATGGCCAATATCAAGAAGGCACTTCTTGATGCCGGATGCGATGTGCCTCTTGTAGCTGATGTCCACTTCAATCCCAATGCGGCTTTCGAGGCTGCCACCACTTGCGATAAGGTGCGCATCAATCCCGGCAATTTTGTCGATGCTGCACGCACTTTCAAGAGCTTGGAGTTTACCGACGAGGAATATGCCCAGGAACTTGAGAAAATTCGCTCGAAGTTCGGGCCTTTCCTTAAAATATGTAAGGAAAACGGTACTTGTGTCCGTCTTGGTGTGAACCATGGTTCGCTATCCGACCGTATCATGAGCCGCTATGGTGACTCTCCGGCCGGTATGGTGGAGTCTGTCATGGAGTTCCTGCGCATTGCCCGTGAAGAAGATTTCGATAATATCGTCATTTCTGTGAAAGCTTCCAATGTCACTGTGATGGTGGAGACTGTGCGTCTCCTTGTCAAGGCTATGGATGCGGAAGACATGCACTTTCCCCTTCATCTTGGTGTGACAGAGGCTGGCGACGGCGAGGATGGGCGCATTAAAAGTGCTGTCGGTATCGGTACACTCCTTGCCGATGGTATTGGCGACACTATACGCGTTTCTCTTAGCGAGGATCCAGAATGTGAGATCCCTGTGGCTGTCAAGCTTCGAGACTATATCGCCTCAAGAGCCAACCTTAAACCGATTCCTGAACCGGAAAAGGTGCTTCCCGGCAAGCCTCGCGACTATGCTGCCAAACTACCTTATCTGGAGTTCCCCGTGATGGACGTAGATTTCACTCTGCAGCCCGACTGGCATTATGTATCCACGTCTATGGAGCCAACACTGTATCAAGATGAACTGCCGGTGGTGCTGACCACTTCTTCCGACAACCGTCCCGGTGCCTTCCGTAGCTGGATTGATCGTTTCGTGGCTCTTGGTGGTCGCAATCCTATCATCGTCATGATGGGATTCCTTACTAAGGATCTCGAAAACCTTCAGATAGAGGCTGCAGCTGACTTCGGCCCCCTGCTTCTTGATGGCTATGCTTCAGGTATCGGCATCGTGGCTTCTGAGAAGTTCACTAAGGAGGAGGTGAAAAGCGTTGCCCTTGGTATTTTGCAGGCTTCCCGTCTCCGTGTCTCGAAGACGGAGTATATCGCATGCCCTGGTTGTGGACGTACCCTCTTCGACCTTCAGAAGACATTGGCAGAAGTAAAGGCAAATACCGCTCACCTGAAAGGTCTGAAGATTGGAGTGATGGGTTGCATTGTCAATGGTCCCGGTGAGATGGCTGATGCCGACTATGGTTATGTGGGCGCTGGTCCCGGAAGAGTCTCTATATATAAAGGTAAGGAACTCGTCAAGAAAAACATCCCCGCCGATGAAGCTCTACCTGCCCTCCTTTCCCTGATAGAGGAAACCAGACCATGATGTAAAAGAGGCTTTTTTGCAAGCGACCTAAAAAAGTTTATCAGTTATCGTTAATCATTGTATAAACTTTCTCCTATATTTATTGTTATACCTATCGAAGCGGAATTTTTTTCATTTTTTTTGTGAAATTTGGAAAATTTATATTAATTTTGCACACGTATATGTTAAATTTCAATGCAATTGATATTCAGACTTGCATACCAAAGGACTTCTAAGGTACGCGTTTTGATTCCGCTTATTAATTTAAGAATATATAAAATTTAATAATTATCAATAACTTAAAATTACCAGAGATGATGAAGAAAGTACTCTATGGAGTAGCTTTGGCACTCTTAGCAAGTGTGTCTATGGGTTCTCTTCAGTCCTGCAAGGATGACGTGAATGATCTCCAGACACAAACTTCGTATGATCTTGCAAAGCTTCGCTCACAGCTGCAGGGAGAAGATGCAAGGCTTGAAGGTCTTATTACAGCGGAAGCTGCCGCTCGGAAAGCTGACATTGAAGAAGTTAAAAAACGTCTTAATGCCATCGAATCCCTTGATGATAAATTCGTGGGTCAAATTGATGGAATCACCAGCCGTCTTGATGCTATTGATAAGCTTCTTCCTGAAGGAGCCGTAGCCTCTGAAGATTATGTACAAGGAAAAATAGATGGCCTTAAGGACGCACTTGAAGCCGAGATTAAAGCTCTTAGTGATTATGCTCATGGTCTTGAAGGCACGATGAATAATGAGTTTGAGCAGGTTTATATGCAGCTCGAAGAGGCTAAGAATATGATCAGCGCAGTCAACCAACTTCTTGAAGATTATAAAGAGGAGATGGCTGAACAACTCGAGGAACTCATTGAACAAATTAATAATTCTATCAATGCTACCATAAGCCAACTTGACCAGCGCGTTAGTGGAATCCTTATTCAGGGTGTTTACAGCCCGGTATTCGGTGACTTCCGTACTCCGCTCGGTA
>DAAK01000166.1 GCA_001701075.1 Bacteroidales bacterium GP3 | reverse complement strand
AGAGCCACATTTTCAAGGGCATTCTTATAGTTGATGAGGTTGAATGACTGGAACACGAAACCAATCATGCGGTTGCGAAGTTCGGCAGCACGATTCTCGGATAGATCCTTGATAAGGACACCATCAAGATGATAAGAACCGGAGTCATAGTTGTCGAGGATTCCGAGGATATTTAGCAAAGTGGACTTACCTGAACCGGAAGCTCCCATTATAGAGACGAGTTCCCCTTTACGGATGTCGAGCGTGACATCTTTCAAGACATGGAGAGGGACCACTCCGGGATATGTCTTGTTGATATCGCGGAGCTGAATCACGTTTTCTTTATTCAATGCATAATTCATAATGCATAATGCGTAATTAAATTGTCAGAGTTGTTATATACTATGTGTATTAGACGCAAGAAAGCACTAAAATGTAACAGAAATATTGAAGAAAATTTCAACATTAGTGTAATAGCGTACTAATACACTGCAAAGGTAATGGAAATTTTCGAACTGACAAAATTTTTTTGACAAAATGTGGATAATTTTTGCACTGATATCAGCAATAGGGCTGGGATTTTATGATGTAATGAAGAAAATCTCACTGAAGGACAATAATGTACCGATTGTGTTGTGGTTTAACACACTCTTCGGTACATTACTAATGAGTCCGGTGCTGATTGAGTGTATCACACATGGAGGCATGGGACCTGGGGAAGGGTTGACTGGTCATCTTCTGATAGCCACTAAATCAGTGATTGTCCTTTCCTCGTGGATCCTTGGATATTTTGCCATAAAGCATCTCCCTTTGACGATTCAAGGGCCGATCAATGCATCGCGTCCTGTCATGGTATTAGTAGGAGCCTTGCTGATATTCGGGGAGCAATTGAATTTCATACAGTGGTGTGGCATTCTATTAGGATTTGCATCATTATTCATGATAAGTCGCGTAGGATCGAAGGAGGGATTTTCATTTAAGCATAGCAAGTGGCTCTGGATGTCGGTAGGGGCGACAGCACTTGGAGCTGTCAGCGCACTATATGACAAGTACCTTTTGACCAGGTTTCAGCCTTTGATGGTGCAAAGCTGGTATTCACTTTATCAGTTAGGGATGATGAGTGTAGCAGTGCTGATATTGCTAAAACTTCATAAACAGAGTTCCACTCCATTCCATTGGAAGTGGGCCATTATCGGAATATCGGTATTCCTTACGGGCGCTGATTTAGCATATTTCTATTCATTGTCGGAAGCGGGGTCAATGATTTCGATAGTCTCTATGATACGTCGCGGCAGTGTGTTGATACCCTTCTTCTATGGTGTGCTTGTATTGCATGAGAAGAATATCAAGACAAAACTCGTCGATCTTGGAATCCTGCTTGTCAGCTTAGCCCTCCTGATTATCGGATCTTGAGTGCATCAGGCGGAGCCATTTGCGATAGCCGAAGAAGGCAATGATAGTATAGAGGGCATAGAGGATGGCATAGAGAGGGATTCCTTTATACCAATACAGCACTGTGCAGACAGCATCGACCAGAATCCAAGCTATCCATTGCTGCAGATATTTGCGTGCGAGCATCCACATGCCTACGATACTTAGGGCCGTTGTGAAAGCATCGGGGATTGGGACAGTGCTATCGGTCAGATAATTCAAGATTAGATATAGACCTACCCATAATGCAATGAAGACCGCCACGCATGCAGCGAGCATGCGTGGGGGAATATTGGAGATGGGGAGAGTTGCATTTTGCGTGGTGCGTTCTGCGTTTTGCGAGTCGGACGAGTCGGACTGCTTTGACTTGCGATTGCCTCGGGTCCAGACTATGTAGCCATAGATGGCTATGACAAGATAGTAGATGTTGATGGCAAAGTCGGCATAGATTCCTTTGCTGAAGTAGATCCACATGGAGATTGCCGGCATGACCATAGAGGCATACCAAAGTTTCCAGTCGGCGTGGTATTCCCACCAAAGATATAGTAGGCCAACTGAGAAGCCGAGTATTTCTAAGATTTTATCCCAAGGCATGGCAACGATCAACGATTAACGATCAACGATCAATGATAATTTCTGATTATTAAATATTAGAAGGAGAGGGTGACGGTAGCGAGGACATTGGTTGTGGCTTGGGCCGCGAAGCCGGCGTAGCGGTAGATTACGGGTTTGCCGTCTTCAAGATAATAGCCTGCTCCAGAATATCCGTTGTTGCAATATTTCTCGTTGAAGAGATTATATATGGTCACTCCTACACGAAGATCCTTCATGCCGGATATTTTCTTAAATGTATATGCCAATGCAAGATCGGAAACGAAGTAAGATTCGAGTTTTGCCTCTTCACTACGCGCATTATTCATATACTGGCTTGACACATATCTGCTCATCAGAGATGCCTCAAAACCTTTTACATTAAAATTGAAAGCATTGTGGAGGATAAAATCTGGAGAGAAAGCTATAGGAGTGTCGCCACAATCTATTGAGATTGGATTGGTCCATTCATCTTCATAGATATATTCTGTGAAGTTTTTGATGCGGTTGCGTGAAAGAGTGGCATTAATTTGCCAGTCAAACCAGCTCACAGGTCGCAAAGCACCTTGAAGCTCAATACCCATACGGTATGATTTCGGGACATTTACACTGATGGCATTGCCAGTATCGGAAAGTTCTCCAGTAACGACCAATTGATCCTTATAATCCATATAATATAGTCCAGCACCGACATTGAAAAGTGAAGTGCCATATGAATAACCGGCCTCGTAATCAAACATACGTTCTGCCACTGGATAATGCTCAGGATCGCTATCGGTGAAATTATCGCGAGTCGGCTCCTTATGTGCAACGCTCCAGGAAGCATAGGCACGATGGCCACCATCGTTGTATGAAACACCAACTTTCGGATTGAAGAAATCCCAACTACGCTTTAAATCGAGAATCCCCATACCGTCGATATTCCAGTCATAATTGTCGCTTATGCCACAAATCGAATAGTCGATATGTCGGTATTGAAGGTCAGCATAAGCCGAAAAATCGGAACCAAATGTATAGTCGCCACGTAAGAAGACGTTGGAGTCAAACTTTCGCCCTGTGTTACTATAATATTCCTGAAGGGGATCGATAGCACCAATGAAATTGCGAACCCATTTCACCTTTCCGAAATGGTTGCCCCGATGCCAGTTGGCAGCTCCACCACCTACCAAAGTCAGAGCATCTTTCTGATATCTTACATTCACCATTCCTCCACCGAAGTCATTGTCATTGAATTTCAGACGAATGAGGTCGGATTTCTTCACAAGATTACCCTCCGAATCAAGGAATGGAGCGAGACCATATTCTGCTAACGTGCGTTTTGTCTTATACTGGTCGTAGTAGCCATCACCTTTTGTATAATGGAGAGTGGCGTTGAGAGTCACATATTGGCCTATATACTGATTAAGGAGAAGTTGGAAATGATGCTGTGTGAAATTGTCGCACTGATCCGAATAGAAGGCAGTGGAACCATCAGATGCAGTATATTTTCCACATGGATTGTAGCGACGACCATATTCCTCCATCTCTTCTTTTGAAGCATAGTCCCATGCCATATAAGTGCGTTCCTTTCCGCCAAATGCGAGCAGACGAAGAGTGGTATTGTCTGAACGATAAGCAAGTTGGCCCATATAGCTCCAAAGCTGGGAGAAAGCGCGATCGATGTATCCGTCAGAACCGATATGACTGATACGGGCATCAACGCTCCAATGGTCGCCGAAGAGACCTGATGAGACCTTAACAGTCTCCCTATTAGAGTTGAAAGAGCCATAGGAAGCGGACACCATTGCAGAACGTTCGGTGGCAGGATAATCGGTCAGCATATTGATAGAGGCGCCGAAAGCACCAGCACCATTGGTAGAAGTACCTGCACCGCGTTGAATCTGAATGTCATTGAGTGATGACGCAAGATCCGGCATATTGACCCAATATACATTGTGGCTTTCACTATCGTTGATAGGGACACCGTTGGCCGTGATATTGATACGGGAACCATCAGTGCCACGCACACGTAAGCTGCTGTAACCAATTCCGGCTCCGGCGTCGCTTGTTGAGATGATAGAAGGGGTCATTTCGAGGAGTGACGGGATATCGCGACCATCGTTGCTCTTTGCAATTTCCTTTGCCGAGACGTTGGTGAAGGCCACAGGAGTCTTTACTCCGGCACGGTTTGCCGTCACTTCTACGGCTTCCAAATGGGTTATAATACTGTCGAGGCTCTCTACGAGCATTGAGTCTCCGGCATTGCCTGCCGAAGCCGGGAGAACGGCCATACATATAATGGCGGCACTCCATGAGAAAGGCTTTTTCATGTCTTCAAATTTTTCTTACGCCGGCATTAACCGGGTCAAGTTCAGAGGGTTTGTTCTCAGCCTTACGGCACCCCTAAATTGAAATTTATATAGCATTCGGGAGAATGCGGGTGCAAAATTAATAAAAAAGCTCAACTTTCGCAAACGAAAATTGAGCTTTTAGGGTATTGTGCGTTTTGCGTAGCGCGTGGCGCGTTTTGCGAGTCGGACTTGTCGGACATGTCGGACGAGTCTGACTGGTCTGACAGAGCTAAGGGAGGATGGCGTGGTTGCGGGAGTCGGGGGAAAGAGCCGAGCGACGCCAGCGTGGGAGAGACTCACGATAATGGCGGAAATCAAGGGAGCGAAGGCTATCCTCCATCTCAATTTTTCTTGCGAGTGAGATTGCTGCGGTATCACCGAGAGCTCTTCCCGACGTTGACAACACCATTGCAAGTTGTCGGGCTTCGAAGTAAGCACTGTCAATGTGATGCCGTATTGTAAAAGGAATCAGCGTTGAAGGATAGCGCACTAAAGCAGATTTTGCTACATGCAATGCCTGGTCATGGCGACCTGCCTCTGTGAGGGATTCAGCCAATCGAATAAGGGATGCACGCTGAATTGATGCTTGCGATGAAACATCGACACCCGGATATGGAGCAAGGTCGAGATTTCCCCAACGCAACTTAGGAAGGGCGTCGAGCGACTCATCGAGAAGCACGATTGAATCAGGAGCGAGAGGAGTCAGCTTACGAGTGAAAAGTGCCTGACGAGTATATGGAAAAAATCCTATATATTTATTTTTCTGAAGATTCTGATGCCAATATATAGGGCGCGGATATCTGGATGCTGCATTAGTCGCTACTATATCCAATTCTGCCACCTCGCGGAGTCCAGCAAGAGACCCTGCTCCTTTGCCGGGAACAGAAAGAAGGTCGAAAGTCCACGAATCGGCAGAGTCCTTCCCCATCGTCAACCACCGATGACCAAAGGAGGGAGTCGGCGACAAATCAGCATAAATATTTCTGAGCGCGACAATTGCAGGGACCGTGTCTAACTCCACGGATGGGAAACGCACCATATTGTAGTTGCCTAAAGCAATATCCGCTTCAGTAGCAGTCATCCTCACACCATCATAACCATAACGTGGAATCATCAGCTGGCACACATACCAGTCACTGCCAAGGTAGGCATTACATATCACAGTCACGTCCCTCCGCACACCCATCACTTCCTGGGCGAACCATAGAGGGAAGATATAATTGTCGCCATCTACAAATAAAATCGCATCCTCGTCGAGTGACTCAAGGAGATTAGTGGCATAGTCGAAGGTTGCAGAGCGATAGCTCCGATCATGGTCGCGATAATTTTCGGCAAACATCCATAAAGGAACCGCACAAACGGCAACCAATACCACTCCCCTCACCCATTTGCGACGAGAGGCTCGAAGCAGGAGAAGCACACCGAAGCATATCCAAAGGGCAAAAGTGCAAAAGCTACCCATAAACGAATAGTCCCGCTCCCGAGGTTCGCCAGGGCTCTGATTCAGATAGAATACGATAGCGACGCCAGTCATAAGGAACAACACCAATGATATCCAAGCGATACGCTGCATTCTCTTTTTCTCCAAACCTGTATGAGCCCCCCTAAAAAGCCAAACAATACCTATTAGTCCAAAAATGAATGGAATGCACCAATAGACATTCCGGCCTTCATTTTCTGAGCCAAGTTCAGGAGGCATCTTCGATTGCGGACCCAGCATCCAGTCGTCTAGTGGATTAATTCCGGTAATGAAATTACCATAATCAATTTCACCTGTAGAAGAGACATCGTTCTGTCGACCAGAATAATTCCACATAAGATAGCGAAGATACATATACCCAATCTGATAGCCAAACATATAT
>DAAK01000077.1 GCA_001701075.1 Bacteroidales bacterium GP3 | reverse complement strand
AACCAGAATGTGCCGAGGACACCGAGGAAGATATTCAGGAGAAGGAACAGGGCGCAGATTATGATATTCCTGGTAGCAGCCTCTTCATTGCGGTTGAAGTTTTCCTTTATGAAATCAAAGGACTGCACAGATGAAATATACCAATTGCCGACCCTAAGTTCATCGTTGGAAGCGTCCATAATCTTTTCTTCGAAATCCTTGTCCATATTGTCTTTCACCCTGACGCTCATACCTTCTATAAAGTCCATATAATAGTGAGGGTTGAGTATTTCGAATATAGAAGCACCCGACCAACCATGAACTGTCCAGTACTCGCTATATTTCATTGGTTTGAAAGAGGCTCTCAAAGTAAGGGTGTCATATCCATTATATATCATCTGACAACCCATAAGGTCCTTGAGAGATCGAATGCCGGCTTTGCGAAGTAGGGCATTGTCGCTTGGAATCACACTCTCTTGCTGAAGGATTTCACCAAGTTGCTCCGCAGTCTCGCCATTTGCACCTTCCACTTTGAACACCTTGAAGAAATCGGGGTCAACAGCACGTCGGAGAAGAGGAGAATCAGCCATACTGAAAGTGTCTATGTCGAGCTGATTCATAGAGTTATTGGGATTATAGGGATATGCGTTAGAACTGATTGTCACGGCAGTGATTTCGGGTCGAGCCAGGACACGCTGCTTGAGAGTAAGGAGATCCTTATATTTCTCCTCATTATCATTGTACTTCACATAGTCAGGAGCTGCATCGGAAACCTCCTGCACTTTCAGAACATAGCAATGTCGGGCATCAAAACCGAGAGGTTCATTGATTGTAGCAACTGCAGTATATATTTTGTCGGCAAGAACAAACATTACTACCGATACCAACAGCAATTCGATTGCCATCCATATGTTGGCTCGCCATTCAGCAGCCATTTGGGTCAATAGTTTACGTTTCATATCAGTAATAAGTTACTTTTTATCCCCTGACAGGGCATTGACAATATTTGTTCGTGAAGCTTGCCAAGATGGGAGTATTGCGGAAATCAGGTTCATGAGGAAGCAGAAAAGGAGAGCAGTCCCGAATACACTTACATTGAAGACCATTCCCAATGAGAGACCAGTGACATCCGCACCTCCTGCAAGGACGTTTTTACCTCCTAAGAAGATAAAGGCGATGCTCATTATCAGTCCGATGAGGCCTGCGATTATTGTGATGATGAGGCTTTCGATGAAGATATCAGACATTATATCAAACCGTGTGGCTCCGAATGCACGGCGAACTCCGATTTCCTCGCGACGGCGACGCAGACGGCTTTGGGTCATACTGCTAAGGTTGATGGCCGGTATCAGAAGGAGAATGGTATAGACGATAAGATCGCTTCTCTTGACAGCATCAATGTCCGGCCCCAAGTTTGCACTGAGCGTATTTACGGCAGTAAATTGGTCATAAGGACGTTGACGACGGTAGAATTCCCAGCCTTCTTCCTTCACTTCTTCTTCGAATTTATCCCATACCTTGTCGTATTCCTCTCTTACTGCTTGCATATCGGCTTTAGATTTTGGCACGATGATGGCACTGAATGCTCCCATATAAGTACACCATGTGAATTTTCCGGATGTATTCGAGGTCAAAGGAACCCACAAATCCGCATCTGCATGGCTTGTCAGGTTGCTGACGTCGCGCACCACACCACTGACCCGGTAAGGAACATGGTCGATAGAGAATTCGCGTCCTTCACAGTCAGTTGTATCGAAAAGCTTTCGAGCGAGAGTCTCATTGATAACAGCCACTTGTCGTCCTGACTCCACGTCTGATTCATTGTAGGGATGTCCGGCGATAAATGTGAAGTCCATTACATTCCAGAAACCATGGTCGGTATCTTTTCTTCTTGCACCGAAAGATCTCTTTCCTGTTACAGATAGATGGCTTTCTGTATTGCTCCCAGTGAATGCGCCTACAGCCTCCGGGAGTTTCATCTCATAAAAAGTACGACGGATCAACTCATAAGACATTCCTCCGTTTGAAGAGTTCTTGTCGGGCGTTGAGCCCCATTCTTTATTACCTATGGAGGCACTTTTCTGCACCAGCCAGCGGTCGCGGTTGCTCTCGGGCGCGAAGGGAGTGACTTTCACCTCATCAATCATCACAATGATCATGATGAGGAAGATGGTGAGTGCCGTGCCGGCGATGCTGATTACGCTCAGCAGCGGCTGCTTTGTCAGCGAGCCCCAGGCTTGTTTGAAATATCGAGTCATTGTTGTAGTTGTCAACGTTGTCGTCGTTGTCGTCGTTGTCAGCGCATTTCGATGAAAACGATGAAAACGATGAAAACGGCGAAACCTAAAGTTTTACATTACTTGGCGGCCGTCGAAGAAGCGGATGATGCGGTCGGTCTGATGGGCTTGCTCTTCGTTGTGGGTCACCATCATGATGGTGCGTCCGTCTTCGCGGTTGAGTGTATGGAGGAGGTCCATTACCTCTGCTCCCATCTTGGAGTCCAGGTTACCTGTCGGCTCGTCGGCAAGGATTATCTCTGGATTTCCGACAATTGCACGGGCTATTGCCACGCGCTGGCACTGACCACCGGAGAGCTGCGACGGACGGTGGCGCATACGATGGCTGAGTCCAACTCTTTCAAGCACTTCCTTCGCGAGTTTCTCCCGTTCCGAAGCGCTCGATTTGCGGTAGATAAGCGGAAGCATCACGTTGTCGATCACATTGAGCGAGTCGATGAGGTGGAAGCTCTGGAACACGAAACCGAGTTTCTGGTTGCGGAATGCTGCGAGGTGTGAGTCATTCATCCCCTCCACGTTTGTGCCGGCTATTGTGACGGTGCCGGAAGTCGGTGTGTCGAGAAGTCCGACGATGTTGAGCAGCGTGGATTTGCCGCAACCGGAAGGTCCCATCACTGAGACGAATTCACCTTTGTCGATATGGATATTCACGTTTTCGAGAGCCTGGGTCTCGATTTCATCTGTACGATAGATTTTGTTGATGTCTTTTA
>DAAK01000223.1 GCA_001701075.1 Bacteroidales bacterium GP3 | reverse complement strand
AAAGACAGGTCTATTCAATTCTGTGGTGATGTGGAAAAAATTATATTTGGGAATCCCAATTACATATACGAGAATACAAGTATTCAATGCCACCAATCTGTCAACGTATTCTATGACAACCGTGCTAAATATGAAATACGTTTGAGTGACACTGCTCTTGATATTCAAATAAATGACTGAATACAATGAAGATATAGGATAGAATCTATAAATACTTTGACACGAACATTCAGCTTCGGGTGCTTTAGTATATGCATCAATGGGATGTAGACTAAATTACAGATGGCTATTTTACAATGGATATAATTTACTCGTTATGAAGATGATAACAGCTGAAGAAATAAAGAATCTGATTAAAAATGGTGAAGGGCTTCATCTTGAAGTGAAAGCATGTCAGGATAAACTCCCTAAGGATTTATGGGAGACATATTCCGCATTTGCCAATACCAGAGGCGGAGTGATACTCCTCGGTGTGACCGAACATAAGGACAAGCCATTGGATCAACGATTTGAATTTACCGGAGTCTCAGATTCATATAAAGTGATTACGGATTTCTTCAACATTGTCAATAATAAACAGAAGGTGAACCGTAGCGTTTTGGTTGACAGTGATGTTAGGCCTGTTGATGTTGACGGCGTGACCATTGTGCATATAAAGGTTCCGGAAGCTGATTATAGGCAAAAGCCTATCTATATCAACAATAATCTTCAGTCAGGTACTTTCAAACGCATGCATGAAGGGGACCGTCATGTAAACGATGAGGAACTTGCCATGCTGATTCGTGACAGTACAGATAATGCGGATGCTCAAATCTTGAATCGTTATGGATTTGAGTTTGTCGATGAGGAAACACTACGCGGTTATCGGAATGCCTTCAACGGACATAATCCGGGTCATATTTATGAGAAACTATCAGACCTTGAGTTCCTGACAAATTTAGGTGGTTATGCGTCCAATCCACAGCAAGAGACAGAAGGCCTGACAGTTGCTGGGCTGCTTATGTTTGGCAAGAGCGTAGCCATTCATCAAGTTTTCCCAAACTTCAGATTTGATTATCTTGATCTCATAGGCATAGAGCCTGGCGGAAGCAAGAAATGGAACGACCGTATCACTGATGATGGCCGCTGGGTGGACAACATATACAACTTTCTCTCCATTGCCCTGAATAAACTTCTTTTTACTCTTCCCTCAGAAGGGAAACTTAAGGGGACTGTGCGAATAGATGGAGGAGATTTGTATGAAGGTGTGAGAGAAGGTTTTATCAACACCTTGACGTATTGTGATTACAGACTCGGTGGAGTACTGCGCATTGACCGCAGATCGGACTCCATCATAATGCGTAATCCGGGGACTCTTAGGATTTCGCCTGAACGAATATATAATGGAGATTATACTCAGGCCCGAAACAGCACGATACAGAGGATGCTTCGGATGGTAGGATTTGGAGACAACATCGGCTCAGGTTTCAGAAAGATACTGAACGCTTGGAAATCTCTTGGCTACCCTCATCCTGAGATTCATGATGAAAGCGAGGTGAATGAAGTATGGCTTACTCTTCCTCTTACAAAGGAGATTTTATCTAAAAAAGGAGATAAAGTGGGGAATTCAACTATAAATGGGAATACAGTTGAAAATTCAACTGTAAACTCAACTGTAAATTCAACATCAGATTTTATCAACGAGATTTTTACAACTTTTGAATTATCTGATAAACAAAAGTTAATACTGCAGTATTTGACAGACACCCCGACGATTACGATATCAGAACTTTCAACTGCAATGGGGCTTGATCGCAATGCAATAAATTATCAGTTGAAAAAGTTGAGAAGAATAATCAACATTGATAGAACAGGTTCTGATAAAAAAGGTAGTTGGACAATCTCTAAAAAGTAATTTCTTGCAATTATGAATATACAAGATAGAATATATAAATACTTTGACACCAACAGTCGCTTCGGGTGCCCTTTCTGGATCCCTGAGCAGTAGCTATCAACGCCCTTCCATCAGGTGTCATAACCGCCAGCTACCTTGAGGAACTGCGTGAATATCGTAAACAATACGGATGTGACAAAATCGGAAAGAAACTTAAATAACATACTCCAAACTCTTTGGTAGTTCAAAAATTATTCTTAACTTTGTGATTGAGTAAAACTAATCACAAACGAAATAGAGATGACACCTGTCCGCAATAAGGCTTTCGCTATCATGGCTTACTGCCCTGAGGCTAAAAAACATTATGGCATCACTGTCGACTATGTCGGCGACAATGCATTCAAATTTGTATGGGCCTTCAAAATAGACAGAGACAAGGCACGACGAGAAGGTTACGACACTACTCATGTGCACGGGAGCATCATTTTGGATGATGAGTATCCCGGTTGCCCATATTGTAAGAGTAAACATAATATATTTTGTTCATGCGGCGCGGTGGCGTGCTGGCATGGAGAAAACATGTTCACATGTCCCGTTTGTGGACAGACAGGGGAAGTCTCTGCTGCATCCTCTTTCGATCTTCAAGGAGGAGGATTCTGAATTAAATTTTAAATATCAAAGATTAAATAGCAAAGATATGCAAGAACTTAAGAAAGGAGAAAAAATAAACCTTACTTCAGGCGCTTTCGTGACGATAGAGAAGGAGCTTGGCCGTGGTGGACAAGGTATTGTATATCTTGTGGATTTGAATGGGGAGAAAAAGGCTCTTAAATGGTATATCAAGACTCCAGACGACAAATTTTACAAGAATTTGGAGCATAATATAATGAATGGCGCACCTTCCGAAGTGTTCTTGTGGCCGGAATACCTAACTAAGAAAGAAAAAGGGAGTTTCGGCTATGTGATGAAATTGCGTCCGAAAAACTATTTTGAGTTTGGCAATTTCCTGCTCGCCAAGAAGTCTTTTCGCTCATACTCAGCCATGCTTGCAGCCGCTTTGAATATATGCAAGGGCTTCATGATGCTTCATCGTTTCGGCTACAGCTATCAGGATCTGAACGATGGTAACTTCTTCATTGATCCTGACAATGGAGATGTGCTCATATGCGACAACGACAATGTCATGCCTCAGGGAGAGAAGTCTGGCATTATGGGGAAAGCACGGTACATGGCACCTGAAATTGTAGCCGGTGGAGTCCCCGACAAGTATAGCGACCGATTCTCGCTTTCGGTAATATTGTTTATGCTATTCTACGCCAATCACCCATTTGAGGGAGCCAAGGTGGTAGCTTGTCCTTGCATGACAGAATCTTTCGAGAAGAAATTTTATGGGACAGAGGCACTCTTCATATATGATCCCACCGACAAGTGCAACCTGCCTGTCAGGGGCATACATCAAAACGTAATCCGCAGATGGCCGGCATTTCCTTCTAAGCTTCGCGAAATATTCATTCAGGAGTTTTCTCAAGACAAACTTAAGAATCCGAATAATCGTATGATTGAATCCCTATGGGAAAAGACAGTAGTTAGCATCAGGGACTCTCTCGTGCGCTGTCCGTATTGTGGTGAAGAAACTTTTATTGAGGAAGATTCAAAGTGTATGGATTGTAGTAAACCTGTCGACACAAGCCATCAGCTCAAGATTGGTACTCGCTCCGTTATGCTTACAAAAAGAACAAAGGTCTATATTGACAATGACAATATACCCGATGCTGAAATTGTCGCTCATCCCAACGATCCATCGAAAATACTTATGAAGAATCTTTCTTCAAATAACTGGACTGCCGAAACTCCAAGTGGGAAAATCAAGGTAGTTGAGCCTAACGGCATGATGCCGGTTAACCCCGGAATCAAGATATCTTTCTCTAATACCCATAAGGGAGAAATAACTTTAGTAACAAATAACTAATATCATAAAGACTATGTCACTCTTAGATGAACAAGTAAGCGTACCACGCAGAACCATGACACTCTTCTTTCTCATCGACACATCAGGATCGATGGAGGGGAACAAGATAGGGGCAGTAAATGATGCCGTAGCAAATGTACTTCCGATGCTGGATGAGATATCTGCTGAGAATCCTGATGCAGAAATCAAAGTGGCAGCGCTTGAGTTTTCAAGTGGTGTCAATTGGCTTTACTCAGAACCAAAACTCGCCTCTGATTTTGTCTGGCAAGATGTAAGTGCAGGAGGTCTCACATCCCTTGGCGCAGCTTGTGCTGAGCTCTCTTCCAAACTTTCACGCAGTGGCTTCATGCAGTCTGCAAGCGGTTCGTTTGCCCCGGCAATTATCCTGCTTTCTGACGGAGGTCCTACAGATGACTATGAAAGCGGACTTAACAAATTGAAGAACAACAATTGGTTTAAGGCGGCCATCAAGGTTGCTATTGCAATTGGTGATGACGCAGACAAGGAGGTTCTCAAACAATTCGCTGGTAATAGCGAAGCTGTATTCACTGTCCACAATATTGATGCGCTCAAGCAAATCATTCGTATAGTTGCCGTGACCTCTTCACAGATTGGAAGCAAGAGCAGTACTGCCGGAGACACAACGAAGCAGGATCAGGTAATCGAGGAAGTAAAGGATGCGGTCGAAAACATCAATGGAGCGGAAGCTGCGACTTCGGTAGACACCAGCTCCTATGACGACGATTGGGATTAAATAGCATGAATTCTATCAGCTTCAGCTGTCAAGGCGAAAGTCACATAGCTTCGGGCAAGGTTTGCCAGGACTATTCTTATAGCCATATCTATGAGAATGGCTATGGCATTGCCATAGTCTGCGATGGGCATGGAGGAAGGCGCTATTTCCGGAGTGACATAGGGGCTAAGATTGCGGCTAAAGTTGCAGAAATCAAGGTAAACGGCTTTATTGAAGAAGCTGGAGAGCTATTATTGAAAGGAACACCATTCGTTCAACGAGGAACTGTGTCAGATCAGATAGCAAAAGAGGACTTCGCAAAGTCAAGCGATACGGAACGTGCGTTCCGTTGGCTATTCGGCTCCATAATATCGGAGTGGAATGCTGTCGTGGCAGCGCATGCCGAGTACAATCCGCTGACAGATTCTGAGAAAACAGGCCTGGAAGAACATTGGATAAAGGATTTTGAAGAGGGGCAAAATCTGGAAAAGGTATATGGATGTACCCTGATGTTATGCGTATGTACTCCAGATCATTGGTTTGCCTTTCAGATAGGCGATGGCAAATGCTTTGCATGCGATGAAGAAGGAGACTGGAAAGAACCGATACCGTGGGATGACAATTGTTTTCTGAACAAAACCACTTCGATATGCGATAGCAATGCTATCAACGAGTTCCGCTATTGCTATTGCGGTGATGGCACATTCCCGATAGCCGTCATCCTTGGATCTGACGGCATCGACGACTCCTTTGGAGCTGAAGAGAATCAGGCAAACTTCTATGTTCAGATACTCAAATCCCTTGCAAAGGATGGGATTGATGCGACGGAGACGGAGATTCAGACTACTCTGCCACAGTTGAGCAAGATCGGGAGTCGCGATGATATGTCGATAGCCATGCTTTTCGATTTGCATTCCGTCTCAACAACTCTCCCTCATCTCATCCAATGGCAGATTGACAATGTCAAGGCTCTTATTGCTAAAGAAAATGAGATCATTTCAAGAGCTAACAGCATTCTGTTATCATTTAAGAATATAGAAAATCCTACTCGTCAGAACGTAATAGACTGTCAATATGCCCAGGCAGATGAGAAAAGAGCCTTAGAATCAAAAGGAAAATTAGAAAGCCGATTAGAAAACCTGCAATCAGAACTCCATCCAGACAAGGATTGTAATGAGGATTTTCCTAAAGATTATTATTCTGAATCATGCTTCTAATAATTGTCTTAATTCCCAAGTCTATGGATACTAAAGAAAACGGTGAAATAAATTTCTGATGAACCCCTTTCTATATCAGTTTTAAATTTAGGGTTTCATTACAAAAATATCGTAATTTCAATACAATCAAGTAATATATTAATATAAAAGTGGTACTGAATACTCTCTTAAAATCTATTGTAGCGACATTCGGCTCTCAAATTGTTTCGGAATCGAGATTAATAAACATATTGAATGACTATGGTTATTTTAAGAAATATCCATATCATAAATCAATTTTGACCCATATGATTAATATGGGATATCTTGAATTTGTTTGGAAATGTTGTGCAGATTCAAAATCAGGATGTCTTGAAGATGAAGGTAAAAAATTTGTTGAGAAAACAAACTATAAAGAAGATGTAGTTTCTGAAATTCTTTCATCTCTTAGCAATTGCCCTATAAAACTATCATCAAATCCCCGATGGCATCCTGTCTTTGTAGATGATATTAAATTGCTTCAAGATTATGTACTTCAGCTATTGAAATATGAATTTAATGAAGGAACAACCATTAAAAATGTATATTGCCATGTCAAAGATATTGATAATTTCACTATTGGATTTACATTCGCAAAATTTACAGAGATTAAAAATATTGAATACTATGAGAGAGGGAATTATTTGGTCAACGACAATATTGGAGTAGATATCCTTTTACGAAGCGGTGATTATATAACAATTTTAGATGATGAGCACAATCTTTATAATTCAAAGATTCAATTTAGATGGGATGAACCTGAATGGGCTACAGGAAAGTGGATAGACGGTCAATTTATATTAGATGATGGAGTAGATCAATATCTAAATGTAGACATCAAAGTTCCAATATACGAATTATTCGAATTGAGCATAAGTTATCCTCATTGAAAAATCAATTTATTCAGATAAATCTGGAATGTGAGTAATTCGAACTTATTTACACAATTCAAGACGTAGTATGTTTTTTCAAACTAACTAAATGGCTAAATTATATACTATATCAGAGCAACACCACGAGAAGAAAGGAATTTACATTTATGTGGTGCGTCTTATAAAGAAGGTAGACAAAGATGTGTTCACGATTCTTCGGGAATACGCCAATAACTATGATGGCTATTACTCTTCGTATCGTGGGGTAAATGGATTTGTGTTCCAATCAGAAGAAGATGCTGAAGCCTTTGGTTCAATTTTAGATTCTTATTTTGAGGACTCTAAAAAAGCAGAGAAAGTCAAGAAAGAGGAACCTGAAGAAGTTGAAGTTCCACAAAAAACGAGGATCCGAAGGCCAAGAATAAAGAAAGTTTCAGAAGAATCTCAGCTTCAATCTGAATCAATAGATATTAATTCCGGTATGCCAATGCATCTTGCATTACGTAGGATCATAGAGACCGAAGGGGAAGATATAATCAAGGAACTAAGATTAGTAAACATCCTTGATGATTTTAATGCTTATGATAGCATCCCCGCATCTAAGTATATTTTGCGGGCAATGATTACAGAAGGCATTTCCTCAAAATTATTGTCTTACCGAGAATGGAATAACAAAGTCGATAAACTTATAACTAAATTCATCAGTACCACAGGATTTGTAACCGAAAATGTCAATGCAATTTTCAATGCAATGGCATTTGGATTACAGTGGACAGAAGATTTAAATAATTCGTCAGTTCCCCTTGAATCCGCGCAGTCAACTTTGAAAGATGAAGAAGTTTCCACCAATAAGGAATCTAATGGCGACATTTTTTCTATTCTGAGAGAAACCTATTTGGTTTTTAAATCTTATAATAAATACGGGATTATGAATTGTTTAGGTGAAGTAACACTCTCCGCCGATTATGATAGATTATATAAAGAATATTCAACTGACAGCATAGTATATACAAAATTAAATAATCTCTATGGCATTTATAATGTTGAATCTAAAACAAATGTCACACCAAAATATGAGGAAATAAAGTCTTTCCAGTGTAACATGACCGTCGTAAAGAAATCAGGTTTATATGGTTACATTGATGAAAATGGTTGTGAACTAATTCCATGTCAGTTCGATGAAGCTGATGATTTTTGGGAAGAAAGAGCCATAGTAAGCAAGAAGAAAAGAGGAAAGAAAAAATTTGTCATTGACACCAAGGGCAAAACCATAGTACCTCCTATCTATACAGAAATTGGCTTTTTCACACATGGTCGTGCTGCTGTGAGAATAGACAATGGATTGACTGGCTTTATTGACCTGAATGGGAAATTAGTTCTTCCGTTCAATTATTCAGATGTAAATTATCCATTGTTTTTATTTGGTCATTGTCTTGTTCATGAGTATTACAAAGAATATGATAGCATAATTGACACATCTGGAAATGTGATTTTACGATTGTATTCCAAGGATTATAATTGGATGTTATTGAATGTTTTTGAGAATAAAGGTCTAAAGCACTTCATTCTTAGTCGCTATGATTATGATACGGAACAAAGATCTGAAGGAGTAATGGACTTTGATGGTAATGTAATTATACCCTTTGCGTACTCTGATATATCAGAATCTTTTGATGTGTATAAGCAAGATTTCAATTATTTACGGGTGAAAATTTGTAACTTGTATGGCTGTATTTCATGTGATGGCGAAATATTAATTGATATAATATCTGAGGAGTCAACCGACATAACCAATGGCTACGCCATTATTAAGCAGAAGGGTAGATATGGAGTAATGAAGATTGGAAGTGAATGGGTACTCCCTTGTATCTATAAATCAATTTCTATTTTGGAACCATCTAAGGATGGAACTGATAAATTCATAGTTTCAAAAGGTAAGAAATGGGGTGTAATATCTAACAAACAAGAATGGATTATACCTTGTCAATTTGACAGTGTTGTTTCTGGTCTTGACTCACAGTTTATTGTATCTGTTAAGAATAAACAGAAAGTTATAGATTCTAATTTGAATGAGATAATAGGAGCGCGCTTTATCTCAATAAGTACGATTTTAGATACAAAATGTTATCTTTGCTTTGGGAACAATAAAGCCGAAGTTATTGACTCATCGGGCATCTTGATAAAATCATTCTCATGCGATGAAGTCATTGCCTTGCTGGATGATTATTATTTCTCATTGGATAATGAATGCGAGGATACCGAAAGTGAAACATATGAATAATGGCAACCTGCAAATATTGTCGAAAAACAGTCATATTTTTCTACGAAGCATACAATGTGTGAGTAAAACAAGAACAATAAAAACAACCCAATCATATGATAACCAAAGAAGAAGTAAATAAGCTGAGATTCAGCAATGAGACTGCGAGAGTGGAGAGGACTATCTCTAAAGGTGATATGGATAAGTTCCAGGAGGCTATCTGTGCGTTTTCCAATGATATGGCAAACAGCAGACAGCCAGGTTATCTATTGATTGGAGTTCATGATAACGGCAAACTATCTGGATTGAAGGTCGATGATAGTTTCTATAAGAAGATTACGGCTATAAGATCCGAGGGAAATATCCTTCCGCTTCCGGTTATGACTGTAGAGCAATATGAGTTTGAAGGAGGGGATATTCTTGTGGTTGAAGTTCAGCCATCCATTTATCCACCAGTGAGATATAGAGGTAGGACATTCATCCGAATCGGACCGAGAAGAGACATTGCAAGTGAGGCTGAAGAGAGAATCTTAGTGGAAAGGCGCACTGCTTATATGCCAACATTTGATACTACACCTTGCTTTCATGCGAAACTTACAGATCTCAATACGGAAAAGTTTCGGAATGTCTTTTTGCCTGCAGCTGTATCTGCAGAAGAAATAAGACGAGATGACCGTTCACTAAAGGAGCAAATGGCCTCTGTAGGGATGTATGATCTTGATAAAGATTGTCCTACCTTCGGTGCGATTGCCTTGTTTGGTTACAAACCAAGACAATTTATGCCGGGTCTTTATACTCAGTTTGTACGGTTCAAGGGTCTGGATGTGACTTCTGAGGTGGATGATGAGCGCCAGTTTGAAGGAGGGTACATTGAAATACTTCCGAAGTTGGAGGCTTTCCTGGAAATGTCAATTATTAGAAAGAAACCTGTCCCTGTAAGCATATTAAGAGAAGAGATGGTGAGCAATTATCCATATTGGGCTCTGCGAGAGTTACTTCTGAACGCATATATGCATCGTGACCTAAGAGGGAATGGTCCGATAAGATTTTATGAGTTTGAGGACAGGATTGAAATAATGAATCCTGGAGGTCTTTATGGTAATTCGCGTCCAGAGAATTTCCCCAAAGTAAATGATTACCGTAATCCCTTGATTGCCTCTGCTTTCAAGACACTTGGCTACGTGAATATGTTTAATCGAGGAGTAAAGGAGGTTCAGGTTCAATTGAAAGAAAATGGGAATCCTCCGGCTATATTCAATGTTGATAATTTAACTTCCTTTGAAGTGACTGTGTATCGAAGCACTTCTTCTGTTGTAGGCAAGTCGAAGGGTACTAGTCAAGGTACTAGTCAGGGTACTAGTCAGGGTACTAGTCAGGGTACTAGTCAAGGTACTAGTCAGGGTGCTTGTCATGCCTCTAATCAATATGTCAATAAAGCTATTACTCAAAATATTAGCAATTCAAACATTCAGGATGTACCAAGCCGATGTGTACCAAGTCAGGATGTACCAAGTCAAGGTGTACCAAGTCGGGGTACTAGTCGGGGTAATTATACAGTTGGATTGGAAATAGTTGGCAACAGTATTTTAAAATTTTGTTTGGAACCCAAGACATTGCGTGAAATTGCTGATTATCTCGGAGTAAAAAGCTATAAAAAGGTCAAAGCACGGTATATGGATAAACTTATTTCTGAGGGTAAATTAGCAATGACAGTTCCCGACAAGCCTACAAGTCGGCTTCAAAAATATATAGCCATCTATAAAAAACAAAGATAAGTTATGGCAACCTGCAAATATTGTGGAAAATCAGCGGGCTTATTCTCGAAAGTCCATAAGGAATGTGAGGATAAGCATCGGGAGGGCATTGAGCGAATGAAAGGCTTGATGAGACGCTACTTTGACGGGGCTAAGACAGCTTCGGAAATGGGAGCTATCATACGTCATAACCGTACGCCTTATTTCCTTATCGAAGAAGACATAGCGGAATGCGGCGTTGAAAGAAGCAAAACCCAAACGAACCATCTTCCAAGGTTTCGACCCATGGTTTATCCTAAATGTAATTAACCAATTAAATAATTGAACATTTCCGGTCAAAGGAGATATGAGATGGATTATAAGAATATAAGCATTAATTCGACGCAAGAGGAAGTAATGGATTATCTGTTGGGAAATCCAACAGGTATCACTTTCATACATGGCAAAGCTGGATGCGGAAAAACTTATTTGATTCGGGAGATTGCAGACAGAACAAGAGGATGTCAGGTATTGACTCCTACTAATTTGGCGGCTAAACTCTATCTCTACGGGAGAACCCTACATTCGTTTTTTTATCCATGCTTTGATAAGCTTGATGAGGGGTATCAGAATCCTGCCAATGTGACAGAAGATTCCACTGAAGGGTTCAGACGGACGTTGGAAAATGTGCGTCTGCTCGTGATTGATGAGATCTCAATGGTGAGAGCTGACACTTTTGAGATGATGCATGAGATATGCCGTGTAGCGATGGGCAAAGACCTTCCATTCGGGGGTATTCCAGTAGTTGTGGTCGGAGATATGTTCCAGTTGCCACCGATTGTGGCTACCGAAGCTGAGCATGAGTATCTTATGAAAGAGTATGGAGGCATATACTTTTTCAATAGCCATGTAATCCAAGACAATATAGACGAAATCAAGCTCTTCGAATTGACAAAATCATACCGGCAACAAAATGATGAGAAGTTTGCTGAAATATTAGATGCTTTCAGACAGCCTCTTTCATCTCAACAGAAAATAGAGTTACTTCAGAAACTCAATACAAGAGTTGTAGATTCGCTGCCAGATGACGCAGTATACATAGCATCCTCCAACGACCAAGTGAGCAAGGTCAATGCTGCGAAACTTGACCAGTTGCCCGGTAATATCCAGACCTTTGAAGCGGAATATACGATACGTACACTTGACGGCACCAAGGAGGTCACTCTGAAACATAGCGAACTTCCCTGCAAGGAAGATATCTATCCAATAATTGTCCCATCCTGCTTCGACAGCAAATTCAATTATAAAATAGGGGCGAAGGTGGTTTTCTGCAAAAGCAGCCGGTATTGGGGTTACAGTAATGGTGAGTTTGGAATCATAAGGGATTTTGATTCCAAGAAGAAATGTTTTCTCATTGAGAAGATTTCGGATGGAAAAACTGTACTATGTCCGAATCCTCAAGACAGACGAAGGACTGATCAAATCACCGACTACCGCTATGAGATGAAATATGACGAGACAATGCACGAGTTGAAGCGCAAGACTCCATTTATCCAGAAAACGACTCAGTATCCTCTCAAGCTTGCCTATGCTTTTACAATCCACAAAGCTCAAGGACAGACTTATGATAAGATAATTCTTGACCTAAGCAGCCATATATTTGCACCAGGTCAACTTTATGTGGCTTTAAGCCGTGTGAAATCACTTGATGGACTGTATTTGACACAGCCAATCGTATATAGCGATATTATCTCCGATGATGCAGTTCTGCAATTTCTATTTCAGTTGAGGGTGATAAACAATGCTATGAGCAACACTATATTGAAGAGGCCGAAGGATGAACCGGTGAGTCCTCTCTGCCGGTCGTTTATTGCTTTTGTAGATAAAATGGAGACGGAAGATGTAATTGCAAAATTCTTGAGCTATGTAGTGACATGCTATTCCGATATGGCTATGAGCAATGAGCCGGAACTTGCGGCCAGAGAGTTGAAGAAGGTTGTGGATATAATCTGCTCAAGTTATCATACAGATAAGTATGATGAAATAATTAAGGAAAAGATATCCGATCTAAATTCTATAGAGAGGTGCAATATGCTTCTCAATACAATCTTTGAGATATACACGGATGTGATTCATGAGCCAAGGAGACAATTGATAACTGATCAACATTACTCTGTTTGACTCGGTTGGGGAGGATGGGAAGCCTCCCTTCCATAATTTGCCTCGGAGAAGTAACAATAATAGTGAAAGTAATGGTGGAGGATGTTTGGTGGAATCGGGGAAATTTTGTAATTTTGCGGCGACAAAATTAAAAATCATGAACAGGAATTTACTATTTTTAGTAGGCAGCCTGGCATTTTGCTCAACCGCGTATGCAGTTACGCCAGACTTTTCAATGTCTTTTCTTAATCAAGGAAAGATGACATCAAGAAATGATGTCAAAGTGTCAAATTGCGGTGATATCCGCTACTCTACTTCTGCAGGGCCAAAACGTGTTAAAGCTCTTGCTCCAGAGAGTGAAAATTCGGATGATCTTTATAATATCGATGTTCTCTTGAATGAGGATTTTGCTTCCTTGGGAGAAGGGAACATGGAAAATCCGACTGCCGTAAACATTACAGAAGAAAATGGAGATCTCAAGGGTCTGCCAGGATGGTCGGGAGTAAACGTGTATGATGCTGGAAATGCTGTATACGTGGATATGAAGTTCATCATTGATGAAGAAGCAGGTTGGGGCCAACCTGAGGGAGAAATCTGGACTCCAGCAATAAAAGGCGTGGCCGGAAAGACAGTGCGTCTTAGAGCTAATGTGAAGGGAGTGTATGAGGATGATGAAATGATTGACAGTATGAACTGCATCTTCATGGCATATTCCGATGAACTTCCAGGGGAACACACTCTTATCGATTTCCCATATTTCCATATCAGTTCAGATTTTGAGACAGAGGAAGTTACACTTGAGATTCCTGAAACTATTTCTTTCCATATAGATGAGGAATCGGTGGAATGTCCGATTTCGTATGTGAGGGTTAAACTTCAGCCTATGGAGACTCCATTCTTCATATCAAGTCTTGAGATGGCTACAGTAAGTCCCAAGGTAGGTGTGCCTGAGGGTCTCTCATTCGGGAATTTCTCAGATGAGGGTTATACTGCATCATGGGACTCTGTAGAAGGAGCTGATAAGTATGAAGTGGAATTTTTCACTTCGGAATTTGATTCGGAAGAATTCGAATTTATTTTGACTCCTTACGCAACAGAATCAGTGACAGAACCTTCTTGCGACATAAAGATTCCAACTGACAAACCGACATTCTATCAAGTGACAGCCTACAGTGGAGATCTGCCCTCTCCTGTTTCGGAAATGTTTATGGTTTATTCTGCACTGCCTCCAAAGATGAAGGAAGCGAAACTTGAAGATGGGAAGGTGACTGTGACATGGGAAGCTCAATCAGGAGCAGCAGGAACAGAAATCTTTGCATACCGTCAGGTGAATATAGGCGATGCAGGTAAGGATTATAATTTCCTTGACATTGATTTCTCGAATGCAACTGATTCTGATGAAGGTGATGAAATCCTCTGGCTTGATGATTTTGCATATGGTTGGGCAGCTCTCCCCTATCCTATGATTGAGGATGGTGCAGTCAGTATCAACAACAGTGGAGCTTTGTGGGGAATGCCTGATGCAAAACTTATTTCCACCAACACATATGATTTCTCAAATGTGACTGGAAAAGTCAAGATGATAATCACTGCTAAGACTCCCGATGATTGCGGAATGGTAGTGGCAATGGGTGGTACGGATCCTACATCAGGAGAAACTATAACCTTAGATGTTGCTGACACTGAACTGACAGAGGAATTTGCTGACTATGAGTTCGAATTGGAAGGTAACAATCCTGAAACAATGTTCCTCGTACAAGCAGACAATTCGTTAGGGACATTAGTTGTAAGGCGTATTCAGATAATTGCTGATTTCGCTGATAATTCTCAGATTGGTTATCCATATTATAGTGATTTTGTGGATGCAAGCACATTAAGCTTTGATGTTCCTGAAGGTGAATTTGAGTGCATTAAAGCAGTAGGCAGGACCATCAAACAGGTAAATGTAGACATGATGGGACATGCTTTCACCATAGCTGAAGCTGTAAGCGGATATTCTGATCCTATCTACACTTCTGAGGGCTCTAAAGTGACTTCAATAGAGGGCAATGCAATGAATGCAGAGTATTATACTATAGATGGCCGCAAGATATCAGGCGTTAATCCCACTGATGGAGGTATGTATATTAAGAAGGTAGGTGAAAAGGCTACCAAAGTGATTAGATAAAGATATCCATAAAGCGCGATGCGCTTTTGTATAGAGAACCCCGGACTACAGAAGTCTGGGGTTTTGCTTTTGTGGGGAGGCTGGTAAGCCTCCCTTCCATATTAGGAGTAGAGGTGGTGGGAGTGAATGTAGGAGATTACGCTTTGCGGAAGAATCGAGAGTATTTGCATGGGGCGTGACGCTTTATGCGAATTAGGGTTGGAGAGGAGGGTGCGGATTTCGGTAGAGGAGATGGGCATTTGAGGAGCGTCCTGAAGAAAAACTACGTTTTTCTTCAAAGAGTCAAGAGTCAGGAGTGAAGAGTTAAATGCGTGGTGCGTGACGCGTGTTGCGTGGCGCGAGTCAGGGGATGAGGATTGGAGGGAGTCGGAGGGACGGGGGTAGACGATCAGGCCGAATTCGGTTAGGATTTCTTGGGGGTTGCGCCAGCGATTAAAGTCGGCCCAGTTGTCGCCTCCAATTATGAGGCGGAAGTCATTTTTGGGATAGGTTTTCTTTAGTTCTGTGAGGGTCTTGTAGGTGTAGGATGGTATCGGGAGGTGAAATTCAAAGTCACTTACACGGATGCCAGAGATGCCTTCTACGGCGAGACGTGCCATTTTGAGGCGCTGTTGGTCTGTGGCAATAGGGCCGTGATCCTTGAGGGGATTACGGGGAGAGACCATGAGCCAGACTTCGTCGAGGTCGGTGTGGTCGAGGACGTATTTTGCTAAGTTAACGTGGCCGTTGTGGATGGGGTCGAAGGAGCCTCCGAAAATACCAATTTTCATTTTTTCTTTTTTACGGAGAAGCCGAAGTGGCCGATGAGGTCGCCGAGAGAGAAGTATTGGCCATGGCTGTAGACGAGGAGGTCGGCATTTTCGAGTTCGAGTTTGCCTGTTTCTTCGTTTATGAAGCGGGAGTCGGCACGGACGTTGAGGACATCGGCGATGAACATGTCGTGGCTTCCAAGGTGAGTGACACTCTTGACCCGACATTCGATGCTGACAGGGGATTCTTCTATTGTCGGGGATTTTACCATCTCACCAGGGAGGGGATGCAAACCGGTTTCTTTCCATTTGTCGTAGTCGCGACCGGAACGGACACCAGCCCAGTCGGTGGCGCGAGCCATGTCGACGGTGGTGAGGTTGATGGTAAATTCCATATTTTTCATCAGGAGCTCGTGGGAATGGCGCTCAGGACGGACCGAGATATAACACATAGCAGGGTCGGAACATATAGTTCCGACCCAACCTATTGTGAGCATATTCCATTCTTCAGGAGTCGCGCCACACGTGGCAAGAACTGCAGGAAGAGGGTATATCATGGTCCCGGGTTTCCAGGAAAGCTTCATTTATTCAATGATTAATTATCAATGATCAACGATTAGACGTTGAGATCTTTGAGGACTTGGTCGATGTGGGCATCGGCTTTCTTAACCACTTCTTCGTACTGGTCTTTGTCGGTGAGGTCTTCGCGAACTTCGACGTAGAACTTGATCTTGGGTTCTGTGCCGGAAGGACGGATAGATACCTTATCGCCAGCTTCTGTGAAGAATTGGAGCACGTTGCTTGTGGTCGGGAAGTCCATCTTGGTTATCTCGCCAGTCTTGAGATTCTTGCAGTTGAGGTCGAGGTAGTCCTTAACCAATACCACGTCGCTGCCAGCAATCTGCTTTGGAGGATTCTCGCGGAAGTTTTTCATCATAGCCACGATCTCTTCAGCACCACTCTTACCCGGACGGACAACGCTTACGCCACGCTCACGGCTGAAGCCAATCTCAAAGTATATTTCCTTGAGAAGTTCGTAGAGGTCCATTCCCTTATCGGCAGCCCAAGCAGCGATTTCGCACATCAAAGGCACTGCGGAAATAGAGTCCTTATCACGAACGAAAGTCTCAGCAAGGAAGCCATAGCTTTCCTCACCACCACCGATGTAGCGGCCAGTACCCTCCTGCTCACGCATTACGTTGGCAATCCACTTGAAGCCTGTGAAAACATCGAACATACGGACATTATTCTTGTCGGCAATACGCTTAACAGCTTCAGTAGAAACTATAGTCTTCACTACATATTCATTGCCCTTCATGAGACCGAGCTCATTGTTGCGGGTCATGAGATAATAGAGGAAGATCATGAGAATCTGGTTGCCGTTTACGAGCTGATATTCACCCTTGCTGTCGCGAACCACAAGGCCAACACGGTCAGCATCAGGATCGGAAGCGAGCACGAGGCTTGCACCAACCTCACGAGCCTTTGCGATACCCATAGCCATAGCCTCGGGGTTTTCGGGGTTAGGAGAAACGACAGTCGGGAAGTCGCCAGACTGAACGTCTTGCTCGGGAACGTGGATAACATTCTCGAAGCCCCACATCTTAAGAGCATCAAACATCAGCATAGAGCCAGTGCCGTGGATAGGGGTATAGACAATCTTCATATCGGCATGACGCTTGTCGGCATCAGGAGAAAGCGACAGAGCGTGGATTTCCTTCAAGTATGGTTCGTCGACATCCTTACCGATAATCTGGATAAGATCCTTGTTAGGAGTAAACTTGATCTGATCTACGGAAGTGATCTTGTTGACGTAAGCAATAGTCTCAACATCGTGGGGAGCAATCATCTGAGCTCCATCGCTCCAGTAAGCCTTGTATCCGTTGTATTCCTTGGGGTTATGGCTTGCAGTCACCATCACACCGCTCTGACAACCGAGGTGACGGATAGCGTAGCTGACCTCTGGAGTAGGACGGCAAGCGTCGAAGAGGTAAACCTTAATACCATTGGCAGAGAAGATATCGGCAGCGAGTTCAGCAAACTTGCGTGAATTGTTGCGGACGTCATGACCGATAGCAACAGAAATCTGCGGGAGATCCTTGAAGCAATCCTTAAGGTAGTTGGCGAGACCCTGAGTAGCCATACCTACAGTGTAGATATTCATACGGTTTGTGCCGGGACCCATGATACCACGCAGACCACCTGTACCAAATTCGAGGTCTTTGTAGAACGCCTCGATAAGGTCGGTTTTGTCTTCAGCGTCAAGAAGCTGCTTGACGGCAGCGCGAGTTTCTTCATCGTACTGAGGGCCGAGCCACTGTTCAGCTTTGGCCTTCACTGATTTCAACAGTTCTTCGTTGTTCATATTGAGGGTTATATTTAAATATTAATTATTAAATACTAAAGATAAAATATCTATGGACTCTTCCATAGGGAACACGCTTGATGATAGGGTGCTCCTTATAAATTAAACGCAAATATAATGAAATTGTATGATAATGGCAAGAGATTTTAAATAATATTTGCCTTTGTGGCAATAATTAGTTAACTTTGCATAATGAAATGCGTTTGAGTGACGCTTTTTGCGTGATGCGAGATGCGTAGCGCGTTTTACGAGCATGAAAACTGACAGATCAAATACGAAAGATAAACTTTAGAATTAACTATAAATCGACCATGATATACTCAATGACAGGGTTCGGCCGCGGCACCGCGACTTCGCCTACAAAGAAGATAACAACCGAAATAAAGAGTCTAAACTCAAAACAACTGGATCTCAATATGAGGATTCCCGGATATTTCAGGGAACTCGAAGTGGAAGTTCGCAACACACTCCTGCAGAAGCTTGAGCGTGGCAAGGTAGATCTTTCGGTAATGGTGGAAAACACAGCGCCAGAAGCTCCTGCGAGCGTCAATACAGAAGTTCTCGCTGCATACAAGAGCCAGATAGAGCAAGCAGCAGATCAGCTTGGCCTACCAGTTCCAGAGGATTGGTTTTCAATTCTCATGCGGATGCCGGAATCGATGAAAACGCAGCTTCAGACTCTTGAAGAAGCTGACATCAAGGCATTTCGCGAAGCATGCTCTGAGGCAGCCCAGCAGCTCACAGACTTCAGGGAGACTGAGGGAAGAAAGCTCTATAACTTTTTTGTGGAGAAGACTGCCAATATTGGGGCGCTCCTTGATAAAGTGGAACCTTTTGAGAAGGATAGGGTCGTAAAGATAAGGGAGAGGCTTGAGACTCAGCTTTCTCGCCTCAACACTATCGAATATGACAAGGGACGCTTGGAGCAGGAACTCATATTCTATATTGAAAAACTTGACGTGACGGAAGAAAAGATCCGTCTGCGTAGCCATATCAATTATTTCTTAGAGACAATGGGAGGCAAAGACGAGAAGCCGACCTGTGGACAAGGGAAGAAATTAGGATTCATCGCTCAGGAGATGGGCCGGGAAATCAATACTCTCGGTTCGAAATCAAACGATGCAGAGATGCAGAAGATCGTGGTGATGATGAAGGATGAGCTGGAGCAGATTAAGGAACAGGTGCTGAATGTACTGTAGGTCAGTTTTCAGAGGTCAGTTTTCAGAGGTCAGTTGCCAGAAGTCAGAAATTGAAAAACAAGAAATGAAGAAAGGGAAGATCATAGTGCTTTCGGCTCCGAGTGGGACCGGCAAGTCGTCGATAATAAAGAAATTGCTCGATTATCCGGAGCTTAATCTCGGGTTTTCGGTGTCTGCAACCTCGCGAGCTCCGCGAGGTTCGGAACAGCATGGAGTGGAATATTATTTCATAACGCATGAGGAGTTCAAGAAAAAAGCAGAGGCCGGAGACTTCGTGGAATGGGAGGAAGTGTATCCGGGCACTTGCTATGGCACTTTGAAGAGCGAAGTGAATAGAGTGACGGATGCCGGAAAGAATCTTATAATGGACATTGATGTAAAGGGTGGAATCAATGTCAAGAAATGCTATGGGGAAGAAGCAATCACTATTTTTATCCTCCCTCCAAGTAAGGAAGAGCTGGAGAGGAGACTGAGGGGACGCGGGACTGATGCAGAGGATGTGATCAGGAAGCGTCTGGATAAGGCTGATTTTGAGCTTAGTTTTGCACCTCAGTTTGACTATAGGGTGGTGAATGATGATTTGGATAAGGCGGTAGAGGAGGTAAGACATCTTATCATTGAGGGTTAACGATTAACGATCAATGATCAACGATTAATTCTTTGAAGACACCATAAATCGCCTCTCCGAGGCTACTTAGAGATATGCAATAACCCCAGACTAAAGTCCGGGGTTTCTGTATTATTATCAGGTCTCCGACCTGATCTTAAGGTTAATAATTAGTCGTTTTGGGCGTAGTAGCTTTTGCCCATACCGTAGCCACCATAGCTTCCTCCACCTTCTGTGCCGTTGAGGAGGAGACACATATTACGATATTCTTTGCTACGATAGACATTTTCAAGCTCTGAGAGAAGTCCTCTCTCGAAGAGACCTACACGCAAGACGAATATTGTGTTGGTGCAGACTGTGCTGAAGATACGACCGTCAGCAATCATCTGAATTGGCGGGCAGTCGATGAAAATCACATCGTAGTAATTACGCAAATGCTCAATCATCGGAGCGAGTCTACCATTTTCGAGGAGCTCGGTCGGGTTAGGAGGAGTCTTACCACCTGTAAGGACATCGAGATTCTCATTAAGTCGACCTTTGACGATAACCTTTTCTGGATCTGCCTTACCGAGGAGACACTGAGCAAGACCGGCATCAGGATTCCCGACAAATGCAGAAGAAGAATTGCGGCGCATATCACCATCTATCACAAGCACTTTCTTGCCACGGATTGCGAGCGACATAGCAAGATTCATAGCAATGAAGCTCTTTCCGGAACCCGGGTTGAAACTAGTCAGCATCACAACAGGGCACTTCTCTTCACCATCAAGCATGAAATTGAGGTTGGTGCGCACTACGCGATAAGCCTCATTGACAATATTTCGATTGCCCGGATTGACCACAATCATATGATCCTTATCATCAAATTTCTTGGTGTTGACCTTCGGAATTTCTCCAAGGAATGGAATGCTGAGACCCTTGAGGTCGTTTTTATCACGAACCTTAGTATTAGAAATTTCACGCACATAAATAGTGCCGACCGGAATAGCCAAACCTAATATGCACGCCATAAAAAGGATTGCCATAGCATTTGGCGAAGTAGGTTCAGAATCACCGTTAGGACGGGCAATGATTCTTGTATTGTAAGGGGTAAAAGCCTGATTAAGCTGATTCTCCTCTTTCTTTTGCAAGAGATATAGATAAAGAGATTCTTTCACCTTTTGCTGACGCTCAACGCTAAGGAGATACCGCGCCTGCTCCGGATTGGAAGCAAGTTTCTTCTCGAAAGAAAGTTTCTCCTTATTAATATTGGAAATCTCCTGAGAAATAATCTTTATCTGATTGTCGAGAGAAGCAAGGATAGCATTTCTGGAATCTTCAATCTGGGCATCAATAGACTGCACAAGGGGGTTTTCCATCGAAGAACCCTCAACCAATGAATTACGGTTTCGCACCAGATTATTGTGAGCAGCAATCTGAGCATCCAGAACGTTATTCTGTATACCGAGATTAGTAGGAAGAGTCTTTGAAGGACTATCAGTCTTCTCCACATAGTCTTTCAAATATTTTGCAAGCTGCAAATCATTATTGAGACTAAGAATAGCAGAGCGTGCATTTTGCTCCTCATTGAGGCTCAAAGTAGCACTTGCGATAAGGTCGGGAATCTGATTATCCGACTTGAAGTCAGAAATATCGGAATCGACATCGCTAAGTTCCTTGGAAAGGGAGGTGAGGCGGTCGTCGATAAAATCGGAAGAAGCAAGAGCCACTTCGTTTTTACTAAGAATCCAATCTTCATTGTAGACCTCAATCATAGTGTTGAGTACATCCTCAGCCCTACGTGGAGAACCATCTACGATAGACAGGTCGACAACAGAAGCCTCCTTACGAAGCTCATTGACACTGAGTTTGCCGAGCCAATTTTTCACAGCCCCTTTCATAGAGAAACGGGCAATGTAGATGGTGTAATCCTTATCATCATCTTCCTCCTTATCTTTACCAAAGAAAGGAGTTTTTTCAATCTTGATCTTACCTAAGGGAGTCATCACTGACTCACCAAATTTAAATGGGCGTTTCTGTTCGAAAGACTCCCTCTTATCCTTCACCTTGAATTTACTGAGATAAATCTGCTCATTCTCATCAATTTTAATCTTAAAAGAGCCTCCTATATTATCGGAGAGAGTCTCAAAAGTGACGGTAATAGGGAGAGAAGAACCATAGAGTATAGTGCTCCGCAGACCTTTCTTCATCAAATAATTAGTCTGAAGACCAAGCCGCTCAATCACCTGGGCCATAAGGTCGGGTGACTCGAAGTAAGCCATCTCATTGTAAAGATTGTTGGTGGCATTACCGATACCGAGATCAGCAAACATAGCAAGAGCCGAAGTGGATCCAGATTCACCATCTTCTTTAATTTCCACCTGCGCCTCACGAGTATAGCCAAAAGGCTTCCAAGCCAAATAAAGGACGGCAAGTCCTATACAAATCATGAGTGAAAGGAGAATCCATTTCCATTGGCGAAGAATAGCAGCCGCCAATTCCTTCGGAGACATTTTCTGCTCCGGAATGATAGCTTTCGAAGTCTTATCTATGTTGGGTTCCATATATATTATATACAGTCAAAATTCTTTATACTAACGTAGAAAAACAATAATAAATTATGCAGCGAAGCCGCATAATGGCTAATATTTTGCAAAGTTAGTAATTTTTTTTGAGATAGGCAAATGGAGTTAAGAGTCAAGAGTTAAGGGTGAAGATTAGGGGTTAAGGGAGGAGAGGTAGTCGTTGAGTATTATAGTGGCGGCAATTTCATCGACGAGCTCTTTATCACGTCGAGCCATACGATGGAGTCCGCCATCGATCATAGCCCGGTGGGCAAGAGTAGAAGTGAAGCGTTCGTCGTAGCGCTCAATGGGCATATTGGGCATTTCATGGCGGAGTTGCTTCAGAAATGGGTCGATGTAGCGAGTGCTTTCAGAAGGGGACCCGTCCATTTGCTTAGGAAGGCCGACGATTATCTTATCAACGGGTTCTTTACTGCAATAGTCCTTAAGAAAAGACAAAAGGTCGCAAGCCCGGACTGTAGTGAGTCCGTTAGCACAAATTTGGAGAATATCAGTCACGGCGATGCCACAACGTTTGCGGCCATAGTCTATAGCGAGAAGTCTGCCCACCTTATATTAACGATTAACGATTAATGATATATTAAAAAGGCCCACACTCTCGAAGGAGGGTGTGGGTCTGAGAGTCAAAAAAGTATTGACATCATTCACTTAAATCAATTATTTCTTGTTAGCGAAGAAACGCTGGTAGAGACCATAGAAACCTTGACCGTGGCGAGCCTCATCCTTGGCCATCTCATGAACTGTGTCGTGGATAGCATCGAGGTTTGCAGCCTTGGCGTTCTTAGCGATACGCATCTTGTCTTCATTTGCACCTGCTTCAGCATGCATGCGCTTTTCAAGGTTGGTCTTAGTGTCCCAAACCATATCACCGAGTAGTTCAGCAAACTTAGCAGCGTGCTCAGCTTCCTCATAAGCATAACGTTTGAAAGCATCAGCCACTTCGGGATATCCTTCGCGATCAGCCTGACGAGACATAGCGAGATACATACCAACTTCAGTACATTCACCCATGAAGTGATTGTTGAGGTCTTTCTTCATCTCATCATCGACGTCTTTAGCAATGCCAACTACGTGTTCGGTGACGAACTTGAGAAGCTCAGTCTGGTCGAGTTCTTTGAACTTAGATGCTGGAGCGCCACACTGCGGGCATTTTTCGGGAGCATTTTCGCCTTCTGCAACATATCCGCAGATGGTGCATATCCATTCTTTTGCCATATTTCTTTAGATTTTTAGAGTTTATACATTATTTATTTCCTCGGCACAAGCAAGAGCCTTGTGCCAGCAAAAGAGAAACAAACTACTAAGCAGGAAGGTTTAATTATTTTAGAAAATTTTAGAGGGATGGAAATCATGAGAAGAATAAACCTAACAGGGAATATAGGCCGAAAAGGGCAAATAGGCTGACTACGTCAGTGGGAGCGGGATAGTTCGTAGAAGGCAATCGCAGATGCAGCTGCTACGTTGAGCGAATCTACGCCATAATGCATAGGAATCTTGACAACATAGTCGGCATTGTCGATAGTGGCAATCGGGAGCCCCTCCCCTTCCGTGCCCATCACTATTGCAAGTTTGGGTTCACTCTTGAGAACAGGATCGGAGATGTCAACAGAATTGTGACGCAAAGCCATTGCAACAGACTTGAAGCCATGTTCCCGCAACTCTTCGATACCACCAGGGAGTCGAGTCCAAGGGATAAGAAAAACAGAACCCATGGAAACTCTGACAGCCCTACGGTTGAGAGGATCACAAGCGGTAGGAGTCAAAAAGACGGCATCCATTCCAAGGGCAGCTGCCGATCGGAAAATAGAACCAATATTCGTAGTGTCACTGACATCATCAATCACCACTACCCTACTTGAAGACTCGCAGAGTTGGGCTACCGAAGGAAGATTTGGACGCCTCATAGCGCAGAGAACGCCACGAGTGAGAGCGTAGCCTGTGATAGCAGCGAGAACCTCACGGCTACCAGTATATAAAGGAGTATCCGGGATACGGGCAATGATATCGGCAGCGTCACCATCAATATGCCTATGCTCACACAGGAGAGCAGTCGGAACCAAACCGGCATCGAGAGCCACCCGAATCACCTTAGGACTCTCAGCAATAAAGACGCCCTCCTCAGGATGAAGAGAATTGCGGAGCTGAGCTTCAGTCAGCCCCGCAAAAACCTTTATCCGAGGGTCATCTACAGATGTGATCTCAATAGGAATCATCACATCAGTTTCTTATAGCGTATGCGATGAGGAGTCTCAGCATCTATACCGTCGCGTTTCTTACGGAATTCCTCATAATCAGAATAACTTCCCTCATAGAAAGTGATCTGGGAGTCTCCTTCGAATGCAAGAATGTGAGTGGCAATACGATCGAGAAACCAACGGTCGTGGCTAATTACGACAGCGCAACCGGCAAAGTTCTCAAGACCTTCTTCGAGAGCACGAAGGGTATTGACATCGATATCATTGGTAGGCTCGTCGAGAAGAAGCACGTTGCCTTCCTCCTTAAGAGCCATAGCAAGGTGAAGACGATTGCGCTCACCACCGGAGAGGACACCTATTTTCTTTTCTTGGTCGGCACCAGTGAAATTAAACTTTGAAAGATAAGCACGGGCATTCATATCCCGGCCACCCATACGGAATGACTCTACACCTTGCGAGATCACCTCATAGACACTCTTTTCCGGGTCGAGATCCTTATGCGACTGGTCGACATAAGCTATCTTTACCGTATCACCTACCTCAAAATCTCCGGCATCCTGCTTCTCAAGCCCCATGATGAGGCGGAAAAGAGTAGTCTTTCCTGCGCCGTTAGGGCCGATGACACCTACAATACCATTAGGGGGAAGCATGAAGTTGAGGTCGTCGAAAAGATTTTTTTCTCCGAAAGCCTTAGCCACATGATTAGCGAGAATAACTTTATTCCCAAGGCGCGGGCCATTAGGAATGAAAATCTCAAGTTTTTCCTCACGTTGCTTCTGATCTTCATTAAGGAGTCGGTCGTAGCTTGCAAGACGAGCCTTTCCCTTAGCCTGACGAGCCTTCGGAGCCATGCGGACCCATTCAAGCTCACGTTCGAGAGTCTTGCGGCGCTTGCTGGCTTGCTTTTCCTCCTGAGCCATCCGCTTAGTCTTTTGATCGAGCCAAGATGAATAATTACCCTTCCATGGGATACCTTCTCCACGGTCGAGCTCAAGAATCCAACCAGCTACATGATCAAGGAAATAACGGTCGTGAGTGACCGCAATTACAGTACCTGGGTATTGCTGGAGGTGCTGCTCAAGCCAGTCGATTGACTCGGCATCAAGATGGTTGGTAGGTTCGTCGAGAAGGAGCACATCCGGTTGCTGAAGTAGCAGACGGCAAAGTGCAACGCGACGGCGTTCGCCACCGGAAAGCTGGCTGACCGGTTGGTCATCCGGAGGACAGCGGAGAGCGTCCATTGCACGTTCAAGTTTATTGTCGATATTCCAAGCATCGGCAGCGTCGAGTTTATCCTGGAGCTGAGCCTGACGCTCCATAAGCTTATCCATCTTCTCCGGATCTTCGAGGACATCAGGGTCGCAGAATGCATTATTGACCTCCTCATATTCAGCAAGAAGATCCATGATGGGCTTTACACCTTCCTCTACAACCTGACGGACAGTCTTATCCGGGTCGAGTTTTGGGTCCTGCTCAAGATATCCTACGGAATAACCGGGAGAGAAGACCACTTCACCCTGAAAGTTCTTATCGATACCTGCGATAATCTTCATGAGTGTAGACTTACCGCTACCATTTAGACCAATGATGCCTATTTTGGCGCCATAGAAGAAAGAGAGGTAGATATTTTTGAGAATCTGTCGTTGTGGAGGGATGACTTTGGAGACACCCACCATAGAGAAAATTATTTTTTTATCGTCGGCCATGATTGAGTTGTCAGTTTTCAGTAATCAGTTGTCAGTTTTCAGAATTATTTGGTAGCGGATTTGGTGCGGTAGTCGCAATGGACTTTGCCTTTTACAATGTTATTAAGTTTTGACTTTATGAGTTGCTTGCGGATTGGGGCAATGTGGTCGGTATAGACTTCACCTTCAAGATGGTCGCATTCATGCTGAATGATGCGACTGAGGAATCCGGTGAATTCTTTCTCATGCTCCACAAAGTTCTCATCGAGCCAGTTAAGACGGACGTGTTCAACACGTTTTACATTTTCAGAAAGACCGGGGATTGAAAGACACCCTTCGGATCTGGTCACCGGATCCATGTCTTCAATCACATCGAGTTCGGGATTGATCAATACCATTTTCGAGTCCTTACATTCAGGGAAATCTTCAGCGAGGACAGAGCCGTCGAGTACAATCAGTCGAATAGAGCGTCCGATCTGTGGAGCCGCAAGGCCAACACCTTCGGAATTATACATCGTCTCCCACATATCGGCAATCAATTTCTGGAGATCGGGATAGTCGGGAGTAATTTCTTCAGTTTCGGCCCTTAGAACAGGATGGCCGTAAAGATAGATTGGGAGAAGCATATTTAGTTTTTAGTTATAAGTTGTCAGTTTTCAGTTGTCAGTTTTCAGTTGATGGAATAGGCCTTATGAGGCCAAGGGGGCCTATAGGCAATGCTATTATGAATTGCGATAGAGTTTGGGAGAGACACCAACATTCTTTTTGAAATATTTTCCGAAGAAAGATTGAGTTGGGAAGTTGAGGTTGTCGCTGATCTGCTGAATAGTCAGGTTTGTAGACTTCAGAAGGATCTTAGCCTCAAGAATAAGGAAGCGTTCAATCCAAGAGGCAGCCGAATAGCCGGTCTGAGCCTTTACAGTACGCGAGAGATGTTTGGGTGTGACGCCGAGTTCCTCAGCATAATACTCAAGGAAACGTTCAGTCTTGAACTTATCCTTTACGAGTTTGATAAAACGGTCGCTTAATCGCGCACCGCTATCAGGAGAAGCATTAAGGAGATCATAACAGCGATATGCGTAGCGATAATAAAAAGCAATGATAGAATGCTGAAGTGCCTTTAGAAGCTGCGGATTATTTGTGTCAGAAGATACGTTATGAAGGGATTTGTAAAGGTTTTCGAATTTTGGCAAAATGTCGGCCGGAATTTTAGCCACAGGACGACGAGCCATAGCACTAAGATTCTGCATGTCATTGATGTGAAGGAAGATATCTTCAACAAAGAAGCGCGACATGACAATAAATGCGGCTGCAAAGTCAGAACTTATCTTAAGAAGCTGCAAAGTCTCGCCATTGCGAATGTTGACGATAGCAGGACCCTCAAAGTCATAGACAAAGAGGTTGTTGCTAAACTTAAATTGCCCTTTCCTTACGAAAATGGAAATGCTTGCAGTGAGCTTAACAGGTTCGGTATAAGCCGGCAACATAGCAGCCGTTATATTATCGAAAACCCAAAAATCCTTACCAAGGATTTCGTCAACATTCATAGGAAGGTTGACATAACCATAGTCGAGTTTGCTGCTTTCTTCTTTCATGACATCATTACTTTTTCATTTTGTCGGCAACCAAGAGGCCTACTAACACAAGGGCACATCCCACATAACCGAAAGGATAAATGGTCTCACCAAGGAGGAGGCATCCTACAATCATAGTGACCGGAGGCTGAAAATAAATATAATTGTTGGTGGCAAGAGGCCCGATTATCTTCATTGACTCATTCCATAGGAGATATGCCATAGTAGAGCACATTACCGCGAGAAAGAGGAGATTGAGCAAATATATGGGTTGTGAGAAATCAAAAAGCACCTTATAATGAAGAGGTCCCTTCTGAAGAAGGAGTAGAGGCACGGATGTGATAAGACCGTAGAAGAAAAGTTTTCTTGTGAGAAACAAAGTGTTGTAGATAGGAATTAATCTCTTGATAGCAATAGAATAGACTGCCCAAGAAAGCGCACAAGAAATGGCAAGGACATCGCCGATAGGATGAATTTCCATGCCGAGACCCTTGCTGATAGGCTCACTCATAATGACAAGCGAGACACCCACAAAAGCGACTAAAGAGCCAAGAATCTCGCCTCTTTTCATCTTAGTCTTATATATTACAGAGAGAAGAATTGCGATGAATATAGGAGAAATGGATGAGAGAAGAGAGACATTCCCGGTGGAAGTATACATGAGAGCATAATTTTCCATGAGGAAGTAAAGAGTGCCAGAACAAATACCGCAAAGAGCCAACTGAAGTTCATCAGCCCAAGACTTCGACTTTATTTCCTTGAAGGTTATGGCCAACATAATCATATAAGCGAGAGAGAAGCGGTAGACGTAAACCTCAACGGGAGTCATAGCAGCTCCCTCCATCAGCACTTTAGAAGCGATGAAGCTACAGCCCCAGCACATGACTGTGACCAAGGCACCGATGTGTCCTGTCAGTTTGCTGCTTTTCCAACTTTTTTTCTGCTCAAGATTCATAGGTTAAGTATCGTTTTGAGGGTCTGAAAACGGCCCCACTCTTTTCACGATACAAATTTAGTGAAAAAATGGGGATAAATAAAATATTTTTGAAGGTTTCGGATGAGAGTGGTCACAAAAACATTCTACAGTTAGAAAAAGAGCAGGCTCATTGGATGATTGAAAAATTTTGACTAAATTTGCACTTGAAAGTTCTATTTTGTGCAAAATATATAATCTTATGGGATTTTATACGAGTGAGATAATGACTGGGGCTCCGAAGGAATTCAAGACGGAGACACAGAGGATGATATATGAGAGGCTTGAGAAAGATGGAGTCTCCTACACCCGGATTGAGAGTGATCCTGGGATATCTATGGATGATTGTCTGAATATCGACAAGGCTTTCGGCATTGACACAGTGAAGACTCTTTTATTGACAAACCGGCAAAAGAATAAGTTTTGGCTTTACATAACACATGCCAGGAAACCATTTGTCACCAAGGATTTTGGAGCTGCACTTCAGATACCACGTGTCTCTTTTGCAGATGAAGGACTGATGCTTCAACTGCTTGGCACACCTCATGGAGCCGCCACAGCATTCGGACTTCTAAGGGAAGAAGCAAAAGACGTTGTGTTTGTCATGGATGAGGATGTGGCAGCCAGAGATAAAATAGTCATTACCGATGGCGATGCATGTGGATTCATAGCAATCAGAAATGAAGATCTTTTCAAATTGATTGGGAAGGAGCCGATATTAATTGAGAATCCGGCAGAGATTAACGATCAATGATCAACGATCAACGATCAAGGATCAATGAGCAGAGACAAAAATTGAGGAGAAATTGCGATTATTTTGCAGAATGAAATATTTTTAGTAATTTTGCAGACGAAAAGCAAATAACGCAGGTAAAAACAAATACATGAAGGTAAAGAAATTTGGCGGAACTTCTGTGGGAAGTGCCGAAAGGATTAAGAATGTCGGAAAACTTATTTCCGGCTGCAAAAAAGACATCGTTGTACTCTCAGCAATGAGTGGCACCACTAACTCGCTTCTTGAAATATCATCAGCAATTAAGAACGATGATAAAAAATTGGCATGCGAACTAATCGATTCTCTACGAAAAAAGTATGCCGACACGATAGACGCACTCTTTAAGAAAGAATCCTACAAGAAGAAAGCCACTGAAGTCATAAATACAATTTTCAAAGAACTGAAAGATCTTTCAGAAAAGCCCTTCAGCCTTCAGTTGGAAAAAGAAATAGTATCAAAGGGAGAGTTGATGTCGACCAATCTGATGAACCTTCATTTGCACGAAGAAGGAATCAATTCGGTGTTGCTTCCAGCCCTTGACTTCATGAAAATTGACGTCCACGGAGAGCCGATAGAAGATTACATCAAAGAAGAGGCTTCGAAAGCCATCTCAGCTCATCCTAAGGCCGACCTTTATATCACACAGGGATTCATTTGCCGCAACCAAGATGGAGAAATCGACAATCTTCAGCGAGGAGGAAGCGACTACACAGCATCTCTATTAGGAGCACTTTTAAACGCAGACGAAATAGAAATCTGGACTGACATTGACGGGATGCACAATAATGACCCACGTTTTGTAGAAGACACACGTCCGGTGCATAACCTTCATTTTGAAGAAGCTGCAGAACTTGCATACTTTGGCGCAAAGATACTGCATCCGACATGCATCTTGCCGGCAAGGGAACATAATGTGCCTGTGAGACTGCTCAATACTATGGATCCGACAGCAGAAGGGACCTTGATCGAGAACAATCTTGAACGCAATTCCATCAAGGCCGTAGCAGCAAAAGACAACATCACAGCTATCAAAATAAAATCAGGCCGCATGCTGCTCGCCTACGGTTTCCTGAAGAAGGTATTTGAAATTTTCGAGAAATACGAGACCTCTATCGACATGATCACGACTTCGGAAGTTGGAGTATCCCTGACAATCGATAATGAAAAGAACCTCCCACAGATTAAGGAGGAACTGAGCAAGTTGGGTGCCGTGACCATTGACCGAGATATGGTCATCATCTGCGTGGTAGGCGATTTGGAATGGAGCAACAAGGGTTTTGAGGCTGCAGCACTCGAGGCTTTGCGCAACGTGCCTGTGCGCATGATATCCTACGGCGGAAGCAACTACAACATTTCTTTCTTAGTGAGAAAAGAAGACAAGATCAAAGCACTGAGACTGCTTTCGTATCATCTTTTTTAGTTGTCAGTTTTCAGTCTTCAGTTATCAGTTTTCAGTCTGAGGATTGCGGGCAAACCGCATAAGCAGATATAATCAACGAAATATCAAAAAATCATCAATGGATATTAAGATATTCGAGGGAGTCAGGACTCCTTTCTATTATTATGATAAGTCTCTTCTTGAAAGGACACTTGATTCGATAGAGGCCTGTACAGCCGGCACTCCGATGAAGGTGCACTACGCAATCAAGGCTAATTCAGAGCCGGAGATACTTCGCATCATCTCAAAGCGAGGTTTCGGGGCTGACTGTGTAAGCGGAAATGAGATAAAGGCAGCTATTGAATGTGGGTTCCGTCCGGAAAACATATATTATGCTGGAGTAGGGAAAACTGATGAGGAGATACTGACAGGAATCGACTGTGGCATCGGATGTTTTAATATTGAGTCTATTGAAGAGATAGATGTGCTTTCGGAACTCGCATCCCGAAGGGGGAAACAGGTGACAGTGGCATTGCGTGTGAATCCCAATATAGATGCCCATACCCACGAATATATCACCACCGGACTCAAAGAAAATAAATTCGGAATCGATCTTAGGGTATTAGATGAGGCAATAAAGAAAGTAAAGGAATCAGAATGGCTCGACCTTGGAGGATTACATTTCCATATCGGATCGCAGATCACAATCAATGAGCCCTTCAAAATACTTTGCGAACGCATCAACGACCTCAAGACAAAATATCGGCTTGAAGGCATCGAATTCCGCTTCTTCAATGTTGGGGGCGGATTAGGAATAGACTATGACAATCCTGATGAGAATCCGATACCTGACTTTGCTTCATATTTCGACACGATACTCTCCAATCTGCAACTTGATCAGGGGCATGAAGTGCATTGCGAACTCGGAAGAGCCATAGTGGGACAATGCGGATCACTGATAAGCAGAGTAGTGCTTGTCAAGAACGGACTTGAAAAAAGTTTTGTGATTATAGATGCCGGGATGTCTGACCTTATACGCCCAGCTCTCTACGATGCTCACCATAAAATAGAGAATCTAAGCGCAGAGGGAAAAGCGGCCGATAAGATTTATGACGTAGTAGGACCGATATGTGAATCAAGCGATGTATTCGGCAAGGATGAACTGCTACCGGAGACACATCGAGGCGACATTATTGCATTGCGGAGTGCCGGGGCTTATGGTTCAGCCATGGCAAGTCGCTATAACATGCGTGATCTTCCCGGTCACTTGATCAGATGATATGATATTCCCGACTCATTCAGTTGAGTTCGGGAATTTTTTTTATCGAAAATCAAATATATTTTGCGTATTTGAACAAAAAGAATTAATTTTGAAAAAAATTTCATATTCTATCGACGAACGATGAAAAAAGTATTGCTACTCGGCTCGGGAGCCCTCAAGATAGGACAGGCGGGCGAATTTGACTATTCAGGATCGCAGGCGCTCAAGGCACTGCGCGAGGAAGGGATTGAATCAGTGCTTATAAATCCGAATATTGCCACAATCCAGACATCGGAAGGCGTAGCGGATAAAGTCTATTTCCTTCCCATCACCCCCCAATTCGTAGAAGAAGTAATCAAGAAAGAGCGACCAGACGGCATTCTTCTTGCCTTCGGTGGCCAGACAGCATTAAACTGCGGCACGCAGCTCTATCTTGATGGAACGCTTGAGAAATACGGAGTGAAAGTGCTCGGCACCTCAGTCGAAGCAATCATGATCACCGAAGACCGTGACCTCTTCGTGAAGAAGCTTGATGAGATCGACATCAAGACACCAGTTTCGCAAGCTGTCGAGAGCCTTGAAGACGCAATAGAAGTGGCTCATCGAATCGGTTATCCGGTGATGGTGCGCTCCGGATATGCTCTCGGAGGACTTGGATCAGGCATCTGCAACAATGACGAGGAATTCATCAAGCATTGTGAAAGCGCCCTCGCCTATTCACGCCAGATTCTCGTAGAGGAATCACTCAAAGGCTGGAAGGAAATCGAGTTTGAGGTGATCCGCGACAAGAACGACCTCTGCTTCACAGTGGTGCCGATGGAAAACTTCGACCCACTTGGAATCCACACAGGAGAAAGTATCGTGGTCGCTCCTATCGTTTCGCTCAAGCCGGAGCAAATCAAGATGCTTGAGGAGATTGCCACAAAGGTTGTTCGTCATATCGGTATCGTAGGCGAGTGTAATATCCAGTACGCATTCAATGCAGAGACCAACGATTACCGCATCATCGAGATCAATGCCCGTCTGAGCCGCTCTTCAGCGCTTGCATCAAAAGCATCGGGCTATCCACTTGCATTTGTGGCAGCCAAGCTTGCCTTAGGATACACGCTCGACCAGATAGGAGAACCGGACACACCTAACTCTGCAGCAAAGGCTCCGGAAGTGGACTATATGATTGTCAAGATACCGAGATGGGACCTTTCTAAATTTGTTGGAGTAGACAGAGAGATCGGCAGCTCGATGAAGTCAGTCGGTGAGATCATGTCGATAGGAAAATCTTTCGAAGAGATCATGCAGAAGGGACTTCGCATGATAGGTCAGGGAATGCACGGCTTCGTAGGCAACAACGACTTCCATGTAGATGATCTCGAACATGCCCTCACCCACCCGACCGACTCCCGAATCTTTGCAATAGCACAGGCACTTGAAGAGGGTTACACGCCGGAAAAGGTGGCAGACCTGACTAAGATCGACATCTGGTTTATCGAGCGCCTTGCGAATATCGTACGTTTTGCCAATAAGCTCAAGGAACGTGGTGGAAGTATAGCCGACCTTGATCGGGAGACTCTACTTGAGGCAAAGAAACTCGGATTCTCCGACTTCCAGATAGCACGCCTCGTAGAGAATCCTTCCGGCAATATGGAAAATGAGATGCTGAAAGTCAGAAGCCGCAGAAAAGAACTTAATGTGACACCTTTCGTGCGCCGCATCAATACAGTGGCATCGGAATATCCTGAACTGACGAATTATCTCTACGTCACATATGATGCCAAGGAAAATTCCATTCCTTACGAATTCAATGCACGCAACAATATCATTGTGCTTGGATCAGGAGCTTACCGTATCGGCAGCTCGGTTGAGTTTGACTGGTGCTCTGTAAATGCTGCCACCACTTGCCGTAAGCTTGGATATAAGGCTGTGATGATCAACTATAATCCGGAGACTGTGTCGACAGACTATGACATGTGTGATCGCCTCTACTTTGATGAGCTCAGCTTCGAACGCGTAATGGATATCATCGATCTTGAGACTCCTTATGGCGTAATAGTAAGCGTTGGCGGTCAGATTCCAAACAACTTGGCAATGAAGCTCTACCGTAGCCATGTGCCAGTGCTTGGAACCTCACCTATCTCCATTGACCGAGCAGAAAACCGTCATAAATTCTCTGCGATGCTCGACCAGCTTGGCATCGACCAGCCAAGATGGAAGGAGTTGACTACTGAAGACGACATACATAAGTTTGTAGAAGAAGTTGGCTTCCCGGTACTTATCCGTCCGAGCTATGTGCTTTCAGGAGCAGCGATGAACGTATGTTATGACTATGAGCAGATGCATGAATTCCTTAGTCAGGCAGCCAAAGTATCGAAAGAATACCCTGTAGTAATCTCCGAATTCCTTGAAAACACCAAGGAAATAGAATTTGATGCTGTAGCAAGAAACGGCAAGATCGTGGAATATGCAATTTCTGAGCATGTAGAATATGCCGGAGTACACTCTGGCGACGCCACACTCGTCTTCCCGGCACAGAGAATATATATGGCAACTGCGCGCCGCATCAAGCGAATCAGCGCACGCATTGCCGAGGCTCTCAACATTTCCGGCCCATTCAACATCCAGTATCTTGCAAAAGACAATTATGTGAAAGTGATCGAATGTAATCTTCGCGCCTCACGTTCTTTCCCGTTTGTCAGCAAAGTGCTTAAGAAGAACTTCATTGACACCGCAACACGCATCATGCTTGGGGAGAAACCGGCAGTAGTGGATACATCCACATTCGATATCAACTACATCGGCGTCAAGGCATCACAGTTCTCATTTGCGCGTCTTCACAAGGCAGACCCGGTGCTTGGAGTTGACATGTCGTCTACAGGCGAAGTTGGATGTCTTGGCAAAGACTTTGATGAGGCTCTTCTCAATGCACTGATATCAGTTGGGCATCATGTTCCGGAAAAGGGAGTGCTCGTAAGCTCAGGAGATCCACGTGCAAAAGTCAATATGCTTGAGGCTTGCCGTCTGCTTGAAAGCAAGAACATTCCAATTTATGCCACTCCCGGCACATATGCTTACCTTACGTCCAACGGTGTAAAGGCAACAGAAGTCTGCTGGCCCGACGAGGAAGGAATCTCGGTTCTTGATGTGATATCTGAACATAAGGTAGACCTTGTGATCAATATCCCGAAAAACCATACCAAGCGTGAATTGACCAATGGCTACAAGGTGCGTCGTGCAGCCATTGACCACAACATTCCATTGATGACCAACGCCCGACTGGCTCTTGCATTTGTAAAAGCCTTTGCAGCGCGTCCGGTAGAGAGCATCGGAATCACAGCATGGCAGGAATATTGAAATAATATCATTCAAAAATAGCATGAAGACCTCCAAAAACAGGAGGTCTTCTTTTTTTACATAAATTTAATTATTGATTTTTTGCGCAAATAATTTTTTTTTAGTAATTTTGTGGCGTAAGTAATAAAAATCCGATAGACATCGCCTGAAATACACATCATTTGAGATAGAAATGTCGTAGTTTAAATCGGAAACAAATACTCAAAATTCCCCTGAAACCTATATAATACAAAGTAATACAGAAGGTATTGACCTTAATGCCCGAATCGAGTTATTACGCCAAAAGAATAAATATGATTGCATTTGAAGAACTGAATTCGTGGGACGATGCACGTCTGCAAAAGACAGCAGAAGAAATTGGCATATCCAATCCTTCAGCCATCGACCGTCAGAATCTCTTATACGCCATAATAGACAAAATGGCAGAAAATACTGCAAAGGAGGTTGTCACACAGCAGACTGAACGCAAACATAAAGGACCTAAAGCCAAAAGCACACCGACAACTGAAGAGCAACAGCCCAAGAAACGTGGCCGTAAGCCTAAAGCTAAGGCTGAATCTGATGTAAATATAGACAATCAGGAAGAAAAGCAGGCTGAAACAAATAAGGAAAAGAAAGCAAAGGCTACTTCAGTGGCTGAAGAAACTCCGACACCTAAGAAAAGAGGGAGAAAATCAAAGGCCGAGCTCGCTGCCATACAAGCACAGAAAGAGGCCGAGACAAAAGTTGAGTCAGGAGCTCCGGCTAATGAAAGCGAATCTACCGAAAACCCTAATGCGGAAACCTCTCAACCTAAGAAGAGAGGCAGAAAACCTGGATCAAAGAAGAATGCCAAGCAGAATACAAATCTTCCAACTGTAGAGGAGCAACCAACTGATCTCCTGACCACAAAACCAGCAGATCAAATTGAGCCAGTATTGCCCGAAAATATACAGCCTACACAAGCTGGGCCAACAGACGAAGCTGCCAATCCAAAAGAGGAGAAGCAACAGAAAGTATTCACTAAGAAACGAGACTTCCAGAACCATAAAGTAGATGGCTTTGACTCATTTTTCGGTAATTCCAAAGGCAGGACATTCAAACCCCGCAACAGCCAAGAGCAACAGGAACCAAATCTGTTTGATCAGGTACCTACAGAGCCAACAGCGGAACTACAGCAAGAACCCATCATACAGGAGGATAAAAATGTCAATATAGAGCCTCCAGCACCTATCATCATAGCAGAGCCAGGCGCAAATTCACAATTCACCAAGGCTAACCTTATGCCTATGGGCTATAATAATAACCAAGGCAACAAGCATATGAGCAAGCGCCAGCGTGCAATGGAGCGCAAACAGCTTCAGCAGCAGCGTAGGCAGATGATGCAGGCTGAGACCATGTTTGACTTTGATGGGATACTAAACGCCTATGGAGTGCTTGAAATCATGCCAGAAGGATTTGGTTTCTTAAGATCAAGCGACTATAACTATCTTGCATCGCCTGACGACGTATATGTGTCACAAATCCAGATAAAGGAATACGGACTAAAATCTGGAGATGTAGTAGAATGTGCCATACGTCCTCCACGTGAAGGTGAGAAATATTATCCACTTTGCAAAGTATTGAGCATAAATGGACTTTCACCTGAAGAGGTTCGTGACCGCATACCATTTGAACATCTTGTGCCACTTTTCGCTGACGAGAAATTCAACCTGACAGGAGGAAAGACATGCAACATTTCTACCAGGGTGGTGGATATGTTCGCTCCAATAGGCAAAGGTCAACGTGCTCTCATTGTGGCACCTCCAAAGACAGGCAAGACAATACTGCTCAAAGACATTGCCAATGCAATTGCAGAAAATCATCCTGAGACATATATCATAATGCTTTTGATCGACGAGCGTCCAGAGGAAGTCACTGATATGGCCCGCAGCGTCAATGCAGAGGTGATTGCTTCTACATTCGATGAGCCGGCAGAACGCCACGTAAAGATTGCAGGAATTGTGCTTGAAAAAGCAAAACGTCTTGTAGAGAGCGGTCATGATGTAGTGATCATGCTTGATTCTATCACGCGTCTTGCACGTGCATACAACACTGTGAGCCCTGCAAGTGGTAAGATTCTTTCGGGTGGTGTCGATGCAAATGCCCTTCAGAAACCCAAACGTTTCTTCGGTGCAGCACGAAACATTGAGCATGGCGGCTCTTTGACAATAATAGCAACTGCACTTACAGAGACATCAAGCAAAATGGATGAAGTGATCTTTGAGGAGTTTAAGGGTACAGGTAATATGGAGCTTCAGCTTGACCGCAAGTTGAGCAATAAGCGTATCTTCCCGGCGGTAGACATCATAGCATCGTCTACACGTCGCGACGACCTGCTCCTGAGTGAAGAAGTACTCAACCGCATGTGGGTGCTCCGCAACTTCCTCAGCGACATGACTTCTATTGAAGCCATGGAATTCATCCGCAAGCGAATGGAACTGACTCGCACTAATGAGGAGTTGCTCGTAACTATGGACAAATAGTAATTTAGAATTGAGAATTTTAAATTTTGAATTAAAACTTTCTTGTGAATAATAAGGGGGCAAGACAGAGCTTTTTCAGTCTTGCCCTTTATAAAATAAAGAAATGCCAAATAAAATACAGAAGACAAATGCTGCCAGGCTGCTCGACAAGATGAAAATCAACTATGAGCTTGTGCCCTATGCCTTTGATCCCGAGGATTTGGCTGCCGAGCATGTGGCAGAGGAACTTGGAGAACCGATAGAACAAGTGTTTAAGACCCTTGTCCTGCGCGGTGACAAGACAGGACTTTTCGTTTGTGTCATAGCAGGAAACAGGGAAGTGGATCTCAAATTGGCAGCGAAGGCGTCTGGCAATAAGAAAGCAGAGATGCTTCCGCTTAAGGAGCTTCTTCCCAACACTGGATATATACGCGGAGGGTGCACTTCGATAGGGATGAAAAAGCATTATCCCACATATTTCAGTGAAGAGATGCAGAATTTCGAGACCATCTATGTCAGTGCAGGCCAAAGAGGACTTCAGTTAAAGCTCTCTCCTATGGATCTTGCCAAGGCAGCCCAGGCTACGTTTGCAAAAATCACAGAAACCCCAGAATCGTAAATTTCAGGAATTATGAATACTTTCGGAAGAAATCTGAGACTCACTACATTCGGAGAAAGTCACGGAAAGGCTATGGGCGGCATCCTTGATGGTATGCCTGGTGGAGTAAAAATTGACATGGATGTCATCTTGAGGGAAACAGCGAGGAGACGTCCCGGTCAGAACCACCTCGTAACGGCCCGCAACGAGAAAGATATACCTGAAATTCTGTCTGGACTCACTGATGATATGGTGACTTTGGGGACACCGATTGGCTTCATCGTGCGCAATACTGACCAGAGAAGTGGAGACTATGGGGAAATGGCTGAACTTTACCGGCCGAATCATGCTGATTTCACATATGATATGCGCTATGGTCTGCATGAACCTCGTGGAGGTGGAAGAGCCTCAGCCCGCGAGACACTAAACTGGGTGATCGGGGGTGCAATGGCTCGTCAGCTTCCTTGCATGAGAGATATCTCGGTTCAGGCGAAAGTGATATCAATAGGGGGCGTCAGCGGCTCAGAGGAAGAACTTGCTGCAGTCGTTGAGGAAGCCATGAAGAGAGGCGATTCTGTCGGTGGAGTCGTGGAATGCAGGATCGAAGGAGTGCCTGCAGGAATTGGGAACCCTGTATTTGGTAAGCTTCATGCCCGTTTGGCCCAGGCTATGATGGGAATCAATGCTGCCAAGGGATTTGAGTATGGCGACGGTTTTGCTGCTGCTTCCATGTATGGAACAGAGCATGCTGACATTTTCACAACCGAAGAAGGACACATTATCACAAAGACAAATCATAGCGGAGGCATACAAGGTGGAATAAGCAATGGGATGCCAATAGTATTCCGAGTAGCTTTTAAGCCAACACCTACCCTGCTGCGCGATGTTGAGACAGTAGATAAGGAAGGAAATGTCCGTATTTTAAAAGGTAAAGGTAGACATGATCCATGCGTAGCTCTGCGTGCGGTGCCTGTAGTGGAGGCAATGGCAGTGCTTGTTTTAGCTGACGAAATGATATCAACTAACAATCAACGATGAACTATTAACGATCAATGATTAATTATTAAAAGTTCAACTGAAAACTGAAAACTGAAGACTGAAAACTGACAACTCCATGAACCCATACTACAAGGATTTCAGCGAATATATGGGAGAGATATTTCCCGGCATCAAGGTTCAGAAATTATCCATTGATGCCGGTTTTACTTGTCCTAACCGTGACGGTAGCATTGGGCGTGGAGGATGCATTTATTGCAATAATGCTTCTTTCACACCGGGTTACTGCTCACCTACGGATCCTGTTGAGGTTCAGATATCGAAGGGAAAGGAATTTTTCCGGAGAAAATACCCGGAGATGAAATACCTTGCATATTTCCAAAGCTATACCAACACCTTTGGACGAAGTGTAGATAGTCTTTCCCGGATGTATCGAAAAGCTGCTGAAACTGAAGACATTGTAGGAATAATAATTGGGACTCGACCGGATTGTCTTCCAGAGGATCTGCTTGATGAGCTTTCTGAACTAAATAAAGAAAAACCAGTTATAGTTGAGATTGGAGCGGAGACATCGTTTGACAAAACTCTACGGCTTATAAATCGCAATCATTCATGGGATGACGTGGAGAATGCAGTAAATCGGCTCAATTCCAGAGGTATCCGGACAGGACTACATCTCATTGCCGGTTTGCCGGGAGAGAATCCAGACAACGTGCTCGAGACAGTAAGAAAAGCGTGTCTGCTTCCAATAGATTCAATCAAGATGCATCAATTACAAATTGTAAGAGGCACTCCCCTATTGCAGAAATGGCAAGCAGGTGAGATTGAGGTAGAGCCTTATTCTCTTGATGATTATCTTGACCTATGTGTAAAGATTGTCAAGGAGATTCCTCGACATATCTGCATCGAGCGATTCCTCGCCTCCTCCCCACCTGATATGGTTGTAGCACCGAAATGGGGCCTGAAAAATTATCAATTCACGAATCTTTTGATCAATAAATTGAAGCACTGATTTTACATAAAAAGTCTGACGCGATATTATTTGTGTTGTCAAAAACTGTATTATTCGTCTTCAAGGATAGTGATGGGAGGCATTGGACCATTCTTTGCTTCCCAAGCTTTCTTCATATTTTCAGCAAGGGGATTAGTATGACCATCCTCGAGACACATTCCAAAGAATGGAGCCTCGTATGGAAAGCCAAACCAGAGCGATAAGAATTCTATCTTAGTTAATAGCTCTCTCGTCATTGTAAAATATTGTTCATCATATGGTTCATACCTCTTCTCATCAGAAAATTCAGTCATAATTTCATCCGATTTAGATTTCATCTACAAATTTACAAAACTTTTTTGATAAAATCAAATACTCTCGCAAAACAAATTATAGTCAAAGGGCAGTCAATTTTTCGTTTAAGCATTGTCTTAAT
>DAAK01000024.1:9732-10402 GCA_001701075.1 Bacteroidales bacterium GP3 | reverse complement strand
AATCTGACAACTGAAATCTGACAACTGACAACTATGTTCCGTATCGGCCAAGGCTACGACGTACACCGTCTCGTAGAAGACCGCGATCTCTGGATTTGCGGCATTAAAATCCCTCACACTCATGGACTTCTCGGCCATAGCGACGCCGATGTGGCTATCCATGCCCTTTGCGACGCTCTCCTTGGCGCACTTGCACTCGGAGACATCGGAAAACATTTCCCCGACACAGATCCTCGCTACAAAGGCATTGACAGCAAAATACTCCTCGGCCATGTTATGGAACTCATCAGGAGCAAAGGCTACGACCTCGTCAACTGCGACATCACAATCTGTGCGGAAGCTCCAAAATTCCGACCTTACATTGATGAGATGCGTCATACTCTCGCATCGGTAATGGGCGTAGATGCCGATGTTGTCTCCGTAAAAGCCACAACTACAGAAAAACTCGGCTTCACAGGTCGCCGCGAAGGCATTTCCTCCCTCGCCATCGCCCTCCTCAAAAAGAAATTATAGTTAATTTTTCAGGTCGGAGACCTGATGATTATGCATCAACCCCAGACTTTAGTCTGGGGTATTAATCTCAAAAGCACAGTAGCCTCGGAGAGGCGATTTATGGTATGAACTTAAACGCAAAGCAAATCCAGGCCATGGAGGCCACAGAAGGACGTGT
>DAAK01000024.1:1038-9620 GCA_001701075.1 Bacteroidales bacterium GP3 | reverse complement strand
GCTGCCCAGGAGATGAAGCACCGCATCGCAGGCATGGTGGATCGCGGAAATGTCAACGATCTTATCTGCACTATCCATAGCTTCTGCGTGAAACTCCTGCGCCGGGAGATTTATAAGCTGGGGTATCCTAAGAATTTCACTATTATCGACGAGACTGATGCCAAGGACCTTGCCAAGGAGGCTATGCAGGAATTTGGTATCGACCGAAAAAAGAATACAGCCGAACGCCTTCTAAAGGATGTGGCTGCTCTTAAGGGATATGATCCCGACGGATATATTGCAAAATATCTGATGCCAGGGGCTCCCATCGGAGCTCCCGATGTGAAGGTCAGATATATCCAGCTTCAGCGCAAGCAATTCGCTCTTGATTACGACGATATCATCTACATGGCTACTTACATTCTCACTCACTTTCCAGATGCCCGGAAATACTGGTGTGAGAAAATAAACTATGTGATGGTGGATGAGGTTCAGGACTGTAGTGGTGATGACTGGAAACTGATTGAAATCCTCGCTTCTCATCATGGAAATCTTTTCGTGGTCGGAGACCCGGACCAGGCGATCTACGAATGGAGAGGTGCATCTCCAAAAACCTTCGTAAATTTTAAGGCTGACACCGACATCATACTCGACCTTAATTATCGAAGCACTCCTGACATTCTCGCTGTTGCCAATAGCATTATCGCTAACAATAAAAACCGTATCCGCAAGGAACTGACTGCCGTACGTCTCAATGAAAGGCTACCTATATGGAATCACTGCAAAAGCGAAAACGAGGAGGCTGAATGGATAGCCTCCACTATCGAGAATAATGCTTTGGAAGGAAGCCGGTTTATTGATAATGCAGTCCTATACCGCAGCTCTTTCCTTTCGCGACGCATTGAGCAAGCTCTACTGAAAAGAAAGATTCCATATACTGTCTGGGGTGGTGTTCGCTTCTTCGAGCGTAAGGAGATAAAGGATATCATAAGCTATCTGCGCTTGACAGCTAATGAAAACGATGATATGGCTTTCACCCGTATCGTGAATGTCCCTGCACGCAAGTTTGGGAGCGTGACTCTCGGAAAACTAAAGCAAATTGCAGAATCTGAAGGTGACTATCTCTACCCCACACTCCGCCGCCATATCTCCGAACCCGCTTTCGGCAAGAAACCTATCCGCGATTTCATCACCCTTATTGAGAATGCCCGGTCAATTGCCCAAGGACTGAAGATATCCGACCTTACCGAACGTCTGATGCAGACAAGTGGTCTTGACACTATGTATCGCACCGACGAAGAGGAAGAACGCCTCGAAAATATTGCGGAACTGATCAATTCCATGATTGAGTTTGAGGCCACAAGATTTGAGGATGGCGAGTCTGACCTTTACCATTATCTTGGCGAGATAGCTCTTTACACTAATACCGACCATCAGGAAGACAAGGACAAGGTTAGATTGATGACTATCCATCAGGCAAAAGGTCTGGAATATCCCCATGTCTTCATCATGGGTCTGACAGAAGGAGTCTTCCCAAACCATCGTTCCATTCGTGAACGCCGCATCGACGGCGAGGAAGAGGAGCGACGTCTCATGTATGTAGCAGTGACTCGAGCCAAAGACATGCTTTACCTTTCAGATTCTGAAGGATATCTCAACGAAAGCGGAGCTTTGAAATACCCCTCCCGTTTCATTTCGGAGATAGCCGAAGGACTGATTAAAATCGAAGGAAATCCCGACAAGACCCTCCTCGAAGGCACAAAAAACATGGTCCGCTCCCTTGACGAAGAATTAGGTGGAGACGACAATAGTGTCTGGACTGCCGGCACAAAAGTCTCACACCGCATCTTCGGAGAAGGCACCGTCGAATCCTACGACCCCGCCTCCAAATCCTACAAAGTCCGCTTCGGCGAAAAAGTCCGCCAGCTAATCCCCTCCGTCCTCACACCCCAATAACCTCCTTTATGGAAGGGAGGCTTCCTATTCCCATCAAGTTGAGTGAAACGAAACTTAAATTTAAAAAAAATTCTTAATTCTAAATTTTTTTTAGTAATTTTGTATTTCATTCCATATCATACGCTTTTAAACTATGAAACTTCTAAAACTTATGGCCATGTGCCTCATTACCGTTAGCCTTAACGCTTCCGCTCAGAAAAAAACCGAAATACTCCTTTGGGACGAAAATCCCCTCGAACAGTCTGATGCAAAATCAGAACGTGTAAAGGCGCAGGACTTCAAAATAGACCCTGCTATTACTGTCTACACTCCGAAAAATCCTACCGGAAAGACTATCCTTATGTGCCCTGGCGGTGGCTATACACACCAAGCCATCTACCACGAAGGACATGACATGGCCGACTGGTTCAATGCCCAAGGCATCACATATGCAGTGCTGAAATACCGTCTCCCTTATGGCGACTACACAATACCTCTTGCCGATGCCGAGCAGGCAATGCGAATACTACGTAAATATTCCGAAGAACTCGGCGTTGACCCCAAAATGATTGGCATCGCCGGAGCTTCTGCCGGAGGTCACCTCGCTACAACACTCGCCACACACTACTCCTCTCCGGAAACAAGACCTGATTTTCAGATCCTTTTCTACCCTGTTGTCAGCATGGATGCTCAAAAGACCCATATGGGATCAAGAATAAACCTTCTCGGAGAAAACCCTTCTGATGAAGTCGTAAAACTTTATTCCAACGAACTTCAGGTGACACCCGACACCCCGAAAGCTTTCATCATGCTCTCTTCCGACGACGGAGCAGTTCCCCCTGCCAATAGCATCGATTATTATACAGCCCTCATTGCCAATAAGGTTCCTGTTTCACTACACGCTTACCCTGTTGGTGGCCACGGCTGGGGATTCCGCGACAGCTTCCCCTATAAACGCCAGTGGACTGGAGAACTCGAAAAATGGCTTGACAAAGCAATATTCTAAATATGAACGAAAACGACAATATATTCGATATCGATTCCACAGCCTCCGAACCCGAACCTGAACTGAATCCTTCAGAAGGAGAATTCGAAGCTGAAATCGACACTCCCGCCAAGGTCGCTGATGCCGGATATGGCGATGATGCCATACAGACTCTCGAATGGAACGAGCATATTCGCCGCCGCCCTGGCATGTATATCGGAAAACTCGGAGATGGCTCACACGCTGAAGACGGCATATATGTGCTCATAAAGGAGGTGGTCGATAATTCTATCGACGAATTCAACATGGGCGCCGGCAAAAGAATCGACATCTCAATTGATGCCGATACCGGTGAAGTCAAGATTCGCGACTACGGCCGAGGCATTCCTCTCGGCAAAGTGAAAGAGGTGGCTTCAGATATCAACACCGGCGGTAAGTTCGACGACAAGAACTTCAAGAAATCAGTCGGTCTTAATGGTGTAGGCCTAAAGGCTGTCAACGCCCTCTCCACCCATTGCGAGGTGACAAGCTACCGCGATGGAGAAAGTGTGCGCGTATCTTTCGACAGAGGCAGTCTGGTAGAACATACCGACAAGATGCCTACGAAAGAAGAAAACGGCACACTTGTTTGCTTCCGACCTGACGAGACTCTTTTCCGTGGCTACAAGTTCGACCTTGAGACCATTGAGACAATGGTGACCAATTACACATATCTTAATGTCGGTCTCCATATTTACTTCAATGGCAAAAGATATCTCTCGCGTCATGGCTTGCTCGACCTACTGAAGGAAAATATCACTTCCGAACCTCTCTACCCCATCATTCATCTCCAAGGAGACGATATAGAGGTCGTGATAACCCACACCGACCAGAATGGCGAGGAATATTATTCGTTCGTAAACGGCCAGCACACTACTCAAGGTGGTACTCACCTCGCGGCTTTCAAGGAACACATTGGCAAGACCATCAAGGCATTCTCAGGAAAGAACTATGAATATGCCGATATCCGAAACGGCATCGTGGCTGCTGTCAGCGTCCGCATTCAAGAACCTGTGTTCGAGTCGCAGACGAAGACAAAATTGGGAAGCAAGGAAATTGCTCCCAACAGCCCCATTACAGTCAATAAATTCATCGGTGACTTCCTGAAGAAAGAGCTTGACGATTATCTCCATAAAAACACGGAGATTGCCAACGTTATGCTCAAGAAGATTGCTGCTAATGAAAAGGAACGCAAGTCGATGGCAGGAATTGCCAAGCTCGCAAGGGAAAAGGCAAAGAAGGTGAATCTCCACAATAAGAAGCTTCGGGATTGCCGCATTCATTACAACGACTCCCTCCGTGCAAGCTCAAAAGAAGACCGCAGGGATGAATCGGCTATCTTCATCACCGAGGGTGACTCTGCAAGCGGAACAATCACCAAGGTCCGCAACGCTGAGACTCAAGCAGTATTCTCTCTACGTGGAAAACCGCTCAACAGTTTCGGACTGACTCAAGAAATCGTTTATAAAAACGATGAGTTCAATCTCCTCCAGGCTGCCCTTAACATTGAGGAGGGTATCGAAGGCCTACGCTACAATAAAGTCATTATTGCAACTGATGCCGATGTCGACGGAATGCACATCCGCCTGCTTTGTATAACTTTCTTCCTTATGTTTTTCCCTGATTTGGTCAAGAAAGGGCATGTCTACATTCTCCAGACTCCCCTCTTCCGCGTAAGAAACAAGGAAGCTATCAAACGCAAGAAAGGGAAAAAGAAAAAGGAGGCTGCAGAAGGAGAAAAAGACACTTATTATTGCTACTCTGATGAAGAGAGAGAGGCTGCAATTGCCAAATTCGGCAAGAATGCGGAAATCACCCGATTCAAAGGTCTGGGAGAAATCAATGCCGATGAGTTCGCTGAGTTCATTGGCCCAGATATGAGGCTCGACCCCGTAGTGATAAAGAAAGAAGACTGCTACGACCAACTCATGGAGTTCTATATGGGTAAGAACACTATGGATCGCCAGAACTTCATCATCGACAACCTTATCATTGAAGAAGAGGCATGAGAATAGCTGTATTTCCGGGAAGTTTCGATCCCTTTACTATCGGACATAAGGATATAGCAGACAGAGCTCTTAAGATATTTGATGCCCTGATAATCGGCGTCGGATACAATATCAATAAATCAGGCAACGGCAACATTGTCGCAGACAGGGTAAAGACAATAGAGAGTATCTTTGCCGGTGACGACCGCGTGAAAGTGGAGGCTTATTCCGGACTTACAGTCGATTTCGCAAAAAGGCATGGCGCGGAATTCATTGTCAGAGGATTAAGGGAGGTGAAGGATTTTGAATATGAACGGAATCTTGCCGACACGAATGCTGCCATCTCTGACATTGAAACTGTATTCCTTACTGCCCGACCGGAATTAGGTTTCATTTCCAGCAGTATGGTTAGGGAACTGAAGGCAAACGGATATGACACCTCACGATTTCTGCCTAATCACGAGTGACTTTAAACTTTTACATTCTTAGAACGTCTTACTCTATAGATAACTACTATATTTGAAGATGAAAAAATTATTTTACGCTATATTCGCACTCCTCGCTTCTGCAGTTTCCGCCCAGCAGTTTATGCCAGCACATAAGCTTTCCTATGCTGAGCAAGCGATAGCCCGTATGTATGTGGATTCTGTCAATGAGGATAAGCTTGTAGAGGAGGCAATTGTAGGGATGCTCAAAAGCCTTGACCCTCACTCCTCTTATACCAATGCCAAGGAGACTCAGGATCTTAACGAACCCCTGGATGGCTCTTTCAGCGGAATCGGTATCTCTTTCAACATGGCCACTGACACACTATATGTCATAGAGACTATTGGGGGCGGTCCTTCTGAAAGAGTCGGCATACTTCCAGGCGATCGTATCATAAAGGTGAATGACACCATCATAGCTGGTGTGAAGATGCTTAATTCCGATATCATGCGCAGATTGCGCGGGCCTAAAGGCACTAATGTCGATGTAACAGTGCTTAGATACGAGGCCGAAACTCCGGATACAATCGACTTCAGGATCACAAGAGATGACATACCAATCTTCAGTGTTGATGCCGCTTATATTGTTGAGCCAGGAATCGGCTACATCCGTCTTAACAAGTTTGGAGCCGAGACTCACAAGGAATTTGTAGAGGCTGTTAAAAAATTGCAAGATGAAGGTATGACCGACCTTATCCTTGATCTCAGCGACAATGGAGGAGGCTACCTCAAGGCTTCTGTCGATATCTTAGGTGAACTGCTTCCTTCCGGAAGTCTCGCCGTTTTCACAGAGGGCACCAACAACCCCAAATTCGAATATCACGCCTTCCCTTCGAGCAAAAGGCCGCTGTTTGCCGACGGCAAACTTGTCGTAATGATGAATCAGTATTCGGCTTCAGCTTCCGAAATCACTGCCGGCGCAGTCCAGGACTGGGATCGAGGCGTGATCGTAGGTCGCAGAAGTTATGGAAAGGGACTCGTACAGCGCCCCATTCCATTCCCTGACGGCTCCATGATGAGACTGACCGTAGCACATTATTATACGCCTACAGGTCGAGACATCCAAAAACCATACACAAAAGGCAATGCTGACGCTTATGCCCACGACATACTTGATCGCTTCAACCATGGTGAGCTGATGCATGCCGATTCTATTAAATATATTGATTCCCTTAAGGTCAACACCTTAAAACTGAACCGACCAATTTATGGAGGTGGTGGCATATATCCTGACCGCTTCGTAGGCATTGACACTACTGAAAACACTAAATACTACCGTCAGGTGATGGCAAAGGGTCTGATTAATAGGTTTGCTATCAAGACTGTTGACAAAGACAGAAAAGAAATCCTCGCTAAATATCCTACTGACTCCGACTTCTTGAAAGGATACACAATTTCTGACAAACAGTTGCAGGAACTATATGATCTTGCTACTGCTGAGAAGATCGATTTCAATGCGGAAGAGGCAGCCTTAAGCAAACCACTGTTCTCAATGGTGCTTAAAGGTCTTATAGGAAGAGACATCTACGATTCTTCGACATACTTCAAGGTTTACAACGAACGTGACCCAATGTTCAAGAAAGCCTTGGATGTAATAAAGACATATGAATATTCCAATATCCTTAAATCTCCGAAATAATACATATTCATTGACAATAACAACCCAATATATGAGACAATTAACTTCTGCTATCTGTCTGGGTATCGCTACTATGGCATTTGCCCAAACCACTTCACCTGAAGAACTTCTGCAAGCGGCGAAGGATTTGAATTCTGCTGCCATTAGCACACAAGAAATGCTCGAGTCTAACATTGCGGTATACGATACTCTTGCAATGGATAGCGCGTTATTCGCTCCCGTAGTAGTGCGCGATCTTCCGGAAATACTCGCCTCACTCCCGGATACAATGCCGGAACTTCCCTACAATCCTATCGTCGGCCCATGGGTCTTTTCCGGTTATCGCACTCAGAAAGAGCGGTCGTTCAATGACGTCATAGATGCTTTGCAACCTGATATTGAAGATGTCAAGGAGTCATCTTGGGAAAACAAACCTTTGACTCCCGGTTGGCTCCATGATGCACTGACCCAGTCTCGTATTAGCCAGGATTTTATGTATTCCACAATGGTTTACACTCCTCATACCATACAATTTACATATTGGGATCTTCCCGTTCCACCTCGCTTGCCTGAAGACGATGTGACTCTTGGCACTTATATCAAGAATCTGAATCTCCCGGAAATTGCAGTCGCTGATGCACTCCTGCCGGAATTCGAGCAGAAGAAGAAGCATTGGCTCCATAAGTTCAATACTGGTCTGCAGTTCTCTCAGGCTTATGTATCTAAAAACTGGTATCAGGGTGGCAACAACTATCTGCAGATCCTCTATAATTTCTACTGGGACGTGCAGCTAAATCCCACCTATCATCCCAATCAGATTTTCCAAAGCACAGTAAACTATAAGTTTGGTGCCAACTCAATAGAAAAGAATGCCGTAGGGCGTACATACTCTATTTCAGAAGACAACTTCCAATATAATGTCAAATATGGTTTCAAGGCATTCAAAAAATGGTTCTATACTGTAACTGGATTGTTTAAGACACAGTTCTTCAACAACTATAAGACCAATACAGATATACGTTCTGCCTCCTTCCTTTCACCTGGCGACCTCAACCTCGGTCTCGGTATGACTTATTCGTATGCGAATAAGAATAAGTCGTTTAATATGACGGCTTCAATCGCACCTATTTCATACAACCTTAAGATATGCATTGATAAGGAAATAGATCCAACCCCATTCAATATCAAACCTGGCCACAGGTCGCATAGTGAAATAGGTTCGAGCGGCGAGGTCAACATGACTTGGCAGGCTTCCTCAAACATTTCGATGCGCACACGCCTATTCGCATTTACCGACTACAACTATTTCCAGGGGAACGTAGAAACTACATGGGATTTCGCCATCAACAAATTCCTAAGCACTCAGATCTATGCCAACCTCCGCTATGACTCAAGCTCTGACTTCAACGCCAGCAAATGGCATCATTGGATGCTTAAGGAAATCCTAAGCTTCGGCCTCTCCTACACCTTCTCCACCAAATAATTCAATTGTATAATTGAAAACATTTGACTAAAGATATTTTCATCTTCTAAATAAGGTCGGAGACCTTATG
>DAAK01000024.1:292-1007 GCA_001701075.1 Bacteroidales bacterium GP3 | reverse complement strand
CAAGTCAATTATAAAGGAGCCTCGGAGAGGCGCTTTATGGTAATGTCTGGGTAATATGAAAATTATCAAGGATATATTTTTACTTGTACTGATATTTCTCATATCAGCGCCGACATATGCTTTCTTCCCATCTGAGGCCGACATCCGCGACTGGTGCGACACAAACGTCCTTTCCCCTGTAGAAGGCATCTGGGAATACCCCGAAGATGGCGCACGTGTCTTTATCCAATCAGATCCAACCCACCCTGGCACTTTTACGATTTCCATAATCAGCACTCCCGATTGCCGTCTTGAATATGGTGACATTATCGGTCGCCTTCATCCTTCGGTAGATGCCAAGCAGTTCCGTCTGGAGCAGTGGACACATAAAGATAAGTCTATTTTCTCTAAGGCTGAGAATTGCGCTGCCATTTTATCCTCCGACGGGGAATCCCTACGTGTGAAGTCTCCCAAACTGAAATTCAAGATCAATCTGAACACTCTCCTCCCAAGATTTTGGAGAATTGTCAGAGTATCTTACGATGATCCTGTCGACAAACTACCTGCCGGCCTTCTAAAAGTATATCCCGGTTATGACCATAACGGTTCCCTCCGCCGTAAAATCCGAATTCTATGAGTGCAAAAGCCAACGACTTCTGTATAAATCAGGTCGGAGACCTGATTATCATGCATAAACCCCAGACTTCAGTCTGGGGTAAGCAAGTCAATTATAAAG
>DAAK01000024.1:0-128 GCA_001701075.1 Bacteroidales bacterium GP3 | reverse complement strand
GACTCAATTATTTCATTAGCCTCAGATTCCATATCTTTTGTCGAAGACATCCTCCCGGCAATCCGCTTTTATGGCTTCGACAAGACCGTAGGAAGTAGCGTGGAAAGCTTCTTCATCTCAAACAATCT
>DAAK01000174.1:1177-5463 GCA_001701075.1 Bacteroidales bacterium GP3 | reverse complement strand
GGCTGAGGCGGCTCTGCAGGGTCGTCTTTTGTTTCGGTGCATCCGCTTCCTGCCAATAGCAAGGCAGATAAGAAAAAAGATAGATATAAAAGTTTCATATTCATGATTCGGATTAAAATAGGAAGGCCATTCCAGATATTTTTACCGAGAGATATTATAGATGAGGTAACCCACATGGCTCCGGTTTGTTTTTGTAGCCGGAGCCTGTGGTCACCCACCATTTAGGTGTTAGGTCAAGAAGATAGATCTTGATATCTTGGAGTTTGCATTCATAAAGCATTCTTCAAGATACTATTTGGGCCGACCCAGCCTTCGGGCCGGCCCTTCGAACCTAATAAAATTCTAATAAATTAGAATTTTTTCATTTTGGAATAAGCAATGCGGCGTGGGGCACGTGTGGGTTCTCCACGGAACTTGTAATTAACTGTAATGTTTACAGTCTTTTCGACTCCACCTATTGTATATACGAATACCGGATGCATCACCATGGTCTCTCCAGGATTGCCTACAGCACCTTTTTTGCCAAGTGTGAGGTTGATGCCACTGATTTCATAATAAATTGTAGCATCTCCATAGTCGACTGCTGTTCCGTCTGGAGTCACCCAATAGCCATCGTTTGCAGTCGGCATATTGGAGAGTGTCCCATCTGCATTCCGATTAAACACAACTATTTTCCCTTCTTGCTTTACCACTTCCGTGCCAGCATGCGGCACTTCCATCAGAGAGGACATATCATTAAAAGATACACCGAGGAACTCACTCATTTCTGTAGACATTAGATTAAGACCTCCTGCTACCCATTCTCCATCATTCGGGTCAATGGATTGATCGTAGCTGACATTAAGGGTGTTGTCATTGACCTTTTCATATTCTGGCATAGAAGGTTCATAATATCCATATACGTCGCTGCCATCGAGAGTAATGGTATATGGCCATTGCTCATCATCGGTTTCATTGTCGTTCCATGGCACACGGTTGTATGTATCAGGTGCACCCAAGATTACGAAATACAATTCTGAGGCATCTGCTGGTACATTGTAAGTGGCCGTGCCATTGCTTCCTTTCGTCATTGAAGAGTATTGTGGCTTTCCTCCTACAATCGCTACAAAACCGAAGCGGAAATTGCTTGTGTTGTTGTTCTGGCTGTTGTAGTTTTTGGTAGCGCCTACTATTGCACCGTCTCCGTTCAAAATAGTGCCCGCATCTTTAGGAGCCAATGCGCTTCCCGGATTCAGAGCATCCACCTTAACTTTGACAGTTTGTCCTGCAGAAGTCATAAGACGGATTACATTAAAGCCAGCGGTTCCGGGAGTAGACTTATATCCCACTTGATATTGGTCGGCGCCAATGCGGTAAAGGTCGGTAGAATAGTTGCCTTTTGCCATATCTGTGGCATATTCACGAACGCCCTGGATATCATAGTAGACCATATGGGCTGCGTATTCATATAGTTCATCATAAGTCTTCTGCATGTCGGAATTATTGTAAAGGCGAGTGTAAGTCTCTATAGGATCTTCAGGGAATTCCGATTCGCGCCAAATGCGACCATATGCCTCTACGCCATGACGAGCAACCCAGTCATGTTGCAGCCAGTATGAGGCGTAGCGCATCCATTCATGGTAGAATATACGGTGACAGTTGGATGTCCAAGTTCCGAGGTGATATCCGAACATTTCTTCAGGGTAGTCTATCTGAGCTTGCCACTGTGCACACTGTTCCCAGTAAGCGCATCCAGTGATGCCCTGAGCATCGAAACCATAGCGGAAACCATGACGGAAGTTATCAGGAGCTCCTTGCAACAGCTTGTCGCAATACACTTGGTATTGGAAGGAGTGGCCTATTTCATGAGCGATAGTAGATCCTACCGGATGGCAAGTAGCTGGGGTAACCCACAGTGCTCCGATCATGTTGTCATAGCCAGAGCCCGTCGCTACCCAATCTTCGGGTGTCGGGTCAAGAAGGTATATCTGCATCTTATAGTTGTCAAGCTGCGATTTGCCCTCGCCAAGCACTGCCATGCCAAGCTTGTTGATGTTGGTGTCAAAGAATTTTTCAGCCTTTGCAAGAAGGTCGTCGACATCAACGCGCTGAGTTGACGGTACAAGGTCACCGTTAGGATCCTCTCCAAACCAGCTATCCCAGAATACAAAGAAATGTTCTGACTGTTTGTAGCGTGAGAAAGAGAATTTCGCAGCTTTGTTGAGGATATTGGCACCATGGTCAGAATTAGGCCAGAATTTGTCATAATTTGGGATTTCTGCAGGGTCAATAAATGGAGATTCTGGAGTGATTAATTCTGGAAGTGTACCTCCGAATTCTGGCTGGCGCACTGTAAACATTACGTCATCCTCTCCAGAAATCAAATGGAAAAGTGTAGCACGAGCCTTGTCTCCTGTGTTGCGAGCTACAGTAACTTTCAATACGTTCTCGCCCTTACGTCCTACAGTTGGAGAGAAATATACCCAGTCGCAACCTTCCTCAAGCTCTACATGCCATTTGCCGAGGGCTTTGAATGCTATCTCATGCGATTCATTCTCGTAAGTGCAGGGAATCTCCTTAGATTCTGGCACCTGCTCCAACCCTCCTGTCTCCACAGCTATGACAGGTTCGTCATTGTCGCTACATGATGTCACACAAGGAACGATAGCAAGTGCAGACATCAAAGCGAAGATTTGAATATATTTGCGATTCATTATTGTTTGGATTATCGACACGAAGGCTTGTTTTCACGTGGAATCACAGCCTTCGTGCCTTTTTTGTAATTATTCTACAGTTACATTCACATCGTAGAGCACAACTTTCATATCGTGCATGAAGCCAATCTGAACTACCGCTGATCCTTTTGCCTCAGGGAATGGACCTACGTTAAAGCTTGCTTTTTCTTCATCAGAAGCATCAGCTTCGTCGCCATGATATTCGATAAAGCACAATGCACCTTCACCCCAGCTGCAAACTGAGCCGTCCATAGAATACCAGTAGCCATTGTTGGCTGTGTTAGCAATGATTGAGCCATCATCTTCAAGAGCTACAACTTGACATTCGCTTGCAGGGACTCCCAAGGCAGCCTCTACTGCAGAAGCATCAAATGGTAAAGTTACTGGCACATATCCATCGTTGGCTGGGACATTGATGTTAAGTTCAAGGAATGAAACAACATCTGCTATTTGCTTGTCGTCGTCACCGCTGCCACTACCTTCACCAATTTGAATATGGAGGTTGAACATAACTACATTGTTGTTGTACCAGAACCCGATTTTAGAAGTTGCGGATACGCCGGTAACTCCAGGGAATGGACCTACCATCCACGAAGAATTAGTCTCGGCATCAGCTTCGTCGCCACCCCAGTATTCAATAAACCAACCAGAGTTTTCACCATATTTGCCTACTTCTCCGTTCTGAGAGAACCAATAACCATTGTTAGCGGTATAGTCAAGGAAATCGCCATTGGCATCATACGATACGACTTTTGCGAGTGTAATGTTAGAAGCTCCAAGAGCTGAAGCAACCTCATTTGCGTCGAATACTGCCGGTGTCGGTGTATATCCATCATTGGCCTCAACGTTGACATCCATATCGATAGTCTTCACCACTGTTCCCTTGAGATCCATCGGTACGAAGAGCACATGCACATTGAAGAGAGTATACTTGCTGTGGTCATTTGTAAAAGTGAAACCGAACTTAAGATCATATTCTTGGTTGTCAGGTACACCGGGTGCACGACCAACAACAAGTGTCGGATCCATGATATTTCCGGTTTCGTCGTCAACTCCACCATAAACTTCAATGAATGTAGCATTTGATGGATAGCCATTGCCATCCCAAGAGGTCACATTAAGATCTTTGTCAAGCCATGCGCTGCAGCGTGTGCCGGCAGTGCCTCCGCTTACCCATTGGCCAGCTTTGTCTATCATGAAGAATTCAAGGTTGCCGTTGTCTGCAACTCCTTGACTGAATTCTTCAAGAGTGAGTCCGAGGTTGCCGAGGATATCAGAAGCTGCGGATGCGAAACTAATCTCTTCTGTAGCGTAGTCAAGAGACAACACTTCAAGCGACATAGTGGCAGGCTCCACATTCTCAGCCGGAGCTCCAGCTTGAGTGACGACTATTTTCCCGTATTCGTCACCGCAAGTGATATGTATTTCACCTGAGCGTGGTAGCATATAAGAATTTGGGGTCACATTGAGCCAAAGGCGGTGTTCGCCTCCTGCGCCGCTCATAGGGTCGACTTCTATCCATTCGCATGCGGATTCAGCCTTCCATTTTCCAGGAGCCTCAAAGTCTACTAC
>DAAK01000174.1:0-1037 GCA_001701075.1 Bacteroidales bacterium GP3 | reverse complement strand
TGAATATTTTATTGATGTTTTCATTTGTTCTGATTATTAACCGAAGGTAACATTGATGATAAAATGAACTGCAGTAGCTGGGTCGCCATTTGCCACGAGATCAAAACGCAAGCGCACTTGTGTTCCGGCTGGAGTTGACGATGCTGAGTTACCGAGATTATAGGTACCACCACCTCCATATTCCATGAACATAAGGTTGGCAGGATAGCCCGCACCATCCCAATAGGTTATGTTCAGATTTTCATCGAGCCAATAGCCGAGCCATCCGGAAGTGTAACCAGGTCGGTTGCCGTCAGCATCAAGTACCCAGTTGCCGTCGGCGTCGCATAGGTAAACGTCGATTTCCTCGTTGTCCATTGCAGTCACGAAGTCAGCATAAGGCATTCCCATACAGAGCTCGATGGCTTCTGCAAATTGCTTTAGATCGATAGTATAGGCATTATATCCACCAGCAGGAATGACGGCGTCAAGTATGACTGTACTTGGGTCACTGACTGAGCAGCTTACCATAAATCTTACATAATCATCGTAATCTTTGCCGTTGTCGAGAGCAAATCCGAAATCCATTGTGGTCATAGAGCCAACTGCAGGATTATTGACCGCACGCACTGTTATAGCCTTAGCTTTGCTGTCAAGTTCCATGGAGAATACGGCTTCTTCTTCAGATACTACCGGCATATTTGCGGTATTGTAATACCATCCGTTGCCTCCTAAAGAAGGCTCATCAAGATTCCAGCGCTGGCGCCCGGTATTGATAGTGTAGAATTTCACTTCTCCGTTGGCAAGAGCTGTAAGAGTCTCGTCGACGGTCATGTTAAGATTCTTGTGAAAACTTGTGGCATAGTCCTTAAGACTGATTACCAAGGGTTCGTTGATTCTCGCAGCGAGAAAACTATGTACTATAGTGTTTGTCGCAGCTGGATTGGCACGAAGATAGGGCATCTCGCCTTGCGCATATACATGCTTTTCAGTAGCATCAGATGGGTCATCGCTGTTGCAGCTGGTGGCTCCGAGCGCAAGTGCCAATCCAAAGATAT
>DAAK01000202.1 GCA_001701075.1 Bacteroidales bacterium GP3 | reverse complement strand
CCGATAAGGTCGAAGTTGTTACGCTTATACCAGTCAGCCACAAGGTTGATGCGGTTGTTGAGGAAACCGAGATCGACACCGATGTCGAGCTCATGCTTCTTCTCATAAGTAAGTTCGCCGTTGGCAAGTTGGCTAAGGATAAGAGCCTGTTCGTAGGCGAAAGTATCCTGCTTCCAAGGGCGAGAAGGATAGTAGACTGCAGAAGCGTTGGAGACGGAAGCGAGTCCGGAGTCAGCAGTCAGTGAGTAAGAGAGGCGTAGCTTAGCAGTAGCAAGCACCGGATTGGCAAACCAAGACTCAGCATCGGCATTCCATGCACCGGAGATGTTCCAAGTCGGGAGCCAGCGAGACTGAGTGGAACGGCCAAGCTTGTTGGAACCTTCATAACGGAGAGTACCGTTGATGATGTAGCGGTTGTCGTACATGAAGGTAGCAGTTCCGAAGTAAGCCATATTGCGGAAAGTGGTAGGAGTATATGAATAATAGTTCATATTCTCCTCGTTCTGCTGCTTGAAGAGTTTCCAATCAGTGAAAGGAATATTACCATTCTTATAGCAAATGCCCCAACCTTCATAAGACTCAGTCACACGGTCGATACGGGAAGACTCCATACCGACGAGAGCGTTCACATTATATTTACCCTCGAAATCGCGGCTATAAGTAGCGGTAGCGCGGAAGTCCCACTGGTTCATGCCATAGAGAGTATGGCGAAGGATACCACCATTGGGGAGTACAGACACCGGAAGCGAGTTAGGATCGTCAGGGTCGGTATATAGGTATGGGTTGGAAGCGCGGATAGTAGCGTTTTCAGGATTTACACCAGCGCGATAAGCCATAGCCTGGTTGGCATCGTCCATCACATAATGGTTCTGGGCAGAAGTGCTACGACGGAAGCTACCGAGTGCCATGAGAGTAAGGCCGGTAATTGGCTTCCAAGTCAGCTCACCCTGAAACTTGAGGTCCATCACATTGAGGTCGATGTAGTTGTTGTCAAGTTCGTTGAAGATATTGAAATCAGCGTAATTACGGGTCTGGATAGCGTAAGGGTCGGTAGTACGCGCAGTATTCAGGGCGTAAGAATACGGGTTGATATCGAAGTTACGGTTTACGGCGCCAGAAACCACGTCGATTTCCTGCGAGAGAGTACCCGGGGCTTTCTGAGAGCGGTAGCTATCAGAAGTAAGGAGCTTGACTTTCAATGTACGTGAGAGATTGTAGGAAGCGTTAGCATTGAAAGTGTAGCGAGACACATTAGAAGACTTATACCAGCCGTCGTCGCCCATATAAGAGAACGAGGTATAGAACTGGCCTTTGTCAGTTCCACCGGAGATGCTGACAGCATGGTTCATCATAATGTTGTCGTTGAAGAGGAGATCGAACCAGTCGGTGTTGCGGAACTCAGCCTGACGAAGGTATTCATTTTTCGCAGACTCTGTATTAGCAAGTCCGAAACGGCCGGTCTCGGGGTCGTAGGTATTGATAAGCTTATACATCGTGCCGTAGACACCCGAATTGGAGGAATTGGCGAGAGAAGCGAACGAAAGCCATCCTTTCTCTTCCATTTCCTTATAAATACCCATCTGCTCCTGAGAGTTTGCGATGTTGAAGTTGCGGTAGTTGGGCTTGAGACGATAAGTGAACTCACCTGTATAGTTGATGTTGGTGTGTCCGGAGCGACCCTGCTTAGTGGTCACGACGATCACACCAGCCATAGCGCGTGCACCGTAGATAGAAGTAGCAGAACCATCCTTCAGGATCTGGAACGACTCGATGTCGTCGGCATTAAGGCCAGCGATAGCGGAAGCGATAAGAGTTTCAGCGTTACCTGAAGAGAGGTCGTCGGAATCGAGCTCAACGTTATCCTCGAGGATCACACCGTCGACAACCCAAAGAGGTTTGTTGGTGCCATAGATAGAAGTGGCACCACGGACGCGGATCTTAGGAGCGGTACCGAAAGTACCGGATACGTTTTGCACAGACACGCCGGCAGCACGTCCCTCAAGCGAGCGCGAGATATCTGCGACACCGGTGAGGTGGCTTTTATCCGCATCGATTTTAGTCGTAGAACCGGTAAACATACGGCGGTCGGTGGTACCCATACCAGTGACTACGACTTCACCGAGCTGAGTGGCATCGGAAGAGAGTTCGATTTGCATGGGAGCCTCGGTGACCTTGACTTCAGCAGTCTTGCAACCGACGTAGGAAACTTGGATAATAGTTTTTAAATTAGGCACGGTAATCTTGAAATTACCGTCCATGTCGACAGGCACGGTAGACTTCGGTTTTCCCTTAATCATCACCGTAGCACCGATAGCGGGTTCATCGGGTTCTTCCTTTAGAGTAACTCTACCCGTGACCACGATATCGGCATACATGCCAATAGCCATAATAAGGCTTAGGGTCAGGAGAACTAATTTCTTTTTCATTGTTCGTTCCGAAAAATGGTACTAAGTTCGGGCCAAGACAAGCTAAACTATAGAGCGTAATGGCCAAATAAATTGTTATTGTTCAAAAATAAAAAAACGCCTTAGATGGGGTTCTTAACAGCAATCTGGACGCATCGACAACGCAGAGAAAGTATCTCTGCAATTGTTTCAAGATGCAAAGATACAAAAAAACATTCGAATAAAAGAATATTCGATAGACTTTTTTAAATAAAAGCTGATAAAATTATATTAAAAAGCATACAACAGCGGGAAGGCCCATAAGCCTCCCCGCCATAGTAATTCTTCCATATAATTAGCGGACGAGGACCTTGGCCTTTTGTGAGCCATAGACCACGAGGTAAAGGCCAGGAGCGAGGGATTGAGCTGAAGAAAGGCGTTTCCCTTGCATATCAAATATCTGTGAGCCTTCCGGAGCATGGATGCATCCTTTGCCGCCTGAGATCATCATATTGCCGTCGGCCACTGCGTCGACTGAATTGCCTTCCGGACCTTTGGGAAGCGACTTTGGAATGAACTGCAATACATTGGAGATATCGCTGCAAGGGATACCTTTGACTGCACGTACATAGACCTCAACTTCATTTGTCCAGTAAGAGATTGGGACACTAACAACAGTAAGAGAAGTGACATTACCAACATTACACTCATCATATACACCCAAGGCTTTACCAGTACTGACGCGTTTGATAGTGACCTGATAAGAGTCGGCACCATCTAAGGCATCCCACTCGATCGTGAAGTTACGGGCACCACCTTCGTCGGCATACGGGGAATCGTGGAGAACAGGAGCTCCGGATGGGGCTTCAGAGTACATATTGTAGTCAAACGATCCGGTCTTAGACTTAGCGTCGTAAGAAATCTCTGTAATGATCGGAGACTTCCACATAGCATATTCCTTAGAAGGAATCAATTCGGAAGCACCACCGGGATAAATGGATCCTTTAGTGAAAGCAGGATGAGCATCGCCATTGGCATAGTGAATCACCACATTGCTTGACTTCTTGGAATTGACACTATTATTGATCCAAAGATTCTTATTGTAGTTAATGCGCCAAATGACGAGTCCTGACTCCGGGAAACAAGCATCCCACTTTGAAGAATTGCGAGCTTCTACGACAAAATATTCAGATTCGAAGTCGTCGCTATCCTCCGACTTAGGGATTCCAATCCTAACGGCACATGGAGTATTGGAATTTCCAAGAGCCACCAGATCATAATGAGTAGCGTCGGTAGCCTCGGTGTATTCGAGCCAACGGCAAAGCCATTGCTCATATGCAGAATAAAGAGGGGGACGACAGCCATCGAAATTATAGCAACCTTCCGACATCACCGACCATTGTCCCGGGGTGAGGACTTCCACACCCTCTTCATAGTTGACATCATAGAGGTCGGGAAGGCCGAGAACATGACCATATTCGTGGACGAAAGTACCGATACCATCCACCCAAGGCTCGGAGCCATCCTGCCATGGCATAGCTCCGGTGGTAGGATTCCAACCTTTGAGCTCGTTGGCACAAGCATACGGGCCAATCTTCTTTCCGTCAAACTTCAGCACACTTGAGGGGCTACCATAATTAAAATAGCGATAATCGTATTGGTGAGGCCAGATAGTCTCCGTCTCAGAGTCAGCGCTTCCGTAGCCAGCATAATAGAAGAAGACAGTATCTACGACTCCGTCTTCATCAAGGTCGTAGTTGGATAAATCAATCTCACCGGCATCATGGAGAGCAGTAAGAGACTCCTTAATCAAAAGAGACATATGAGGGGAATCCATATCCTTAAAATAAGAAGCTTCCTTACTAACTTTGACAGGTCCGTAGACATCAAACTGCGGAGAATAAAGACCGTTGGAAGCATCGAGATAATAGTCGAGAGCTGAACCACGACCTCCGTATTCAGAGAAATCGTGTTCGTTGAGCTGGCGAGTGAAATAATCCTTAGGATTCTCAACAGTGAAATCAACATCAGCAAACTCCACGAGAACGACGAGAGAACGGTTGCCTTCGCCAATGGTGGGATAATTAGATCGACCCTGATTGTTGAGAGTAGCCATCTTATGCATCGAAGAGACCCGATCAACACCTTCGGGCAAAGAGAACCGAGATTCAGCTTCTGCTCTCAGCACCTCAATGTTTGACTGAGAGAAAGAAAGCGGCTTCCCATCGCGCACAGCATCAGTGATAAAACCACGAGAATCGCGTTCAAGAATCCGAGTGCAATCAGAATCGGTCATAAAGTGAAAGAATTCATTGCCGTGGACACGGACAGTGACTTTAGAACCGTCAGGGTTTATTATGGTACGGGGTCGAGGGTCGGCAGGGACTGCAGCCACAAGACCGGGGATGGAGAGCGCTAAGGTTGCGATTATGTGTTTTATTTTCATATGTGCTTTATTGTTAGGTTGGATTACCGAATAAGCAGGAAGAATCCTGCTCTAAGGTTAAGAAACTGCTAAAAAGGCCTCCATCAATAAGGAGGCCTGAACAAAAATTGTTGCCTTACCAAGATTCGAACTTGGACAAACAGAACCAAAATCTGGTGTGCTACCATTACACCATAAGGCAATCCTATGCAGCAGGCAAATATTCTTGCCTCGAAGCGAGTGCAAAGTTAGTCAAATTTTATTGGATGTGCAAATTTTTTGATAATTTTTTGACTTTTTTCGATAGTTGTGTACTTTGCAAGGAGGCCGGGAAGCCTCCCGTGCATAGTTCAGAAGCGGTCGAGGACGGTCTGCAGGAGCTCGCGTACACGTGGCTTATAGTCGGTGTTGGCTTTTGTGGCCGTGCGTTCAGCAATTATACAGCAGACAGTCATTGCACGATGGCCCAACATTTTAGCCATACCTTGCAAGCAACCGGATTCCATCTCATAGTTCGTGACGGGACGTCCGTGGAAGCGGAAACTCTCTATCTTGGCATTGAGGTCGGGGTCGGCGAGCGCGAGACGCACTTCGCGGCCTTGTGGCGCATAGAAACCTACGGCAGAAATTGTGAAGCCTCTCACCATATCGTCGCGACCGATGCGGTCGACAAGAGACGGATCAGCATCAACTGTATAAGGAGCAGCCCAGGTAGGGAGCCAATCTGTGTGGCGCATAAACTCACGCTGGAAATCGAGGTCGCAAACCTCATCGCGCTTCGCATAATAATTGAGGATGCCATCTGTGCCGGTAGCTTTCTCTGCTATTACGTAGTCGCCGATATGAAGATCGGGTTGAAGAGAACCGGAAGTGCCTACTCTCACCATATTAAGAGTACGGTGGACGGGTTTTACCTCACGAGTCTTGAAATCGACGTTGGCAAGAGCATCGAGTTCGGTGACAACAATCTCTATATTATCAGAGCCAATGCCATGGGATATGCACATCACATCCTTGCCTTTATATTTACCTGCAATCGTATGGAACTCACGCGACTGGATATCATAATCGATAGAATCAAACAATTCCGCTATCATTGAGACACGACCAGGATCGCCTACGAGAAGGATATTGTCGCGAAGTTGGTCGGGACGAAGATGAATATGGAATGCAGAACCATCTTCATTTATGATGAGTTCGGATGGAGGGATTATTTTCATAGTTTAATGGATTTGAGGGTTAAGGGAGAATATAAATTATTTCTAATTTTATAACAAATAATAAGGGAGAAGTTGTTATTAAGGTAAAAGAATTTATTTTTATGGTGACAAAAATGTTGGAGAGGGCCATCGAAATCGAGGGTCTGCTAAGAATAATACGCGACGGGAAACCATTTCCGGAGACATATAGCCTGCTTAAGGAAAAGACTGCCCAACTGGCAGAACAAGTAAAAAGTCTTGAAGAGAAAAGCGAGAATGTGGAGCAACCGAAGCCAGCAGTTTTAGAGACTCCGGAAAAGCCGGCCATCGAGGACTTGGATCTTTCAGAAGAAGACGATATCGTGCTCACATTCGAAGAAGGCGCTGAGCCAGAAAGCAATGAGGACGTTGTGATTGACATTGTTCAGGAAATCAAGATAGACGGTAATCAGGAAATAGAGACTGACAATAATCAGGAAATAGAGTTAGATGGCAATCGGGAAATTGAAATAGCTGGGAATCAAGAAGAAGCGACTGACAGTGTCAAGAAAGAAGAGGCAACTCCCAAGAAAAGCAATGCGCCCAAAAGCGGCATAAAACTAAAATCTTGTTTCTCACTCAACGACCGATTCCTTTATGCCCGAGAGCTATTTGATGGGAACATGAAGATGTTTGACTCAACACTCGACTTCATAGAAGGGATAGAAGATTTCTCAATAATAGAGGATTACTTCTACAACGAGATGGAATGGGATCATGATAATTCAGCCGTACAATCGTTTATGGAGAGACTGAGACCGCACTTTAACGATTAACGATCAACTATCAATAGATATGCTATATATAGTGCCGACGCCAGTCGGGAATTTGGAGGATATGACATTCCGGGCTGTGAATGTGCTCAAGGAGGTGGATTTGATACTTGCAGAGGATACGCGCACCAGCAGTGTGCTTCTGAAGCATTTTGACATACACACGCCAATGCAGAGCCATCATAAATATAATGAGCATTCCACAGTAAAGCATCTTACGGAGAGGCTTGAGGCCGGCGAGAACATAGCACTCATCTCTGATGCAGGGACCCCAGGCATTTCTGATCCAGGGTTCATGCTTGTCAGGGAATGCCGACATGCAGGAGTAGACGTCACAGTGCTTCCCGGGGCAACGGCATTTGTCCCTGCTCTCGTGGGGAGCGGATTGCCATGCGACAGGTTTGTATTTGAGGGATTTCTGCCACTGAAGAAAGGGCGTTCAACCCGATTGTCGCAACTTGCACAAGAGACACGCAGCGTGATCATCTACGAAAGTCCGGTCAGGCTACCGCGCACGTTGCGGCAACTATCTGAGGCATTCGGAGAAGAGAGGGAAGCTTGTGTGGCACGTGAGATTTCGAAAAAGTTCGAGACATTTCATAATGGGACATTAAAAGAGCTTTCCGAGCACTTTGCAGCGAACCCTCCTCGGGGTGAGATTGTTATTATCGTCAAAGGAGTTGAGTGATCAATGATCAACGATCAATGATTAATGATCAATTATCAATGATTAATGATTAATGATCAATTATCAATGATTAATGATTAAAGATTAAAGAAATATTTAAAAGAATAGATATTATGAAGAAATTTTTAGCATTAGGCGCTATTGGGGCAGTTTTGCTGTCGGCATGTAGCGGCGAGAAGGGCAACAGCGCTTCTGATTCACTTGAGATCGTATCCGTACAGTATGAGCAGGCTTCCTCATTAAACGATTCACTGCTTCTCCTGATGGGTGACATATACGATGGTCTTGACTCCATCAACATGCAGGAAGGCCTTCTCTACAGAATGGAAAATGGTGGCGAGAAGTACGACCGTAGAGCTGAAGTTCGTGAGAACCTCCAGAGCATCAAGGACAGACTTCAGAAAAACCGTGAACTCCTGAGCCAGATGCAGGCAAGACTCAACAAGAGCACAGGTGAAAACTCAGTTCTTAAGAAAACAATCGCCGACCTTCAGGAAAGAATCGACCGCCAAGAGGAGAAGATTGCCGACCTGAACATCAAGCTTGAGGCTGCAAATGCAGAGATCCTGCAACTTAACGAGCAGGTGATCAAGGGCAATGCTGACCTTAAGGCAGAGACAGAAGCCAAAGAGCAGGCTCAAGCAGAAGCCACTGCAGCCGAAAACCTTGCAAACCGCGTATATTATGCTATCGGAACCAACAAGGAACTTAAGCAAAACGGTCTTCTTGAGAAGAAATTCCTCGGAGCTACCAAGGTGCTTCAAGGTGACTTCAATGAGAACTATTTCACTGCTGGCGACAAGCGTACACTTAGCGTCATCAACACAGGAGGCAAAAAAGTGAAAATATGGGGTAATGTGCCAAAGAGCAGCTATGAGATCATAGACAATGGCAATGACACCCAAAGCATCAAGATTTTGGATCCTAAGTCATTCTGGGAGCGTTCTCCTTATCTGATCATCCAAATCAACTAAAGATTAACGATCAACGATTAACGATTAACGATCAATGATTAATGATCAATGATCCAAACAGATACTTATGAAAAGACATAAGGCATTAATGATATGTGCTGCTATGGCCGGACAGGCCGTGGCAGCCATTTCTGTTGATAAGATAGACCCTCCATACTGGTGGACGGGCATGCACGACACCACGCTACAGTTGCAAATACATGGCACAGATATCCGCGATGCTGAATTCTCGACCGACTATCCTGGAGTGACAATTGACTCCGTAGCACGGCTTGACGGCAGTCCCAACTGGCAATATATCTACCTCAACATAACACCCGAAGCAAAACCCGGGATGATGAAATTGAAGTGGAAATCAGGCAAAAAGACCATCACACGGGATTACGAGCTTAAAGCCCGCAAAGAGATGAAGGGAGCCCAGGGATTCACTTCAGCCGATGTGCTCTACATGATAATGCCCGATCGCTTTGCATCAGGAGGAAAAAATCATCCGGCCGCCAAGACTTTGAATAATGTGGTAGCTGACGACCGCGAGAACCCCAATGCACGCCACGGCGGAGATATCAAAGGTATAGCTGACCATATCGACTACATAGACTCTTTAGGAGTGACAGCAGTCTGGCTTAATCCGGTGCTTGAGAATGACATGCCCGGAGGAAGCTATCATGGCTATGCCACTACCGACTACTACCGCGTGGATCCGCGCTTCGGCACAAACGAAGAATATGCTGCCTTGATTGAGACTCTCCACGGCAAAGACATCAAGATGGTGATGGACATGATTTTCAATCATTCCGGAAGTCATCATCCATGGGCTCTTGACCCACCGGCCAGCGACTGGTTTAACCACCAAGGAGACTACCAGCAGACCAACTACAGGCTTTCGACCATAACGGATCCGTATGCTTCAGAATATGACAAGGATCTGACGGTCAACGGATGGTTTGTAGAAGAGATGCCCGACCTGAACCAGAAGAATCCACATCTGATGAAATATTTGATTCAGAACTCCATATTCTGGATTGAGGATGCGCAGATTGACGGAATCCGTATGGACACATATCCCTATGCCGACCGCGAGAAGATGGGCGAATGGATAGATGCTGTAATGGCTGAGTACCCGGGATTCAACATAGTAGGAGAATGTTGGTATGGAAGTCCGGCAGGAGAGCAGTTCTGGCAGACGGGTTCGGCCATAGCAGCCTCAAAGGGTATAGACACCCGCCTTCCGGTGGTGATGGATTTCCCTCTGAGCATATTATGTGCTGACCTCAAGCCCTTCAAGATAGACTCACAGGCATGGAACGGCATCAATGAACTCTATGATCATTTTGCGCTCGATTATGTCTATGCCAATCCGATGAACGTGCTGAGATTTCTTGACAACCACGACACCGACCGCTTCATACTCGATATGCCGGAAGACCTTGACGCATGGAAACAGGCAATAGCAATGCTTCTTACAGTGCCCGGTATTCCACAGCTCTATTATGGCACAGAATTGCTGATGAACGGCAGCAAGGAAGGTTCGGACGGATATGTAAGACGCGACGTGCCGGGAGGATTTGCCGGAGATAAGGAAAATCAATTTGATGCTTCCGGAAGAAGCGAACTTCAGAACGAAGCTTACGACTTCATAGCCACTATCAACAATTGGCGAAAGACGTCTGACGCCATCGGAAAGGGAGACATGAAACATTTCATGCCTACCAACGGAGTTTATCTATATCGCAGGAAATATGGACCGGAGGAAGTCATCGTCATCCTCAATGGCAAAGATGAGGACCTTGACCTTGATATGAGCCGATATGAGGAAATCATTAAGGAAGGGGATGCCTATCGGGATGTGCTTAATGGAAAGACCGTTGTGCTTAGAGACGGAGATAAGGCTTTTAAGCTTCCAGCCCGAAGCACTATGATACTTAGCAAGAAATGAAAGGAATAAGAGTGATAATAGCCTTCGGGCTGATCATGGCTTTCCTGACAGGGTGCAAGCCGACTGAGAAAGGATATAAAGAAGCCTATGACGCTGCGAAGAGCAAGCGAGAGCAAGTGGACCCGGATGATGAGCTATTGACAGGAGGCCATAAGCTGCTTAACGAGGAATCGACCAACTGGAAGGTGATAGCCGGCGACTCAGTGCAAATGCAGCATCAATTCCTCAAGCCCACAGATGGAGTAAAATGGCCGCAATCAGGTCCTTACAGGTTGGCAGTGGCAATGTTTAAGATGACAACGAATGCCAACGCAATTGTTGCAGACTTGCAGAAAAAGGGGAAACTGAAACCAGTGGTAGCCACAGATGGCAAGGATAAGTATTATATCATAGCAGGAAGTGCCACCTATGCTGATTCGCTTGGATATGTACTTTCTACATTCAAGAAGGATAACCCGGGATTTCAGTATATAGGGTTGACGCCTGCGAAGCCGGTTATCATTGTGGGAAGGTAAGATTAACGATCAACGATCAACGATTAACG
>DAAK01000201.1 GCA_001701075.1 Bacteroidales bacterium GP3 | reverse complement strand
TATAAGCGTAACAACTTCGACCTTATCGGCCGTATCTACACTCAGGGTGTCGGCGGTGAGATCCTGAAGTATGCTAATGTGGCATCGATGGAATCTCATGGTGTGGAGTTCACACTCTCTACCCGTAATATCGTCACCAACGACTTCACCTGGACCACTGACTTCACATTCTCCTATGCGAAGAATAAGATTACCGAGCTGACTTCTCGCTCTCAGGTGATCGACCTCGTGCAGGGCACCGGTTTCGCAGTTCAGGGTTACCCGGTACGTGCCATCTTCTCGATTCCTTTCGTAGGCCTCACTGAAGACGGTATTCCGCAGTTCATCAATGAGAATGGCGAGGTGACTACTTCCGACATCAATTTCCAGGAATGGGAAAAACTCGACCACCTTGTATATGAAGGTCCCGTGGATCCTCCTTTCACCGGTGGTTTCGGTAATACATTCAACTATAAGAACTGGAGCTTGAATGTCTTCATGACTTATGCGTTTGGCAATAAGATACGTCTCGACCCGGTTTTCGCGGCAGCTTATTCCGACCTTACCGCAATGCCTAAGGATTTCATCAACCGTTGGGTGGCTTCCGGCGACGAGAAATTCACTAACGTGCCTGCTATTGCTTCACGCCGTCAGTACTACAACGACAACTACCTGTCGTTTGCCTACAACGCCTACAACTACTCTACGGAGCGTATCGCAAAGGGTGATTTCATTCGCATGAAGGAAATTTCTCTTCAATATGAGTTCCCCGAGTCTTGGAATAATGCTCTGCGCATCAGCTCGGCTTCTCTGAAGTTTGCCGCTACCAATCCGTTCTTGATCTATTCCGACAAGAAGCTCAATGGTCAGGATCCTGAGTTCTTCAATACTGGTGGTGTGGCTTCTCCTAATCCCAAGCAATTCACTTTCACCGTCCGCGTAGGTTTCTAAAGAAAACTGAAAGCTGAAAACTGACAACTGAAAACTGAAACAATGAAAGCAAATAAATTCATATATTCTCTGGCTCTGGGTGCAGCTCTTGGTCTCTCTTCCTGCGGAAGTGATTTCCTTAACACCCCGACAGATTCCCGCGTGGAACTCGACACCACTGAGAAACTACGCATGCTGCTCGTGTCTTCCTATCCGCAAAACAACTACGGATGGCCTTGCGAGATCATGTCTGACAATATTGAAGACAACAATGCCCCTGACGAGGATGGACTTCGATACAACCTTGGCCCTTACAACCGTGGCGACGAGGAAATGTTCCGTTGGCAAATCTGCGTGAGCAATACCTCCGGCGACTCTCCATCCAGCATTTGGGAAAGCAACTATAATGCTATCGCAGGTGCTAACGCCGTCCTTCAGGTTCTTGAGAAGTGGGAGAGTGAAGGTCCCCTCGATTCCCAGCAACGCGCTGTCAAAGGTGAGGCGCTGATGATTCGCAGCTATTGCCACTTCATCTTGGCTCAGGTCTTCTGCCATCCTTTCCGTGGCGATGCCACCAACGAGACTCTTCTTGGTATCCCTTACATCAAGAAGCCTGAGACTACCGTGAAGCCCAATTATCTCCGTGGTACTCTTAAGGAAACTTACGATAATATCCGCGCCGATCTTGAAGCAGCTCTTCCATTGATCGATAATGGCATCTATGAGATTCCGAAATATCACTTCAACAAGGCTGCTGCTGATGCATATGCCGCTCGCTTCTATCTCTACACTCGTGAATACGACAAGTGTCTTGAGCATTGCAATGCTGCTTTCGGTGGTGCTGACGTGGATCCAAGTACTTATATGAGCACAATTTTCAGCAATCTTGCTAATTTCTATTATATCTCAGATTTCGGCAAGTTTGCTCAGGGTAGCGACAAACCTCGCAATCTTATGTTGATAGCCACCTATTCGCAGGCTTGGCGTCACTATGTGGGTGGTCTTCGTTTCGCTGTCATCAGGGATGCCCTTAACTCCACTATCCACGGTTCTTCTCCATCTTGGAGCCGTTTCCAGTGGCGTCAGACTAATGGTAAGGGTGGCACTTTCGTGATGCATCCTTGCTTCAACGGTTCTTGTGGAACTAATGGTAAATCCGAATATGGCTATTATTTTGCCGGAAATGTTTCCGAGCAATTCGAATACACCGACAAGATTGCCGGCATCGGTTATACCCACGTCACTCGTTCTGAGTTCACTGGAGAGGAAGTGCTTCTCACCCGCGCAGAGGCTAAGCTTTTCCTCGGTGACATCAATGGTGCTCTAGCTGATCTCGACATTTGGGAAAAGTCTCGCCGCGAGTGTCCTTCCGCCGAAGGTATGGAAGATATGTTCCGCGATCTGTCGATTGAGAATATCCGCGAGTTCTATTATGACTCTAATCCGGGTTATGGCATTGCTAAGACCATCAATGTCGATATGATTTGTCCATCTAAGTGGTCGATCGGTTCTCCCGAGGAGATTGCGATGCTGCAGTGTATTCAGCACTTCCGTCGCATCGAGATGATACATACCGGTCTCCGTTGGTTTGATATCAAGCGTCTTGGTCTTGAATACGACCGTAAGATAGGTAAGGATGAAGTGGACCACCTCGGCATCTTCGACGAGCGCAAGGCTGTCCAGATTCCGGCCGAAATCATCGCTGCCGGTATGCAACGCAACCCCCGACCCGACGATGAGGCCAATAAGCTCCCATCTTCCGATGCTCTGGTTTTCGTCGGCAATTAATCATCCGATATATTCAATTTGTCAACTTGACATTATGTCATTTTGTCAATAACTCAAATAGACTCATACAACTATGAAATTGAAAAAGTATATATCACTGGCTTTCGCCGCTCTTCTCCTCAGTGCTTGCTCTGAGGAAAAGCTCGGCCCATCCATCTTCCCGGAGGTTAGCGACGAACCGGATCCCACTTCTTATACTTATAAGTTCGATAAGTGGCTGAATAAGAATTTCCGCGACATCTACAATGTAGATTTTAAATATCTCATGGAAGATGTAGAGGCCGATATGGCCTACAATCTCGTGCCTGCTACTTATGAGAATGCACGCGATCTCGCGCTCCTTACTAAGTATCTTTGGTATGATTCCTACAAGGAACTGACAGGGGAGGACTTCATCAAGAGCTACGGCCCCCGTATCCTTCACCTTGTAGGCTCCCCTGCTTACAACCCTAACTCCGGTACTGAGACCCTCGGTCTGGCTGAAGGTGGCCTTAAGGTGACTCTTTTCAAGGTGAATGAGATGGATCTCGAAGACATCAATATGCTCAATGAGTATTATTTCCGTACGATGCACCACGAGTTTGGTCACATCCTTCACCAGACTAAGTCTTACCCGACCGATTTCAATCTTCTCTCCACCGGTCGCTACGACGATAGCTCCTGGCAGTCAAAGCAGCCAGGCTATGTGGCTTCTCTCGGATTCATCACTCCCTATGCTTCCTCTCAGGCTCGCGAGGACTTTGCTGAGACTATTGCAAACTACTTGACCCGCACTTCTGAGCAGATGGATCTTATCCTCTGGATGGCGAAGCAAGGTTGGACCACTGGCTCCGACAAGGCTGAGGGTGAACTCGAGGATGAGGATGCCGACTACTACTGCTACTATTATTATGATGATCCCTCAAATGTGGAGACAAAACACTATTTCTTCTACTCTCAGGAAAAAGCTTATAAGAACTACCGCATGGGTATGGTCGGCATGAACGGCGAATACCTCACTACCGTAGAGCAAGTTGAGGCTTATCTCGATAAGGTAAGGGAGAAATATGAGATTTTCCCGGTTGAGGATAAGGATAAGATTGATGGTTACGATGTCATCAAGCAGAAGCAAGCCATTGCCCGCAACTGGTTTACCGACCAGTGGAAGATTTCTTTCGACGACCTCCGCGAAATCGTTCAGCGTCGTCAGAAAGACTTCGACATCAACGCCCTCCGCAACGAAGTCGAATCCATCCAATAATAATTTTGATGAAAACGATGAAAACGATGAAAACGACGAAAACTATATATTTAGCCTCCCTCGCTGCCCTTTCCCTGACAGCCTGCTCGAACGATAACAACGATATCTTCGAGGATTCAGCAGCAGTGCGTCTCGAGCAGTATAAGAAGGAATATGCCGAAGTGCTTACCTCCAATGGTGGCCTTTGGTCGATGGAGTATTTCTCCAATTCTGAGGAGCCCGGCTACGTCTTTGTCATGAAGTTTGACAAAAACGGCTCTGTTACCATCTCTGCCAACCATAAGTGGATTGGTGGCATATTCAGTCAGGAAACCTCCCTCTGGAAAATGATAGCAGACAACGGCCCTGTTCTCTCATTTAATTCCTACAATAATCTCTTCCATATCTTCTCAGACCCTGCCGACATCGTTGGTCCTGACGCTCCGACAGGCGACTTTGGAGATATCAACGAGACTGGATATGGTCATGAAGGTGACTACGAATTCCAGGTTATGGAAGTCTCCGAAGATGGCAACACTGTCCGCCTTCTCGGGAAAAAACGACTCCTTGACATCTATCTCCATCGCCTTGATGCGAATGTGGACATAGCCGATTTTCTTGACAGGTCTGTGCATGTATCCGACTTCGTCTCTCCTTATTTCGGATATGTCAATCTGGTGGCTGCAGATGGTGAGGAATTTGTGATGTCCGACCTTGAGACAGGTATCCCATCTGTCTATCCAAAACTCGGTGATGCTGTCACTCAGACCAAGTCTGGAAATGGTATCTTTACTCTTGAGGGTTTCCGTTTTATGAATCCTCTCGTTGTCCCAAGAGCCGAAGGCAGCACTCTCGAACCATTGACACTGAATAGCTTTACATTTGCTGAAGATGGTTCTCTCGTTTCTTCCGAAGGTGACAAGATCGTAGGTCCCTATGCTCTTGATGTCTTCCTCAATGAGACTATGAATTATAGCTGGAGTGTCGACCTTGAAAACTGTGGAGGGTCCATTTCTGATAAGTTAGGCTCTCTTGAAGCTGGAATTAAGGAGGCATATCCTAAAAGATCGCTCGAAAGTGTGACTTTCGGTCATAGTGTCTACGACGGAAATCTCACTCCCTGCATCAGCATTAAGATTTCAGGTGCGCAGGCTGCTGTCTATTACATATCTTACACTTCGAAGTCAGCTGAAGGTGTGACATTTGATGTCATCGGTTCCAATTCCCAGGCCCTGACATTGGAGAAGAAGACCATGGCTCTCACAGACTTTGCGAATGCTTTGGCCGGTCAAACTTATTTGGTATCCTCTCCCGACGTGATGTCTCCATCTGTCCTGACCATCGCTGAGAAAGCCAA
>DAAK01000078.1 GCA_001701075.1 Bacteroidales bacterium GP3 | reverse complement strand
GAGGAATGGAATTTGGAGGATATTTCCGGCGGTATCCGCGGAAGGGGTAATTCCACTTGGGAATGGTATCCTAAAAAGCCATACCGCATAAAGTTTGACAAGAAACAGTCGTTGATGGGACTGGATGCAGCCAAAAGCTGGGTGCTATTGGCAGAATACCGGGATCCGACTGACTTGATGAACGCTTTTGTTTTTGAACTCGGACAGCTAATGGGACTCCCATTCACTAACCATAACCGTTACGTGGAGGTGACTCTCAATGGCGATTATATAGGCCTTTATCACCTCACTGAGCAAGTGCAGCAAGGCAAGGCTCGCGTGAATGTGGATGAGGCCACTGGATATCTTATTCAACTTGACAAAGATGACGGTCCTGAACTTTCACCGAAGGCTACAGACAATTTCTGGTCGAAAATATATAGAATGCCGGTATGCGTGAAGAATCCGGATGAACCTTCTTCTGAAATTTTGGCTCAGGTGAAGGAAGACTTGGGTGAACTCGAGAGTGTCATAAAAGATGGCGACTGGACAAAGGTGAATGAATTGCTCAATGTAGGCTCTATGATTGACTTCCTGATTGTGCAGGAGAGTATTTATAACGTAGAGCTGGATGCACCACGCTCCATGTATATGCACAAGGATGTCGGTGGCAAATGGGTGATGGGACCTCTCTGGGACTTTGACGCCGGATTTGATTTCGACTGGGGAACGATGTACAACGGGCATAATTATTTTGCCGACTACAAGGAATTGGTGCTGGGCACAGACCCGAAATCTCATGCTGGCACCATATATCGCGTCCCCGCTTTCTTCAGCGACCTCTTCAAGATGAAAGACTTTGTAGAGCAATATAAAGCGCGCTGGAATGAGGTGGTGGATATGATTCCGGAGGCTTGGAATGCAGCCTACTCTTACTATGAGGCAAATGCTGAGGCATTCGCGAGCGAATATAAGCGCTGGCCTATCGACAGGAAGTATGATTCAGAAATCAACAAGATGAAAAACTGGATCACCAACCGCAAGAATTATCTAAACACCATAATCAATAAATACTAACCCGGCCCTCTCTCCTCCCCTCTTTTCCCCTCTCTTGCCTCAACTACAACTAACATCTCTCAACTAAAGAACCATGAACAGAGCATCAGCCTTTATTTTGACGGCATTATTCGCCGCATCATCCTTGTCGATGTCAGCACAGGTGGTAAGTCCTGAACAAGAGGGCGTCGTTGCCCTCAATTCCGAAGAGGCATATCCTGTAGACACCGACATCCCCGTAATGACTTTCGACGGAAAAGCCGTATACATCCCCAATGAACTCAGGGAAATGGATCTCAATGATCCGAATTCCAAGTGGAGCTACCATCGTATGGTAGAGACCCCCAATGTCGTGCTCTTCTGGGCCCCGGGATTTGGAGAAAACATCACAGAGGCTCCTGATCTTGAGGGACAAAATATGAAAGTGGATCTTGCCAATCTGCTTGCCAAACTGGAACATTTCTATAAGTTTTATTATAATGACTTAGGATTTGTAAAACCCGGGACAAAGGCCGACAAATACAAGATGATGGTGATGCTCGACTATTCTCTTGAGGGGACAGCATATGGGGGCGACTATGATGGCCAAATAGGTGCTCTCTGGATTGCTCCCAACCGTGTCCAGGACAAGACCCTCAACTGCATAGCTCATGAACTCGGGCATTCTTTCCAGCTTCAGATATCCTGCGATGGAGAAGGCGAGGCTTGGGGAGGAGCCGGAATCTTCGAGATGGCTGCCCAGTGGATGCTTTGGCAAGTGAACCCTGACTGGCAGACCGACGAAAATTATCACCTCAATGCTTTCCGCGATCTCACACATAAGGCTTTCCTGCATATCGACAATATCTATCATTCTCCCTATGTGCTCGAATTATGGGGCGAAAAACATGGACGTCCTTTCATTGCGGAGCTTTTCAGACAGGGTAAAGCAGGAGAGGATCCGGTGATGACCTATAAGAGATTGACAGGCATCAGTCAGAAGGAATTTAACGACGAGATGTGGCATAACTATGCACGTATGATCAATTGGGACATTGACCGCGTACGTCCCAATTCCCGCCAGTATGCAAATAATTGGAATACAAAGCTTGTGGACGCAGGAAGCGGTTGGCAGCGAGTTGATGTGGTTAACGCTCCTGAAAATTATGGGTTTAATGCCATTCCGCTTCCCGTCCCGGCTTCTGGCGAGAGCCTGACAGTTGATTTCCGCGGAGAAGCCGGCCGAAAAGGCTATTTCACCAAAAACCGGAACAAGGCTGGTTGGAGATACGGAATTGTAGCCGTTGATGCCGATGGCAACGCTTCCTACGGAGAAATGCAATCTGCTGCCAAGGGGAGTATAAGCTATGTGGCTCCTGCCGATAAGAAGATTGAGCATCTATGGCTTGTAGTCATGGGAGCTCCAACCGAGCACTGGAGCAACATCGACGGCGAAGAGAACCCGGGGGATGCACAGTGGCCTTATTCTATCCGAATCAGACAATAAATTTGTTATTAAACATATGAACCGCTTCTTTATTCTCACATTTCTGCTGATAATTGGCGCGCTGACATCCAGCGCCAAATTTCAAGCTCCAGACTTGAAATTTACACACTACAGCACCACCACCGGATTGCCATCAAACTGCGTGCGTGCCATTGTGCAGGATGAGGATGGGTTCATATGGTTTGGCTCCGACGGTGGTCTTGTGCGTTTCGACGGTTCATCCACAAAAGTATTCCCCCCTGACGATCCAGATGCTCAGGATGAAGTGTTCGTGCTTTCTGCATGCCGATATGGCCGAGGCCTGTTGGTAGGCACCGACCGCACTCTCTATAAATATGACCCGGAGAAGGAATCCTTACGCCCATTGGCTATTAAATATCCCGAAAAAATCAAAGGGAGAATCAAGGGGAATGTACACGACATTGCAGTTGACAGTCATGGCAATATCTGGGTGGCCGTAGAGAAAGAAGGAGTGTTTCGTATCGATCCATCCGGACTTGTGGCCGGACATTACCGATTTGATGAGACCAATAATTTCATAGGCCAGCTTTATGTAGACCCCTCCGATATAGTCTGGGCGTTGAGCAATATTCCGGAAGGTGGAGTCTTCAGATACGACCAGGCCAAAGGCGCATTCCGTAATTTCCCTATTTCCAATTCCTCTGCCCTGCTTCGCCGAGGAGTATTAGCAATGACTGTCGATTCGCATGGCAATTATTGGCTCGGCACTTGGGAAAATGGACTTATAAAATTCAATCCCCGCACCGGCGAGGCGTGGCAGGCTACAGATGCCACTCAGAATTGGAATCTCTGGCACATACATTCATTGACGGAATATTCCCCCACTACCCTGCTCGTAGGCTCTGACAGCGGTCTAACTCTTGTAGACACCACTACAGGGGAGTGCAAGGTGTATAAGGCAGATGTGCGTGATGCCCAAAGCCTAAGCGACCGTTTTGTGTATCCGGTGATGAAGGACTCCGATGGTGGCCTTTGGATAGGCACATACTATCGGGGTGTGAATTATGTCAGTGCCGGCTCGCAGAGATTCAGAAGCTGGTTTAATAATGGCATGCCAAACTCATTGGGAGGCAACGTAGTGATGAGCCTATGTGAGGATAACAAGGGGGACCTCTGGCTCGGCACTGCCGATGGCGGCCTTTGCCGATATAATCCTGACACCGAGATTTTCGACCATTACGTATTGTCTGACTCCAAGGAACCCGAAAATGTGAGTGCAGTGTGTGCCGACAATGGAGTGATATGGGTAGGCACATATAGCAAGGGTATAGGGCGATATGATGTGGCCAACGGAAAGTTTAATCGCATTACCGTGGATGGTAATTACGGATTCAGTTGCTACGCCATCCATAAGGATTCGAAAGGACGTATTTGGATGGGCGCGACAGACAAACTCACCAAATATAATCCTGAAAAGAATATATTTGAGACTGTAAGCAATCTGAAGGAATGGATCAGGGATATAGATGAGGATGCGGAAGGAAGACTATGGATTTCTGCTCCGGGCTCAGGCCTTTACAGATACAATCCTGAAAATGGCGAGATGAAAAACTATGTTTCATCAAAGGATGCCAATTCCTTGCCGAATAATCACGTAAATGGCGTCACTATAGATGCTGCCGGAGAAGTGTTGGTAGCTACATCACGAGGTGTCTTTTCTTATGATCCTGCATCAGATGGCTTTGTCCAGGTTCATCCTAATTCCGGAAAGTTTATCGCTCAGTCGGTAGAACGTATAGGGGATGATCTGTGGGTGGCCACAGCTGCCGGTCTTGTGAATCTGAAGTCAGATGGCAGCCGACGCGTCTATAATATTGATGATGGGCTGAGTGAAAGCCAGTTCATGCCAGGAGCTTCCCTTGTAAGCTCCGACGGGAAGATATATTATGGCACCGTACATGGCTTTTCGCGTGTAGACCCTATGGCACTGCTTGGAAAGAGCGTTGCCCCTAAGGTGAAATTTACCGGACTTGATATCGTAAACACCCCTGTCAGTGTAGGCGATGAGCATCTTCCATCTTCCATCAATGACATCGACAAGCTTGTGCTTACTCATGCCGACCATACCTTCAGTGTCTATTTTTCTGCACTCAGCTACAACAACCCAGGAGGCAACTCTTATAAATATCGCCTTGAGGGTTTCGACAAGACTTGGATGGACGCCGGTAAGGAAAACCGTGCCACATACTCCAATCTTCCTCCCGGCACTTACACTCTTCGTGTGAAAGCCGCAAATAGCGACGGCGTATGGAATGAAGAAGGGGTTGCACTGGAGATAGTGGTGAAGCCGGCATGGTATGCCTCGGCTCTTATGAAAGCTCTCTATACAGTGGTAGGGCTTGCATTGCTGCTACTTATAGCATGGCTGATATTCAAGCGAATGGAACGCGCTCATAAAAGGGAACTTGATAGGATTTCAAGCAATAAAGAGAAGGAGATGTTCCGTTCGAAACTCAATTTCTTCACTATCGTTGCTCATGAAATCCGCACTCCAGTTTCCCTTATAATAGGGCCTCTTGAAAAGATTCTCGATTCTTCCGAAAATTTCAGTGCCTCAGTCAAAGAGGATCTTAAAGTCATCGACCGTAATGCACGGAGACTTTTGAAGCTTGTTAACCAGCTTCTCGATTTCAAGAAAGTGGAGGATAATTCCTTGCTGATGGGATTCCGCCATGAGAGAGTGGTGCCTTTGATTGTCGGTGTCACCGACCGTTTCCGTCCTTCACTCAAGCACAAGGGCATTGAACTTAAAACGGATTTTCCGGATTCTGAGTTTTGTGCGGATGTTGACCCGGAAGCAATAACTAAACTTGTGAGCAATCTTCTTAATAATGCACGCAAGTTTACTAAAAATCTGATTGTCGTGGAGTGCAAGCCAATGGAAGACGGCAAGCGTTTCATGATAAGTGTAAGAGATAATGGAATCGGAGTCGGCAAGGAGAATCAAGATAAAATCTTCAAGCCTTTCTTCCAAGTGCTCGACAACATCAATGAGTCGAAAGGGGGCACTGGCTTAGGACTTGCCATAGTCAAGAATGTGGCAGAATCTCATGGCGGCACAATTGAGCTTGACAGCACTCCCGGCAAGGGATCAATATTCAAGATTATGCTTCCTCTACGCCAAGACAATGTGCTCCCCTCCGAACAATCGAATGATAACATTGCAGAGGAAAAAGGCGTCACTCCCAAGGCTAATTCCGGGACAGATCAATTTAAGCCGGTATTATTAGTTGTAGATGACAACGAGGAGATGCTCCGGTTTATTTCCTCTCATTTCGAGAACAACTATGAAGTGCTGACTGCTGTGAACGGCAGGGATGCTTTGAATTGTATGGCAAAGACTTCAGTAAGCCTGATCATCTGCGACTGGATGATGCCTGTGATGGATGGAGTGGAGTTTCTTAAGACGATCAGGGAGAACGAGAATTACAGCCACATCCCGTTTGTAATGCTCACAGCAAAGACTGACAATACATCCAAGAAAGAGACAATGCGCTGCGGCGCGGATGCCTATGTGGAGAAGCCATTCTCAATCAGCTATCTGGAAGCGCGCATCAATAATCTTCTTGAGATGCGCAAACGTTTGCGCGAGAAATACTCCCACTCGCCTCTTGAGCCTATCACGAGCTTGGCCCCGACTCAAGTTGACAATGAACTCTTGACACGCCTTCAGGAACTCATTGAGGAGCATCTGGCGAATCCTGAGCTTAATGTGGACTTCTTGGCAGAGCAATTGGGCATAAGCCGTAGCGGCCTATACGACAAAATCAAAAGCCTTGCCGACGTGACTCCTCATGAGCTCATCCAGATCACGCGCCTAAAGAAAGCTGCAGAATATCTTGCCCAAGGGAAATACCGCGTGCAGGAGGTAAGCTATATGATAGGTATGAACAACAGCAGCTACTTCGCCCGACTCTTCCAGAAGCAATTCGGAGTACGCCCCTC
>DAAK01000037.1:6591-18663 GCA_001701075.1 Bacteroidales bacterium GP3 | reverse complement strand
CAACGCTGCAGAAAGAGGAAATAAGGCAGTCAAATAAAAAATATGAACGACAAAATACTCAGATTGCCGTTAGTAAAATTCCTTATAATTTTTGTTTTATGTCTTTTTGCTTCATGCAACAATGAAAAAGAAACGGAGTTATCACCTGAAGCTTCGGAAACATCAATCAAGGTGATTGAAGAAGGACAAGAAGTCTATTCCCAGTTGCTATGCGATGACAAGGTGATTGAAGAAGTAATAGATGATGTAGTCAATTTCGGCGACGAAAATTTCGAAATGCTTTTCCATGTAAACAAAAGCCATAAGGTGAATGGGGAGGATGTACCCCCAGGTCCTGCTGACATAGACTGCACATACTATTCGCTTACACGCGAAGAAATCGAAGGTTTTATCAGGCTCTTTGCGGTGATGAAAGGAATAGCAGAAACGGATCAGCTGACAGATGAACAAAAACGCAAGGCGTTTGAAGAACTTTTTTACCTTCTCAAAGAATCGGATATTGAGCTTGCTCTGCTTGTCTATCTGTCGAATGGAAGCTTGAACGAGCTAACGGCTTTGGACAAGATTGTAAGCCAGAGACCGAAAAGATCTGCCTATTCCAGCTCAAACCTAAACACTCTTTTCGAATCTATGGTGAGGGCAGAGATGCGTCCAAGCGAACTACTTGAAAAGTTAGATTCTCAAAATCTCACATTCGTCCAATTTGTCAACAACGCAGAAACAACGGGCATCAACCTCTACCAGATGATTCAGACGCGCGCAGGAGAAAACGGGAAAGTAAAGACTGTTGTTAATGGAGAGGTACTTTCATCAAAACTTACCCTCCCATTTGTCGAGAAAGCAAAACCCGTGTCCAATATTGAAAGTGTCTATGCAAGTTTGCTTCATGAAGACGATCTCAATCTGTCAAATTACTACAAATCAGAAAAATTTATATCTAAGTCCTATGAAATGCGCTATGGCACGAAACTGACACCGATGGCTCAGTGCGTATTCAAAATTGAGACTGATTTCTGTGCTGAAAATGACAAATTTCCCCATTGGAATTTTGTGTCGCGAATAGGAATCGTTGTAGAGAAAGTACGTCGAACAGCCGGAATGCATGTGGAAGGGAAAATTACATTTGGAACCCCGACGATGAGTGAGTTTATTTTCGGTGGTTACAATGCCAGTTCAGAGAATGAAGTTATAGTAGACTATGGAGATGCTCTTTGCTTCAGCCGTCATGGTCGTTTGAAATTCTGGGTAGACTCATTCAGTGGCTACCAACAGTATGGAACGCAAACCAAATGGTAAGCTTTCAAGATTATAATTGAAATGCTATCTTATCAAAATGGGACTCTCGCCTTCGACATTTATGGCTTTGACGGATACCTTGAATGTTTCTGGCAAGACTGGTAAATAATTAATCGTAAAAAATAAGTTGATAATGAAACCAATAAAGATTTCCCCTACGATTTACGCAAGACTTGCATTACTGACAATCCTTATGTCAACATCAGTAATTAACACTTATGCTGACGAAAATCACTCTAAAAAATTCAAGATCTCAGTTAACGGAGGCTTCGACTATTCAGTGAGTAAACTCTCCGCCTCCTCATCTCTTATTGTCGATGACTCCGGTGAAGTGATGAGCGACCTCGTATGTGACGACGAGGATCTAAAGACGCTCAACAATGCCAATACCTACAAATTGGAACAACAGTATGTTGACCTAAGGATGGATTATGAATTCGTGAAAGGGACATCAATTTGGTTGGGCGTGGGAGTCACAAGCACTTCCATGCGAAACTCATATAAAGATGAAGATGAACTTCACACTAAGTCAGCGGCTGAAAATCCCACTTTACTTCTAAAAGGGGGTCTAAGCTACCGCTATGAGTTCAAGGATGGATGGTTTGTCAGTCTCTCCCCTTTCGTAGCATGGAATAAGTGCGACAACAACCTCCTGTCGTTTAATCAGAACGGTCAGTCTGCCATCTATTATGCCTATGAAATGACACGCGATGTATTCCGCTGGGAAGTTCCTGTAATCGCCGGACACACTTTAGGGCGGTGGACACCATATGTAGGCATTTCTTATGCCGACTATCGCATTGCAGACAAGTTCAAAAGCACTGTCAGCTATGTCGGTCAGGACTACCCCATCACTATCCGCGACACATTTCATTCCCGCAGTAAGATAAACGGCATAGCAGGATGCCACTTTGCTATCCACGACAACCTCGGGGTGAAACTTAACCTAAGTTTCAGCCGGAATATTAATGGGTTGCTGTCTTTTTACTTTACAATCTAACAACAATAATCAATGAAAAAGTTAATTACAATCTTGGCATTTTTCGGAATCCTTATATGCCAGCCGATAACAGCCAACGCAGACTTACCTTCTTATGTAGAGAAGGAAATTTGGAACGATTCCTGGCCGATTTACGCTTCAGAATTTTATAACGGCAAGCAATACGTGGTTCAGTTGTGTTGCAACCCCAATCCAAGCAAAAAAAATTGGGAAATGCGTCTGATCGAATTGAAAGTCAATGACAATGCAACATTGACCGACTCCCGATATTGGGTATTGGACGACGGCAACAACAAGAATCCTGATTATTATCGTTACAATGCTTCCATGAAGGAATACAACGGAAAGTTGTATATCTACATTTACTGCAACAGCCAGAATTATCTCTTTGCTTTCCAGACCGACAGTCAGTCAAACGAGACTCTAACAAAGTTGAAGTGTCCAGTGGAAAACAATCAATTAGAATATACTTTCAGCATGGTGAAATATCGCAATTCTCTTGCCATTATTTCTTTAATGTCAACAGGACATACCAATCCAGAAGATACGGAATATATGAATGTTGTTTACACTAATGACGACCCGAGTTCATCTAACGCTGAATGGAAGAAAGCGAAGACTGATAAGTGTGATTTTAAGTACGTTTGTGGAGATAACATTACAAATTCTTTTGATGTGACCAATTGGATCGGTGTCAGAAATGGCAAAATAGTTGAAGAACTCATAGTAGCCCAATATAACATGAATGATGGCAAAATAAACATCGATCATTTTGAGGGAACTTTTGATCAAATAGCAAACGGCAAGAAAGAAGGACTTTGGAACAGCCGAGTGATATCCGGACCTGTAATTAATAATTCACAAGATTATAGTTCAGGGTTCGGCCTTAAACTAATTGAAGGTCAGATTGCAAACAATGGCGTACCTACTGACCCGGACAATAATCCCTTGCAATGTATCATGGCATTCAAACGAAAATACACCACGGGTGGAGTCCATCAGCGCCAGATAATATGCTATGAATATGACCCTGCGAGATATTCGTTTGCAGAGAATACAGACTCTGAGACTCATAATTTAGCCACCAACCTACCTTATGGCAGGTTTGGTATCTGCTCCGTTTCCATACCTCTACCAGACACGACGTATGAGAAAAATGTAGAGGTCAAAACCTACCAGCGATACATCAGCATTTTCCGTGGCGCAATGGATAATCACTTCAATAAGAATCATCACTATGCCTTGATTAAGTCTAATCAAATCAAAGTGAAGCGAAGTGTTGTCCCAACGGATTCCCTGCTTGATGAACCGGAAGGACGAAAGATATGCACACTTCTCGGTGTCATTGAAGGAGCACCTCCGACAGTAGTGGACAACGACGAAATGTATAAAGCTATATGCGGAAAAACCGGCAGTGTTTCTTCCGTGGCATTCGGATCGTCGGAAACTCAGTCCTTTACGTCAGAACATTCCACAACATGGGGGCATACAAATGTTGCCGGATATGACGGATATAACGGTAAACTGTCTTCCTTTAGCCTCATGGGAGGAGGCGGCTATGAAGTCACCAACTCCACTTCGGAGGAGAAGACTTTCAAGACAACGACTATCAAAACCATCAGAAACAGCGGATGGAAATCTGCATCCAGCGGCTACTATATCTATGCGGTGCCACAACTTGACCTATACAGAGGACAGGTATACTCACCGGATGGATCGGTATGCAAGAAGGGATGTGGAGATGTTGTGACTTTTATACAGACAGGAACAACCGTAGATTTTATCGATTATAGACTTGACAGCGTGATCATTGACCCTCGAATTAGGGTTGTTGATCCCTTAAAGCTTGAATCTTGGAAAGAAAGAGGCGTTGCGCTTTTTAACCCTTACGGCACAAATGGCAGACCCCTTTACAACAATTCAATCAATGTTATGTTAAGAAATCAGACTTCTTTTGAGTCAACTGCCACCAACTCTTCTTCCACCACCAAGACAAGTTCTTGGAAATTTATAGCAAAAACTCTTGTCTACCAAAACGAATCCGGAGGTGACATCACTTGCAAGACATCGTCAAGCACAACTATAGGGAAGGATGTAAATATCATCATAGAATATATGCCTGATGATTTTGACAATATGACAGAACGCAATGATAAAGAAGAGATATATCACTACACACTTCATGGATATTTCCTGAATGACCCCAATAGTGAGGTGTACAAGATCTATTATGAGGACCTTGTGAAGCGCGAAATGATGCACCCTGATGACAAACCTTTCATTCTTGCTTGGAATGTCCCGAATACTTCGGGAAAGCCTAATTTATATCCAGATGGAAGCGGAGTTGACGAGATTGATGGGAACTTTAATTTCGCGGCAAAAGGACACAAGGGCGCAATTACTGTATATTGTCCACAAGAGCAATATATCGAGATATACAGCATCGCAGGAATGAAAGTTGCATCTATGAATTGTCAAGAAGGTGAAAACCATTTTGATTTGCCTGCTGGCTTATATGTTGTGAAAGGCACCTCCAGTTCTATCAAAACTGCAGTACGCTAAAACAATGCTTAAAGGATAAAATAATTTAGCCAAAAATCAAAAATGAGATATAAAACATTTATAAGACATCTTTTGATGTGGATAACCATTGCAAGTTCTCTCAGTGCCTGTTCTGGAGATGATTCTGATGATGGAGAGCCAGTAGGCAGTGCTTCAGGATCCATTACCATTAATGGCCATCAGGGTGTGCTGATGCGCAGAGCTACAGAAAACTCTCCTGCCTTATACGTTGCCACATGCAACATCGGAGCAACCAAACCTGAAGAAGCCGGGAAATATTTCTTTTGGGGTGATACAGAAGGGAAAGATGGCAAAGGATACAAATCTCCGAAATCATTTTATACATATGACAAATCAATAGAGGTTCTTCATAAAAAGGGCTATATCACAACGAATGATGTTTCCACCTCCGTGCTAAAACCGGAATATGATGCAGCGCACATTCAATGGGGTGGAGATTGGAGAATGCCAACTAAAGAAGAACTGATATGGCTTAAGGATAATTGTATATGGATGTGGCAATCTTCCAGAGACGGAAAACTTGCAGGTTATAAAGTACAGAGCAAAAAAACCAACAATACCATTTTTATTCCTGCTGCTGGCTTAGGTAAAAACGATCGCATTAAATATCTTGATGATGATCTCTACATATGGAGTGCCTCACCCTGTGAGAAATCCACGGAATCTTGGAATTTGGAAAAGACCGACATGAGTTTCAAGGTTAGTAATTTGGAACGTGATATACAATTGCAAATCCGCCCAGTGGCATCTGAGCCTTAGTATGCTTATCTATCTCTAACATACCTCGGATGAAATAGCAACTTTTTTAGGCATATCACGCCAGAGTGTAAATACGACACGCTACCGTCTCCGCAGGAAATTCCGTTTGGAAGAGAACATAAAATTGGATTCCTACATTCAAGCATTTCCCAATGTCCCCAAAGAAGATTCTATTTAGGCCTTGTAGTTTATCATGAAAAAAGAGGCTGCGCCGGATGGTGCAGTCTCTTTTTTTGTATTACTATCAGATTTCTAAAATACCAATTTATATTTTTTAATCCTTCAAATAGATTTTTCAATAGATTCCGCTCATTTTTCTTATTATAATTAGGTTTTTGTCAAAATTTGGTTTAACTTTGCATTTATGAAACTATCCGACAAACTTTCGCTCTATGTAGTCTGTGTAAGTATTGCTGTTTTTATAGCCATCACTCTCATTGTGGAGTTTTATGCTGTAAAAAGTGAGTCAGAACAAGCCGAACATATCACCAAACTCCTTCAGACAGAACTTGTCAGTAATCTTGACAGCCGACTTTACTCCGTGGAGCAGAACGTAAAACGTAGTGCTCAGGTAATCCAATCTTATGAGCCGATACGCATCAAGGAAGATGCTATAAACATCCTCAAAATAATGCTCGACAGCGATTCAATCATGAAGGGATGTTGCATAGCAATGATACCGGACGCGACTACCGATGGCAGGGAATGGATGGAATATCTCCACTGGGACGGCGACAATTTACATGAAATGCAACTTGGACAAACCGACTATCGATATACTGATCGCCAATGGTATAAAGCTCCCCTTCAGTCTCACAAAGGGGAATGGAGCAAACCATATGTCGACAAAGGAGCTGGAGAATGCCTTATGATGACCTATGCCTATCCCGTCGAAGATACAAATGGTAGGATTTTTTGTGAAGTCACTGCCGATATTGCATTAAGTGATCTTGACGAAGAAATGCATCATCTGATTCCTTATAAGAACAGCTACTCGTTTACCCTTACAAAAGATGGGAGGCTGCTCGAAGCTTATCCCAAGATTCCTTATCAACAATCAGATAAGGGCAGAAGGAAAGATTTTTCACAGTTCTCTTCTGCTCTCCAATCCGGGAAACCAATCCTGATGGAAGGAAAAGACTATAGGTGCACTTTCACGCCCGTGGAAAACATCGACCTGGTGATTTGCACGGCGTCGCCCCACACTTCCTTCACTTCAGTGACCTCCCGAATCCGCCTTCCATTGTTTTTGTCTCTCGTAGCCGGATTCCTACTTCTAATAATAATTCTCCGTATAGCATTGCTACGCGCCATGCGGCCGCTTGAAAAGCTCACACAATCTGCAATCAATATAGGCAACGGTGACTTCGATACCGAAATACCAAAGATGCAACAGTATTCCGACCTCTCGCAACTTGGAAATGCGATGGAATATATGAAAGAATCTATAAATAAATATATTGTCGAAATTGAAAAGAACACAATGGAACGCGAGCATATAGCCACCCAGCTTAAGATTGCAAGAGGCATACAACGTTCGCTGCTTCCTCCAGCAGAAGCCTCTTACCGTCTTGACGATGCAAATCTTAAGCTCACCTTATCCGCTTTTCAAGAATCGGCACTGGAAGTGGGTGGAGACCTATATGACTATGTATCTGCCGACAACCGCTTCTACTTCATTATCGCTGATGTCAGCGGCAAAGGTATTCCGGCGGCCTTGATGATGAGCTATGTGAAAAGCTTGTTTCATTTTGCTGCCCAGCAAAAACTTCAACCATCTGAAATAACTGCAAGAATCAACGACAATATGTGTGCCGATAATCCATCTAACATGTTTGTAACATTTCAAGTTGGGTATATCGACATTGACGCAAGAAAACTGGTGATTGCTAACGGCGGTCATAACCCTGCTATACTCTCGAATTCCTCGGGATGCAGATATTTGCAACTACCAGCAGGATTACCAGCAGGCATTATGCCTGATATGCAATACGGCCAGCATGAATTCCCATTCATGCCAGGCGACACAATCTTCATGTATACTGATGGATTGTCGGAAGCAGAAAATCCAGAAGGTGTACTATATGGACAGGATAAACTACTTACAATCACCGACAAAGCCATCGTCTCCCTGCCATCAACATCAGATATAGTTTCCTCCGTAGGAGAAGAAATCATGAAATATTCTGATGGAAAGTATACGGATGACCTTACAATGCTTTGCATATCTGCTTCAGATAGTGATAGATTGGAGATAAAACTGAAATATGAGATTTCAGAAATAGCTACCTTGATGTCGGCAATCCGAAAAACCGGTGAAACATATCACTGGAATGAAGAATTGGTCAACAAAATAATGCTTATCGCAGAGGAGGCTGTTACAAACATCACCAATCATACACCAACCCCCTATCCCATTGAGGAAATCGAGTTCGGATTGCGTCAAATTGGAGACCAGGTAGAGATGATCATCAAGGACAGCGGACCGCAATTCAATCCTCTTCAAGAGAGTCCGAAAGTGGATCCTACACTACCTCTCGAAGAGCGGGGAATTGGAGGACTTGGTATTTTCCTCATGCACCAACTCTCTCACTCCATGGAATATGAATATAATGAGAATAAAAACATATTAAAATTCACACTTAAACTCTGACATCATGATTGTAGACATCAATCGCAATGACAACAACACTTTGATTAAAGTGAAGGGAAGACTTGACACCCTGACTTCTCAAGAGTTCGACTCACAAGTAAGCAAAATCGATACCAAAGATGGTGATATTGTCATCGACTGCTCTGAGATGGAATACATCAGCAGTGCCGGACTGCGCTCCTTAATATCCCTTCTGAAAAATGTGAAGGCTGCAGGACATACTTTGGAAGTGATAAACCTCACCCCAGCTGTACGCCCTATCTTCGATATGACCGGATTTTCCTCACTTTTCAATCTCAAATGACATGAACGATAACAATTCCACTATAGGGATTCCACTGACCCAATCTCAGTTAGGTCTTTACATAGAAACTGTGAGGAATCCTGAAAAACCGATGTATCATATTCCTTTTCTTTTCCGCATAAACGGTGTTGATAATGCCGACGACCTTGCTGCTGCCCTACGCAAAGTGGTAGCGGCATTCCCAAGTATTTCAGCAAGAATTATTACTGATGAACAAGGGAATCCTCTTTGGAAAGACTGTTCGGCCGACCATCCGCTTGAAGTAAAGGTTATAGAGATGGATGATGAGACTCTGTTGGCAACAGCCCAAAGCCTCGTGACTCCATTCGACATGGATGAAAAGCCTCTCGGGAGGCTTACAGTGATAAAGACTGACAAGTCAGTTTATCTCCTGTCGGAATTCCATCATACCCTTCTTGATGGTGCCACTCAGAAGCTTCTTCTACACTCTCTCGACGCCGCTCTGAAGGGAGTGCCTTTTGATGGAGAGTCCATCACTATATATGAACTCGCAAAAAAGGAAATTGAGCAACGCGCATCACAAGAAATTCTGGAAGCAAAAGCAAAATATAATGAACTTTTGGAGGGAGCAGAAACTGCATTTGACATACTTCCGGACATCGCATCCGCAAAACCGGGAGCGGAAGAGACCTTCAATAAAATCATCGTTGAACTTGACTTTACTCCAGAATCGTACAAGGCTTATTGCAAGCAGGCATTATTGCCGACAAGTGTGCCTGCCACAGCAGCTATGGGAATTGTATGCCAGATTTTCAACAGACGCGAAGATGTCACCTTCGCTACTGTCTACCATGGCAGAAAGGGGCATGATTTTGACAATACTTTCGCCATGATGGTGAAAACTCTCCCTGTCAGAGTCAAGACCGACAAGACCTCAACTATTGGATCCTTGCTATCAAAGACTAAAGCCGACTTAAAAATTGCCCGTGACAACGATCTTTATTCATTTGCCGACGCGGCAAGAGATTATGGTGTATCATCCGATTTCTTGTTCTCGTATCAGGGGGATTTCCTAAATTGGCCTGAGGTGAATGGTAAGTCTATAGATTCCATTCCTCTTGAAATGCTGGCAACAGGTTCGAAAATCACAGCCCAACTTTTTTTCAGGGACGGGAAATCCATTATGGAGGTGGAATACCGCAGTGATCTCTTCAGCGAAGAATTGATGAGGGTCCTCGCTTCCACTTTCGAATGTCTGCTCAAGCAATTCATGACTCTGCCGTCAGACACAACATTGTCGCAACTAAGTCTGGTGAGCGATAAAGAAGCACATGAACTTCTTGCAATATCAAACGGAGGCAAGTCGCTGGTGAGTGGGAAAATGACAATCCCGCAGATGTTTCGCGATGCAGCTGCTGCTTATCCTGATAATGTGGCGGTCGTGTATAAGGATAGAAAATATACATATCGAGAAATAGACAACCTCACTGACCGATTGGCAGCAATGCTTCGGGACAAACATGGCATAGGCCGGGAATCAGTAGTAGGCATCATGATAGAACGCTCCGAGCTGATGGTGATATTCCCAATGGCTATCATGAAGGCCGGTGGCGCTTATATGCCACTCGACCCTCATTTCCCGGAAGAACGGCTTATGTACATGATCGAGGATGCCGGCGTCGATATTATCCTTGCTGATGATGGGATAGTGACGGAAAAAGTACCATCATACACTGGAAAGACCATCCAAGCCTCTGCACTTGAAACCCTTCCCGAATCATTCGAGGGGGAACTTGAAGGGCCGTCTCCTGAATCGGCTATGGTGATACTATACACATCGGGCTCAACAGGCAAACCTAAGGGAGTGGTGCTGGAACAAAGAAATATCACTAACTATGTAGGTGCATATACTGAATTGACAAAGATGACGGCTGATGACCGAACTGGTGCATATGCAGCTTTCGGATTTGACGCCCACATGATGGACCTTTATCCTACGCTCAGTAAGGGAGCGACAGTCTATATCTTCGACAGCGAAATCAGGCTCGACCTGACTGCGATGCACGATTATATGGTAAATGAAAAGATCTCCGTCATTTTCATGACAACGCAGATTGCATGGCAAATGGCTACCCTCTTTGAGTTCCCCTCTCTCAGGGTTCTATGCGGAGGTGGTGAAAAACTTCCACCTCTCGGCGCATTGCCATATACATTCTTTAATCTTTATGGGCCTACAGAATGTAGTGTAATCGCTACTGCATTCAAGCTCAAGGACTTTACCGATGGTAAGGATATAGGGCGTCCGATACATGGTTATGAAGTGAGGATTCTTGATTCTTACCAGAGGCTTGTTCCTAAAGGGGTGGCCGGAGAACTGGTGATACTTGGAATCGGCGTAGGTAGAGGCTACCTTAATCGTCCGGAACTCAATGCAGAGAAATTCGTCACAATTGACGGTATGAGAGCATACCGCACCGGTGACCACGCCCGCTTCATGGCAGACAACGACATAGAGTTTATCGGCCGAAGCGATGGACTTGTAAAACTTCGTGGTCTACGTATAGAACTTGGTGAAATTGAGGCAGTAGCAACGAAACATCCAGGTGTAAAGGCATTTGCCGCAGCAGTCAAGAAACTTGGAAACATGGAGATGCTGGTAGGTTACTACACTTCTGCCGACAACAACGACCTCACTTCAGACCAGCTGCATGAATATATGGGAGGCGAACTTACCGAGTTTATGGTGCCCGAACTTATCATGCAGATAGACCGTATGCCGCTCACACCAAACGGCAAGATCGATCGCCGGAAACTTCCCGAACCAGAACAGCAAAAGATAGAAATTGTTGCACCTGAGACAGATGCTGAACGGAAAATCTATGACATTACCAAAGATGTGCTCGGTCATGAAGATTTCGGTGTCACATCCAACCTGCTTTCCGCTGGTCTCACATCTCTAATGGCAATGCGTCTTGTCGCTGCTATTATGAAGCAACTTGGAATAAAACTGACAGCCAAGAACATAATGTCGGCCGCTACAATCCGTGCTATAGCCAATAACTTAGATAGTCAGACCCCCGAGACTAAAGACCAGAAGCCAGAGGCTAAAGGACCGAAACGCAAGTACTACCCACTTTCGGAAAACCAAAGAGGTGTCTATATCGACTGGGAGATGAACCGCAAGGCACTACAATATAATATACCTCAGGCATTCAAATTCGGAGTTGGCACAGATGCCGAAAAGCTGAAAAAAGCCGTTCTTGAAGCACTTAAGGCGCATCCTGGACTGTTGACTCGCATGATATGGAGAAATGGAGACGTGATGCAGCAACCACACTCCGACGTGGAATTCGACATCAAGATTACAGAACTTGAAAAGATGCCGGACACTGATTTCTTCCAAAGCCTCATCAGGCCATTCGACCTTTTCAATGACCAGCTGTTCCGTTGCGAGATATTCACATATCTCGACAATGTCTATATGCTTCTTGACACTCATCATATCATTTTCGATGG
>DAAK01000037.1:0-6586 GCA_001701075.1 Bacteroidales bacterium GP3 | reverse complement strand
ATGGTGCTTCTTGAGGATATCCGTAAGGCCTATGCAGGAGAGACACTTGAAGCAGAGGAATACAGTGCCCTTGATCATGCCCTGTATGAAAAAGACCTCCTCGAAAGCGATGGATATGAGAAGGCTGAAGGGTGGTTTGACTCCCTAATCGGAGACTCCGAATCGACCTCCTACCCGCGCAGCTCGCATCCTGACAATGACATTTCCGGAGGCATGGGAAGAATAAGGATGGGACTGAAATCTGACGAGATAAGAAACTTCTGTACAACACAAGGCATCACAGTCAGCAACTATCTTCTCTCTGCGTTTCTGCAGATTCTCCATCGCCTTGTAAGAGAAGAGACGGTACAGATCACGACCGTAAACAATGGTAGGAATGACATTCGTCTGCTTAATACAACTGGTATGTTTGTCAAGACGCTCCCCGTCGTTTCACGTTGTTCCAAACCAAAAGAAATCACTCCGTCGCAATTTGCAGCCGACATACAGACCCAATTTCTGACTACCCAGGATAATGATTTCTATCCCTTCACTAAGCTTGTAGACAGAAAAGGCATACGACCTGAAATCATGTATGTCTACGAAGGTGGAATAGACCTTTCAGGCAACTCCCCTACTACAAGTTTGACTGTCGAGGAAATACCCGTGGCTCTCAACACGGCAAAAGTGCCATTGACTTTGCTTGTATTTGAGGACAACAAGAAGGACTTCGAGCTTATTCTTGAATATGATACATCCTGCTACTGTGTCGATGACATGACCGTGCTTCTCCGCATGATCGCCAGCCTATCGTCAAGCCTGACAAAGGTAAAGACAGTTGCCGACGGTGTTATGACTGATGCACCAGCCCTCAAACTTCTGGAAAATATTCGTGACGGCTATAAATGCGAGGTGCCATACAAGTCAATGCACGGCGAGATGGAAAAGCGTGCAGACGAACATCCCGACACCATGGCAGTAGTAGCATGCGACAGAAAACTCACCTACCGAGATTTTGACAACGAATGCAACCGCATTGCCAACGCCCTCATAAAGAAGGGTGTAAAGCACGGAGATAGGATTGTGATTCTTCTTCCGCGCCGTGCAAGCCTCATCTCGGCTATCTATGGATCGATGAAGACAGGTTCGGCATACATACCGTGTGATCCTGACTATCCGGCTGAAAGAATCAGGCTAATCACTGAAGACAGCGGAGCAAGATTTATAATCACAACTGCCGACCGCGTGCCATTGTTTGAAAATGCCATTGACATTGAGGATCTTCTTGCAGAGACTGATGACAAGCGTCCAGAAATTGAGGTAGGTCCAGAGGATGTAGCTTATATGATATATACATCCGGATCGACAGGCCGTCCAAAGGGTGTCATGATTCCGCAAAGGGCTATTTCAAACTATCTATTTGGATATTACGACAAGTATTACCGTAATAGACCCGAGACAAAGGTTGAGATGCTGCTGGTCACTATATCCTTTGATGCCTCCCTCAATAACTTAGGTGTTTCGCTGACTTGTGGTCATACCCTTGTGCTTGCCAACGAGGAGGAATGCAAGGATGTGATTATGCTTTCGAAGTTGATGCTTGAAAACAGCGTTGACTCCTTCGATGCTACCCCGAGCCGCCTTGACGCTATGCTCGACCTTCCGGAATTCCGTAAGGCCGTAGCTCAGGCCAACCATCTCAACATTGGTGGAGAAGGTTTCCAGACAGCATTGATTACCAAACTCTTCGATGCAGGATTCCGAGGTAAGGCAATCAATGAGTATGGTCCGACAGAAACTACAGTCGGAAGCAATCATTATGAGCTGAGTCCATATTCACCAGTCATAGCCGGTCCTCCGTTCTATAATGAGTCGCAACGTGTGGTTGATGCATGGGGAGGGGAACTCCCGGTCGGAGCTACAGGAGAGCTATATATCTTCGGAAGAGGATTAGGTCTTGGCTACAACAACCTGCCTGAGAAAACCGCTGAATCTTATGTTGACTATCATGGAGAAAGGGCTTATCGCACAGGCGACCTGGCAAAATGGACACCAGAGGGAGACATTGTAATTCTCGGACGCATAGACCATCAAGTGAAATTGCGCGGTCTTCGAATCGAACTTGGAGAGATTGAAAGCGTTTCGCTTCAATTCGAGGGCATAGGAAAGGTAGCTGCAAATGTCTGTGAGGTCAACAAAATCCAGCATTTGGTGCTATACTACACTTCCAATGAGGAAATCGACACTGAAAAACTCCGCGAGCACCTTGCTTCACGTCTCACAGAATATATGGTGCCTGATTCATATATGAGAATTGAGGAGATGCCTCTCACTCCTAACGGCAAGACCAACCGTAAGGCGTTACCATTGCCTGAGATTGCTGCGGGTGCGGAATATGTGGAACCGGAAGGTCGTCTGGAATGCCTGATTGCAGATGCTTTCACTTCAGTGCTCGGCAATGAAAGGACCGGAGCTAATGATGATTTCTTCTCAATCGGTGGCACTTCTATCAGCGCAATCAAGGTGGTTGCCGCAATATCACTTTCAGGATATAGCGTGACATACAAGAATGTGTTTGAGGCTCGTACACCCAGAGCACTTGCCGATCTCATAAAAGGCAAGAAGGAGGATGCAATGTCAGTGGTTCCAACTGAAATATCCATCACTTCTGGAGAGGAAAAGAAATCTGAGTTTGCCGATATCCTTGACCGTAACACCATAGATGCTTTCCTCACCGGCAAACGCCAGAAAATCGGCAATGTGCTTCTCACAGGCGCCACTGGCTTTATGGGTATCCATATGCTGCATGACCTTCTCGTGAATCATGAGTGCAATATAGTATGCATGATGCGCAAGAAAGGGGACATATCTCCTGAAAGCAGATTGAGAACATTGCTCTTTTACTATTTTGACAACTCATTCGACATCGAGTTTACCAACGGCAGAATCAAGGTAGTGGAATGCGACATCACATCTCCGGTGCCTGAGAATATCATCGAAGATCTGGATGTTGACACTGTCATCAACTGCGCAGCAAACGTGAAGCATTTCTCAGCCGGCAACGATATCGAGCTTGTGAATGTTGAAAGCGTCAGAAACCTGATCACTCTATGCCTCCAGAAAGATGCAAGATTGGTGCATGTCTCCACAGTAAGCATTGCAGGAGAAAGTGTAAACGGTTATCCTGACCCGGACACATTGCTGACGGAACACATGATGGACTTCGGACAAAGCCTTGCCAACCAATATGTGAGCTCAAAATATAAGGCTGAGGAACTGATTCTGACTGCTATTAAGGAAAAGGGACTGAGCGCAAAGATAATGCGCGTAGGCAATCTTTCGGCACGTGCTGTCGACGGCGAGTTCCAGATCAATTTCAGCAGTAATGCATTCATGGGTAGGCTCAAGGCATATGTCGCTCTCGGATGTGCACCTTATGCCGTGCTTGATGCACCTTGCGAGTTCTCACCAATTGACGAAGTATGTCGTGCGATTCTCCTGCTGAGCACCACTCCTTCCGATATGGTTGTGTTCCATCCGTGCAACAACCATAGATTGCCACTTGGCGATGTGCTTCATATACTTAACAACGTTGGCTGCAAAGTAGAGGCTGTAGAGAATGATGAATTTATGAAATCCGAACGTGAGGCGATGGATATCCCTGAGAAGGTCAATGCCCTCCAGCCATTGCTGGCTTATGATTCCGATTCTTCATCTCATACTACTTTCATCCGCTACGATTCATCCTTCACCAGTCAGATTCTATATCGACTCGGTTTCTGGTGGAATCCGACATCTCATGAATATGTCGTACGCTTCATCAAGGCAATTGAATCATTGAATTTCTTCGCCCTATGATGACTTCAAGATCTTCATACCTCGTTGGGAAGGCATTCAGGGGTTTCCTGCTTGCTTCGGTACTGACAGCAGCGGCTTCGCAAGTGGGAACACTTGTCGACGGGTTGATGCTCAGTCATTTCATCAACGAGGAGGCCATGAGCGCCATCAACATTTCCTCTCCGGTGATGCAGACACTTTTTGCAATCTGCATCCTTATTGGAACGGGAGGATCTATGCTTGCCGGCGTAGCCATGGGTAATCACAAAAGGGAAGAGGCTTCGAGCCTCTTCTCTATAGTGCTTACCTCAATAGCTGCAATCGGAATACTAATAGGCATTTTCGGTTTCATATTCATGGATAGCCTTGTGGCTTTGTTATGTCCCGACGTTACGCTCCAACCTTATGCATCGAAATACCTTGAGATAATTGTGCCATGTGCCCCCATATATATGATTATGGCGGTCATGCAGATTTTTGTTACTCTTGATGGCGAACCGAAGCGGGTCACAACTGCTGTCGTTGTATGCACTGTGGTCAACCTGACACTCGACTACATATTCATCGTGTTGTGCAATTGGAGCATGACTGGAGCTGCCATAGCAACGGTAGTAAGTTATGTGGCCGCATTGATTGTGATGTATCCTCATTTCCTGCAGAAGAATGCACTTGCATATGTAATGCCAAGGTCTTTGGAGATGCTCCCAAGAATCTTATCCATGGGGTTGCCTTTCGGAGTCGCAACTATGATGATAGCGGTTCAACTGCTTGGCAATAATACTGTAGCCATTCATTATCTCGGAGCCACCGGTATCGTGACCCTTTCAGTCTGCATATATATGCTGCAATTCTCGATGATCATTCTGACAGGAACCTTGGAGTCATTCCAACCCGTGGCTGCTATTCTCAAAGGGTCAGGCGATAACAGAGGCGTTTCTCTTGTTTTGAGGAAAGCATACTCATTCCTTGCAGTGGGTCTTTCGATTTTGGCATTCATCCTTATAGTCTTCCCTGACTGGATAGTGGGCTTCTTCGGCATCAATGATCCTACTGCTAAAGCAATGATGGACATTGCACTGCCAGCCTTTGCCGTTAACATTATCCTTCAATGCGTTGTCTACATTCTCATTCCGGTATATCAGATCTATAATCATAAGTCGCTGGCACTGGTCATATCTCTCGGACAACCGCTTCTGCCACTGATATTTTTCTGGATATTCTCCGTAATGTCAACTTCTGGCGCGACATGGGTAAACCCTTGGTGGGGCTTTGCTTTCGGCCAGATTTGTGTGGTGATTGTGCTTTTGCCATTTGCCCTCACTCGCAAAGGCAATCACTTGCCTTTCATATTGATACCCAGGGATAATCCGGATATTTTGTTTGACATATCAGTGAAGCCGTCGCTTGAAGATATGATGAAAAACCTTAATGAGGCAGATTTATGGCTTCAGGAACGTGGCATCCCGGAGGCACTTAGGGTAAAGATTATATTGGCTTGTGAGGAGAGTCTCGGCAATGTAATAAAGCATGCCCTGAGAAATCATAATAAGTCTATGATCGACCTGAGAATCACAGCTTCTGACGCCAGTCTGACAGTGTTGGTAAGAGACGAAGGAAAACCCTTTAATCCTATCGAACAGGATCCAGGAACAGGTATCGGTCTTCTTCTTGTGAAAAAGACTTGTGATGACATGAAATATGAATACCTCTTCCGCCAAAACATCCTGACCCTCATTTGGAACCGCAACTAACATTTGAAGACAAATGACTCAAGACTGAAGACTCAAACAATGTTTTTCAAAATCGAACAGACAAAAACAGCTCTTTCCCCGTCACAGCAAAGCAAATTGGCAAGAAGATTGCTCAGTGATCTTCTTGCCAAGTATTATGACATTCACCATTTTCCAGAAATAGCTGTTTCCGACAACGGCAAACCATATTTCCCGACACATCCCGATATCTATTTCTCGCTCTCCCATTGCAATGTAGCTGTCATGGCGTCTGTAGATTCCAAGGAGATAGGGTGCGACATTGAAGAAATCCAATTCCCTTTTCCGAAAGACATCCTTGATATTGCATTCTGTGATAAAGAAAAAGCAAAAATCCTATCTGCTGAATTTCCGTCACAAGAGCTAACGGCCCTCTGGACCCGAAAAGAGGCAAGTGTAAAAAGAAACGGCTACATCCCTGACGACCCTATCATCTGGCCATCAGAATCCCCCAACATCCTGACGCGCATACTCCCCGAATACAATTATGCCTTCTCCATAGCCTTTTTTCCCTAATGTTTTGTTTTTTGAAACATTATACTTAAATTTGCACATAAATTCGGATCGAAAGTACAAAAATATAACATTTCCTCCGAATTCCATTACATTTGAAATGGCGGAGATATCCGTCGAGAAAGGTGTTATTGACATTTTCCTCACACCTTTTTTATACCCTAACTTCAATGCTGCCGAAAGAGGAAATAAGGCAGCCAAATAAAAAATATGAACGACAAAATACTCAGATTGCCGTTGGTAAAATTCCTTATAATTTTTGTTTTATGTCTTTTTGCTTCATGCAACAATGAAAAAGAAACGGAGTTATCACCTGAAGCTTCGGAAACATCAATCAAGGTGATTGAAGAAGGACAGGAAGTCTATTCCCAGTTGCTATGCGATGACAAGGTGATTGAAGAAGTAATAGATGATGTAGTCAATTACGGCGACGAAAATTTCGAAATGCTTTTCCATGTGAATAAAAGCCATAAGGTGAATGGAGAAGA
>DAAK01000102.1:10519-11961 GCA_001701075.1 Bacteroidales bacterium GP3 | reverse complement strand
GCTGCCACTTCGGGCGTCTTGCTGCGTCCCGAGACCATGATTGTCATGGAATCGACCGCTAACGGTGTCGGCACTTTCTTCCACAAGGAGTATCTCGCTGCAAAGCGGGGCACATCGCTCTATCGTCCGGTCTTTGTGGCCTGGCACGAGATAGAGCAATATGCCTTGGAGGTGAAAGACCGGCGCGCCATGGCCGAGAGGATTGTGAAAAACCGACATTCAGACTTTTCCGACGATGACCGCATCCCGAGCGGACGCTATATTTGGAACCTCTGGGAGGCGGGTGCTCGTCTGGATGCCATCAACTGGTATGAACAGGCGCGTGCCGGCACCAACACCACCGACGCCATGCTTTCGGAATATCCCAGCAATGACGACGAGGCCTTCGTCAACAGTGGGGCGCACGTCTTCAATCGCAAGAAGGCTATGGATCTGAGGAAACGGTGCCGACCACCGAAATTCTGCGGCGAACTCGTGGGGCGTGCCGACTATGGCGAGAGGGCCTTGGAGGGAATAGAATTTGAGGAGCATCAAAACGGGCGCCTCAAGGTGTGGGATATGCCGGAGGTGAAGGATGGGAAGTCGGAGGTGATGTACGACAGGTATCTGACGGTGGTGGACGTAGGGGGACGCAGCATGAAAGCCGACTGGAGCGTGATAGCGGTTTTCGACCGCGTCAGGATGCTTCGTGAAAGCGGTCCGTCGGTAGCTGCCCAATGGCGGGGTCACTGCGATATGGACCAGCTGGCATGGTTGGCAGCCCGAATAGCGCGCTGGTATGGCAATTCACTGCTGGTGATTGAGTCGAATACCCTTGAGACTCGCGATCAGGACCGTTATGTAGACGGCGACCAGTCGGGATATATACTGAATCAGATACGCGATTGCTATCCCAACCTCTATGCGAGGCGCCAGAGTCCGGAAGACATCATCGAGGGGAGGCCGCGGAAATATGGTTTTCATACAAATACGGCCACAAAACCGATGGTGATATCCAATCTGGTGAGGGTAGTGAGGGAGGGGATGTATATAGAGCGGGATGAAGGGTGCATCGACGAATTCCTGACGTATGAGAGGCGCCCGAACGGGAGTTATGGGGCTGTCACCGGGAAACACGACGACATGCTGATGACGCGGGCTATCGGGCTTCATATCTGTTTCAATGAGATGTCGGCGCCGCGGAGCTGCGACGAGCCTCCGACTTGCTCGCCGCTGAGGCGCGTGGTGCAGCCGGTATTATTTTAGGAGTTTTCAGATTTCAGATTTCAGCTTTCTCTGACACCTGATCTCTGACACCTGATCTCTGACATCTGACATCTGATCGCTGACAACTTACAAGACAATTTTTGAAAAAAATTGTCTTGTAAGTTGTCAGATATCAGATATCAGATGTCAGTGATCAGAGATCAGATTCCAGATTCCAGATCAGGTCGGAGACCTGA
>DAAK01000102.1:2728-10465 GCA_001701075.1 Bacteroidales bacterium GP3 | reverse complement strand
GGAGAGGCGCTTTATGATAATATCTCTGACAACTGAAGACTGAAATCTGAAAACTAAAATAACCATGCAAACCCCAGCTCTTGAGTTTAATGACGTCTGTTTTTCATATCCCGGCGGACATGAAGTGCTCCACCATGTATCCTTTTCCATTATGCCAGGCGAGAAAGTTGCCCTTGTAGGACTCAACGGTTCCGGCAAGTCGACCCTCCTTCTGCACACCAATGGTCTTCTGATCGCAGATAGCGGCACAGTGTCGGTCAATGGCAAGGTAATCGACAGGAGAAGCGTCGATGAGTGCCGGAAGAGTGTGGGGATGGTGTTTCAGAACGCCGACGACCAGCTGTTTATGCCTACCGTCGAGGCTGACGTGGCCTTCGGTCCGCGCAATATGGGGCTGAAGGAGGAGGAAGTGAAGAGTAGAGTAGAGGAAGCTCTCCGCATCACAGGCTGTTCACAGTTTAGTGACAGCGCACCCTTTCATCTTTCAGGAGGACAGAAGAAGATGGCTTCGATAGCCACAGTCCTTTCTATGCGCCCCGACATCCTCGTCTTCGACGAACCCACATCGAGCCTCGACTTTGCCGCCGAAGCCCAATTCATCGGAATTGTCGACCGCCTACCACACACCATCCTCATGTCGTCTCACGACATGGATCTCGTGCGCCGCCTATGCACCCGCGCCATCCTCATGGACCATGGAACCATCGCCTACGACGGCCCCACCGATACCCTCCCATATCCCCTTATCGGGTCGATTGGATAAAACAGAATGGACTTTTTTATTGTTACCTTAATAGGATTTAGAGAAAACAGCAATGGCAAACAAAGGAAAGTTTTTAAGTTTAATTTTGGTAGTTTTGATGATGATGGCTGCGGCTATCACCGTCAATAAAACTATTTTCGGGCACAGCCTCGAAAAGACCTCACCAAAAGAAGAGCAATCTATAACCGAATCGGATGAAGTCACTGTGCTTCCGGACGGTAACGTCATAATCCATACCAAAGGGATGCCAAAGACTGTCGATGGCTATGCCGGCCCGGTCCCTCTTGACATCTACATTACCGACGGCAAGATTTCCGAGGTAAAGGCCCTGCCAAACGCAGAGACTCCATCTTTCTTCAAGCGGGCATCTCAATTGCTCAGCGAGTGGAATGGAAAGACTCCCAGCGAGGCTCTTGAAATGAGGGTCGACGCCGTAAGTGGAGCCACATATTCATCTGATGCCATAATGTCGAATGTCTATGCCGGTCTGGCACATTATCAAAAAGTCAGCGGCAAACCGGCTTCCAACACCCCTTGGAAAATATGGGTGGCACTTGCTGTCACCTTGGCAGCATGCATAGCGTGGTTCATACACGCCCGAATTCGCAAAACGCAAAACTGATAAGTTATAATGCATGATGCATAATTATTTGGCATTGATATTCATTAAATTATTGGCATAAATATTTAATTTGAGTATTACTTGATGATGAAAATAGTAGTATTAGACGGTTATGGGATGAATCCAGGCGACCTTTCATGGGATAATTTGAAAGAGCTTGGTGATGTGACGGTCTATGACCGGACTGCGCCATCAGAAACGTTAGAACGTTCGGCCGGTGCAGAAATCCTGCTTACCAATAAGACGATATTAGATAGGAATATTATTGAGAAATTGCCAAATCTCAAGTATATCGGTGTGTTGGCTACCGGCTATAATGTGGTGGATACCGCTGCAGCTCGGGAAAAGGGAATACTCGTGACTAATATTCCGGCATATAGCACAGACTCCGTGGCTCAGATGGTATTCTCGCTTCTGCTTGCCATCACCAATAATGTAGAGCATTACACTTCTGACAACCGTGCGGGCCGCTGGAGCCGCAATGCCGATTTTTGCTATTGGGATGCGCCGCTGACCGAGCTTGCCGAAAAAACCTTTGGAATCGTGGGGTTCGGGCATATAGGAAGCAAGGTCGCTAAGATCGCCCTTGCTTTCGGGATGAAGGTAATGGCTTTGTCATCAAAACCAGCCGATGCGCTTCCCGCTGGTGTGAGAAAAGCCGAGAATCTTGACCAGCTTCTAAGGGAAAGCGATGTGTTGTCGCTGCATTGTCCGCTTACGGATTCAACCAAGCATCTCATCAACGCCTCGACATTGGCAAAGATGAAACCGACTGCCATTCTGATCAATACCGGTCGTGGACCACTTGTAGATGAGAATGCGCTTGCCGATGCTCTGAATAGAGGCGGATTGCGCGGAGCCGGAGTGGATGTGCTCTCATGCGAACCTCCGACAATCGACAATCCATTGCTCTATGCCCGCAATTGCTACACAACCCCTCACCTCGGTTGGGCTACAGCCGAAGCCCGTCAGCGCCTGATGGACATAGCCGTAGCAAACGTAGCCAATTTCCTCAAAGGCACTCCCACCAACCTCGTCAATTAATCCCAACAAATTCCGTCATTTTGCAACTTGTTTGAAAAGAGTGAAAGTGAATCGCTAAATTGATTTTTTAGAATTCAGGGATGAAATAAAGGGAGTTGATGAAGATACGTAGCAATGGATCATTGATTCTATAGCTATCCTCTTCCTTGACAATTAGGCCAGACTTAAGAAGAATGCCAAGTGCACTTTGTACAGAACTGGCCGAAGGCAAGGAATGTTTCTTGATAAATTGTCCGCTGGTGGGACTCTTCACCTTCCTATCTTTCGCCATTGCGAGTAAGACGGCTTTTTGACTTACAGATACATTCGAAAGAATCTCTCGATACATTACCTCGTTTGCCGCTAACATCCCCCTTAATGATTTGCGCACTTCCTCATCCCCACACACTCCTCCTTCTGCTGTTTCGGCAAATGCTCCGTTCATTGTTCGCTGAAGATAGAAAGTATTGCCATCAAATAAGTTGAATACCCATCTTAGCGGAGCTTCCTCTAAGGTTTTATTCATCTCAGTGAAAAGTCGTTGGGCAAAGCTAATGTATATGTCTTCCGAAATTGCGCCGAGATGCATTATTTCCGCACTGTTATAGAATGGTCGTTTCGAGGACACAAACATTTCTTGGAGCAATGTCCTCTCGCTGCCTGCAAAGATGAAAGAAGCGTTGCTCATCCGTTGTATATGTGAGCGCAGCAATGCCTCGACATTCTTTTCCGGATATTTGGATATCTGTTGGAATTCATCAATCACTATTATCACAGGTCGTTCGCTTCTCTCAAGAAACCCAAAGATCTCATCGAGTGTATATTCAGGATTTCTAAGATCTCCAAGTTGGAGATTGAAGGTTGGGGTTCCGCTTATGGGATCGAATCCGAAAGTTCCCTTGATCGATTTCAAGGCAGCAATAAACCCTCTTATTCCCGTATCGCTCTTTCTGCTCAGCTTGTCGAAAATAGCTTTACCAAGCAGGAAAGTAAATTCGGATAGGGAATTAGTCTGCAAGATATCAAAAAAGAAGGTCAAGTATTCCTTTTCTATCTCGTCTGAATCGTGAAGAGCTACATACACTAATGATGTTTTCCCCATTCGCCGAGGTGAAATCAAGACTACATTCCTTCCATTTCTTACATTCGAAATGAGATTTTTCTCCTCCTCTATGCGATCGCAAAAGTAAGGACGGCTTATTCTATGCCCCAAAATAAACGGATTTCTTGGTTTTCCCATATAGCCATTATCATTGTTTCGAATGCAAATTTAATAAACATATTCCAATTATGCAAATTGCATTATGTAAAAAGCATAATGCGATTTACATAATTTCTTATGACATGGCCAGACGGTATTCTTTTGGTGTCTGTCCGGTCTGCTTCTTGAAGAATCTTATGAAGTGCTGAGGATATTGAAATCCTAAGAGTTCAGCAACCTGTTTTGTAGACGCATTGCGGTCGAGAAGTGCATTTTTGGCATGATTGACCATCTTAAGTTGGATAAATTCCTGGGCCGTCTTCCCTGTCTCAGACTTGACCAAGTCCCCGAAATAGTTAGGAGAAAGGCATATTTTATCCGCAAAATACTTTACTGTAGGGATGCCACCTTCTATGCCCTTCCCTGATTGCAGATAATCGTCAAGCAAATTCTCAAACCTGGCGATCACATCATTGTTCAGTTCCTCCCGAGTTATAAACTGGCGTTCGTAGAACCTCATGCAATAGTTGAGCATTACTTCGATATTGGAGATAATGAGCGACTTTGAGAATCGGTCGATAGGATGTTGTAATTCTCGTTTTATCTTCTCCATATAGTCTTGAAGAATCACACGTTCCTCTTCAGAAAGATGTAGCGCTTCATTGGATGCGTAGGAGAAAAATGAATACTGGCTCATTTTCTGCGCTAATGGAGTGCGCGTGAGGAAATCCGGATGAAATAAAAGTCCAATTGCTTCAGGTGCCGGGCCATCTTCTATCCGATGAATCCCGACGGTCTGACCCGGTGCGAAGCTGACCACCGTCTCATCATCAAAATCATAATGGGTCTTGCCATAGTTGATCTTGCATCCTGAAGTCTTTTTCAAGAATAGGGCATAAAAACCGAAATGCATACAATGCGAGGGTTGATGCACAGAATCATCAAAATGAACAATGCTCACCAACGGATGGCGAGTCTCAAAACCGAAATATCGATTGTATTTTTCTATACTGTCTGCTTGGAATATTTCCATCTCTATTTGTTTTTGATACTGCAAATTTAATCATTATTATCCATTATTCCAAAGCTATAGCTCATATTCCGTAATCTTGGTTCTTATGTCCGTAACTTGGGTATAACGGCAAGAAAAAATATGCTGTAATTTTGCAGTATCAAATTTTAAATAAAGAAATTCTCATAAACATGAAAAGAATATTCATTGGAGCCGCAATTGCTCTTGCATCCGCTCTTCAATTAAATGCACAAAATCAAAATCTCAACAATATGATGAAAACAGATAGCCTCACCCTCGTTCAGGAATGGGACAAGACCTTCCCAAAAAGTGAAAAAGTAGATCATTCCAAGATCACATTCGTAAACCGATATGGCATTACACTAGCAGCCGATCTTTACAAACCGAAAGGTCTATCCGGAAAACTCCCGGCAATAGCTGTAAGCGGACCTTTTGGTGCGGTCAAGGAACAAAGCTCTGGCCTATATGCACAGGAATTGGCTGAAAATGGTTTTCTGACCATAGCTTTCGACCCTTCCTATACAGGAGAAAGTGCAGGAGAACCGAGATACGTAGCTTCTCCAGACATAAATACTGAAGATTTCAGTGCAGCCGTGGATTATCTGTTATGCCGAGACGATGTAGACACTGATAAAGTGGGCATATTAGGTATTTGCGGTTGGGGTGGCATTGCAATAGAAGCTGCCATCAATGACCCTCGTATCAAGGCCACAGTTGCATCTACAATGTATGATATGACCCGTGTGAATGCAAATGGCTATTTCGACAGTGAAAACAGTGCAGAACAACGGAATGCAAAACGTGCAGCCATGGCAGCGCAACGTACGGAGGATTATCGCAATGGCAACTATAAACTTGGTGGTGGAGTCGTGGATCCACTTCCCGAGGATGCACCACAATTTGTAAAGGATTATTACGCTTACTATAAGACTCCAAGAGGTTATCATAAACGCTCTCTCAATTCAAATGGCGGATGGAATGTCACTTCCAATCTTCCTTTCCTCAATTTCAAGTTTTTCGAATATGCCGACGAACTGGAGAATGCAGTGATGATAGTGCATGGCGACAAGGCTCATTCCTTCTATTTTGGAAAAGATGCCTTTGGTAAGCTGAAAGGTGATAACAAGGAGTTCGTAGTCATTCCCGGAGCCAGCCATACTGATTTGTATGATCAAAAGGATATCATTCCTTTCAAGCGCATAGTGGATTTCTTCAACAAAAACTTTGACAAATGAAGAAAGTAAAAATCACTGTCATTTGTCGCACTTTCAATGACTAAAATCACACTTCGGTGTGATTTTTCTTGTATAATCCAGATTGATTTCTTAAATTTGCGACAAAATCACAATGCATTGTGATTTTTTGATATATTGTCTTTTTTCAATTTGTGAAATTTCATCAAATAGGCCGAATCATAAACTGGCGGTAGTGCATACTCTGCATATATGATTTCTGTAGCTCAGCCGGAAGAAATGATCTGCCGATAAGCTGGTTTGCTGCTGAGTTAGGAGTCGAAAACTTAGTCAGTTCCCGCATATACAATTTTTCAGGGAGCCCTATGCGTCGACCCAATTCTGCAAAATCTTTATATGAGATGTGCCTTGTATCGGATAGATACATCCCCTCTTTGAAGAGTCCTTTTTCAAGGGCAAACAGCCTTGGCTCGTAAATCTGTAATGATGTATTGATTAGATCGTAAGCAGGAGATAGCCGATATTCCCCATCTCTTTTAATTAGGGAAAAGTTCTTCAGGTGAGCATCATCATTAAGAGTGATGAAATTATAAAGTACAATCTTGAAGAAACGGAGTATGTCGACTGTCGCTACCTTTACATACTTTCTTATCACTTCTGCGCATTCCTCATAGCTACCATTGTTATATTTGAAATCCGAGCCTCCATTATCTTTGCTGAAACCCATCAGGGATGCAAAATCTTCCTGAGCATATTTCCCGTTTTCATAGACATCGAAACGCCGGGTGATATACGCTGGCTGACCATCCTCATAAAAACAAAGTCCATTAAATGCAGTATCAATACCAAAGACTTGCGAGGCCAACTGCATTGTCAGATTTTCATTTGCTGCGCAATAGTCATGATTGATAAGGTGATATCCAATAGGACGAGGTTTCAATATATAGGTGCTTTGTGTGTTTTTCGGAGAATACTGTAGGGAATAGTCCTCGTTCAGAATCAGTCCGAATTTTGACTGAGCACCAGAAAGTGACAATCTTCCGGCATTTTTAACGGAATTGTAAGTGGTAGAATTCTCAGAGGATGGGGATGAAAAACCAAGGATATGACTGACGGTTTTTCCATCAAACAAATCCCGAATTGCATTCTTTGAGTATGTGGTATATCCTTCAATCAGAAGGGATGGGCATCGATCTATAGTAATCATATCTTTGCATTTTCTGTGATTATTGGCATAACCGTCACGATACCTACCGTATCGTATTGGGCAGTCTCGAGAAGTATTCCAAAATCGTCGTCCTTGTCAATATGCAAATAGCTTGACTGAAGTTCCCTGTTTGCACCCTCTGAAAGCAGATTGGCAAAATATGGGAACAGATAAGGAGATCTGTATTCCTCTTCTCTCAAAGGCATGGCAATGCATATCGGTTCTGTCTCCGACATAAGATAATCGCCATCATACTTGAACACGTATTCTCGTGGCGCGTCGGTTTCAGTCAGTATCCCTGCATATTTCCTATTTATCAAAACCTTACATTGTCTCATACCTTATTAGTCTTTTAAAGTTATCTTAATCTGTAGCCCCATCGTATCAAGCAAGGAAAGGATTGTGGAAATCTTTGGGTTTCCCTCCCCCCTCTCCACAGCAACTATGGTATTAAGTCCCACACCAGCAAGCAGTGCGAGGGTACGCTGATCAATTTTCAACGCCTTCCGACGTGTCTTTATCAATTCTCCCAATTCTATTTTATTCATATCATATCAAAATCACACTGCGTTGTGATTATGTGGCAAATTTAAGAAATTAATCTGTATTATGCAAGTAAAATCACACCAAAGTGTGATTTTTAGTCTTTCATCTCAAAAATACGGGTCTTAGTCTCAAATAAGAATATTTATAAT
>DAAK01000102.1:0-2653 GCA_001701075.1 Bacteroidales bacterium GP3 | reverse complement strand
CAATATGAAACACAATGTAAAACTCAGTACTTTCTCAATCGTAACCACCACTCTTTTCATATTCGTGATGGCGGCACTTTCTGTGTATGGCTATCGCGGTGGGATGCCACAATGGTTGGCATATGGCATTGCCGGACTTCTCATCGTGATGATAATAATGGCTTTTTTCTATATGCCTTTAAATATATCAGTTACTGACAACTGCCTCAAAATAAATTTCATACTTAGAAGAAAGAGTATTCCTCTGAAAGATATTGAAAGTGCAATGCTTTGCCCTCCGACAATGGCGGAGCACAAGATATGCGGCAGCGGCGGTTTCTTCGGATACTGGGGCTGGTTTTATGAGGCATCTATCGGCAGATATTTCGCCTACTACGGAAAGGCCTCGGATTGCTTCCTCGTCAAAATGAAAAGCGGAAGACAATACCTGCTTGGCTGTGAAAATCCGGCCCCTATAGTCGATGCCATCAATTCGAAACGATGACGCACGTTAGACAGTGACGACTATCTTGCCAATTTGGCCTCGTTGCTCGGCAAGAAGGTGAGGAGCGTAAAAAAATCGCAAAAAAATCTGCAATTTCAAGATTTTTATTTAAATTTGCGGATAATGTACAAAAGACGTAATATCATGATAAAGGAACTCAAAGAATTCAATCGTAAGTTTGTGGCAGAGAAAGGCTACGAACGCTTCGCCACAAGCAAATATCCCGATAAGAAGATTGCTATCGTCACATGCATGGATACCCGCCTGGTAGAGCTTCTGCCTGCTGCACTTGGCCTGCGCAACGGCGACGTAAAAATCATCAAGAACGCCGGAGCTACGATCACAAATCCTTTCGACTCCACTATGCGGTCGATACTTGTGGCAATTTACGAGTTAGGTGTAAATGAGATTATGGTGATCGGTCACACTGGGTGCGGAGTTCAAGGTATGAATGCCGAAGAGATGCTCCATCTTATGAAGGAACGCGGCGTGAGCGAGGAGCATATCACTCTCATGAAGCATTGCGGCATTAATCTCAACGAGTGGCTCCACGGATTTGATGACACTGACGAGGCTGTGAAAGAAACAGTCGACCTGATTGCCAATCATCCTCTTATGCCTCCCACTGGTGTCAACGTGCAAGGCTTCGTAATGGATACCTACACCGGAGAACTTATGGAACTTAAAGCCTGAATATAAAACAAAGGGATGGCATTGCCGCCATCCCTTGCATTATATCAAGCATTATTATGAATTTTCTTTGATTATTTCCCAAGAGTCGATATTATTGCGTTTCTCATTTCCTTGATCAGGTCTTCGCATTGCCGTTCAGTACAATCGGAATAAATTGGCAAAAGAGCCTTTGAAAAGCCCTCTGCGACCTCCATATTTGGTAGGCTCAGAGTGAATAGTTTCTTTTCATAGTCGTATTTCTTGATTGTTAGGTAACCAGCCTCAAATAGCAATGCCACTGGATTATTGAGGTATGATTCTTTCACACTCAGTCCGCTCTCCATGGTTTCAATACAGTCAAGATTTGGGAGCACAAAATTATCTCTTTTCATCATATTGATCAAATATGACGGTGTCCCTGATTTAAACCAAAAATCTGAAATCCTTTTATATTTCAGGGCGCTAAGTAAGCTGAAGGGATTATATATATCGGGGCTTTCCTGACAGAAATGATAACCATCGTAGTTTTCTTTAAGCATTCCGAAAGCATCTTCTGCTGAAACGTTCTCCTTTATAGCAAATTCCCGTATTGATTCCGAAAAATATTCCTGCAATTCCATTTCAGTCAAGCCGCAGATTCCAGCATAATCATCTTCAAACGAAATATCAGTAAGATGGTTAGCACCACTGAAAAGACTCGTCTGGCTGAAACGTGAAACTCCAGTCACAAAGGCAAATTGAATATGGCTGTCGGCGGATTTAAGCACAGAAAAGACACCTTTCAGAGTCTGACGGTAATAAGCATTCAGATCCGGTCGGTCAAGAGTGGATAGTAGCGGATCATCGTATTCATCCACCAATACCACGACCATTTGTCCTGTTTTCTTATGGGCGTTGATGATAAGATTCTCGAATCTTTGGGGAAGATCTTTTATTCCAGGAATACTCCCATATATTAATTCATAACGAGAAAAAATACTTGACAGCAAATCATCAATAGAGTCTTCCGACTTTGGATTGAACGAACCAAGTGAGAGCGTCAATACTGGATGGGGAGTCCAGTCCGTATCATCAGTGTCTATGGCAAGCCCCTTGAAAAGTTCACGTTCTCCCTCAAAATACGATTGTATTGTGCTCAAGAAAAGACTCTTCCCAAAGCGTCGTGGACGACTCAGAAAGTAATACAGCGGATCCTCAACCAATTTCTTAATGTAACCGGTTTTGTCTATATAGACGTATCCCCCTCTCCTTATTTTTGAGAATGTCTGTATGCCTATTGGATATTTCAATGTCGTTGCCATATTTCGAATTGCTTTTTCAATATAATGCTTTCCCGCATCCAAAATTAATAAAATTTTCTGAGAATAAAAAAAATCAACCCGATTATTTAGTGCACCACTCCTATTGAGAGTTCAGCCAAACTTTTTAGTATTAAGACAACTTATAGAAATATCAGGTGGGTTATTCCTTCAGCTTGGAATCGATTATGATGGTGAC
>DAAK01000207.1 GCA_001701075.1 Bacteroidales bacterium GP3 | reverse complement strand
CTACTATTGCTTCATCCTTGACTATGACTTAGAAAGTTGCGAAGTTTCTTAGAGCCAAGAAATAAAGCGCAGTAAACGCCTTTCGTATGTTATTCCGAACCTCCCAATACCCGGCTTGTCCTCCTCTGAGGCTGCATATCGCGAGATTCCAATCGCAAATATAATAATTATTATCTATCCTTCCAAATAAATATGCTCTAAAACATATTAATACATATTAAAATATATTTCCCTCTTCCCATCCTCCCCTCTCTTCCATAGGGGGAATTAGGAATGGATGTCGGTGATTTCGGGGAATTCGAGTTTCGTTTTCTTGGGGAGCTTTTTTACAATCTCGGAGTAGCTGTGCCGGATGAGTGACTTGAGGAATTCAGAGTCGCGCATCTGGCTTGGGCGCAACTGATTCCAATATTTCTTGTTCCAGTGATAGGCTGGAGCAATCTCCGAATATCTTTCTCTCAATTCAATAGCATATTCAGGATCACATTTGAGAGCAAGGTAATCGTCGCCCATAATTGATAGGCAAGCAAATATCTTATTGAATGTTCTGAAAAGGAGTAATCCTTCTCCAAATGCCTCATCTTCAGTAGTCAAAGGAAGTGAAAGGCAGTATTCTCTTACAGATTCGATGTCCATAGTTTTCAGTCTTCTGTCTTCAGTTGTCAGATTTCAGGTGTCAGGGATCAGGGCTCAGGGGTTGGATGTTGGGGGCGGGGATTAGAGATGTAGCGTTCGTAGTAGGCCATGATCAATGATGATACCGGAAGTGCTATAATCATACCGATGATGCCAAAGAGGCTACCCCAAATAGAAAGCGACAACAGAATTAACGCTGCATTCATTCCCATTTCCTTTCCCATGATATGAGGAGTAAGGATATAATCACAGATGCACTGACTCACCACATAGACCAGCAGAGACCTGCCAAACAGACTTAAGAAAGTCACGTCTCCACTTAGAGAGTATATGGCGCATATAATCGCCACCGGTATCAATGTCACATACTGGAAATAGGGTATCATATAAAGTATGCCAACCAAGATTCCCATTGGTATGGCGAGTGGCAAACCCACAATGGAAAAGCCGATGCAATAGAAAACGGCTGCACATAGAGCCACAAGACCCTGGCCACGGAAGTAATGGTCCATATTAGTCTGTACATCCCTTACCACAACCATTGCATTTTCTCTATATTTATGAGGGATGATGAGTTTGAATCCTCTGACAATCTGTGGATAGTCGATAAGTATGAAGAGGACATAAATCAAAGTCAATGCCCAACCCAAGACGTCAAGGATAACGGTGATGGATTCGTTGAGTAGGGAAGTGCCTTTGCTTATGATAGACCCTAAATGCACGCCGCTCAACTGCGACTTGATTTCTGACGGTCTGACATAGTTCTCAACCCAAGTGATGAGTTCAACATATTCCTTTGGCATCGGACGTTTTCCAGATGTCACCTCATGGATGATACCAGTGAGAACATCCAGTTCCTTAATGACATGAGGCATGAAAAGGTAGATGATTCCCGCGATTACAGCAAGAACCTCAATCACTGTCAATATTGAAGAGATAGCCCTACCTTTCTCGTGAGTCAGTTTTCTGTTCAGATCCACGAGTGGTTGCAAAATGTAAGCTACAAAACAAGCTATAAAGAATGGGAGAAGCACGTGGCTAAGGCAGCTCATCAATGCCATAAGCGCAAATGCTATTGCCAGCCCAATTATGAGCTTCATGATCCTGTCTATGTTCCAGTAATGTTGAGTCATGGGTATCAGTTTTCAGTTGTCAGTTTTCAGTTGTCAGATTTCAGTTGTCAGATTTCAGTTTTCAGTTTTCAGTTGTCAGTTTTCAGTTGTCAGAATTCAGATTTCGGGGGATTATTTCATGCGCTTGAGGATGTTGTAGCTGGGGAGGACTCCAAGTTCGCCGGCTCGAGATAGGTCGGCGAAAGCTTCGGCTTTCTTGCCGGCGGAAAGGGAACAGAGACCGCGATTATAGAATGCTGCCCCAAACTCAGGGTCAATCTCCAATACTTTTGTGAAGCATTCGGCTGCCTGCGAATAATCCCGCTGAGTGTATAGGATGTAACCCTTGTTAAACCATGCATGTACGAGACGCGGATCAAGACGGGTAGCTGCATCGAAGTCAGCGGCCGCCATCGCTATTCCTTGCATTGCAAGCCGTTGGTCTTCCTCGGTCTTTGCATTCTCATATCTTGCCACTCCTCTTGCTATATAAGCTACAGTGAAATCTTTATTAGCATCGATAATTGCATCGAAATCCTCTATAGCTCCCTTATAGTTTTTCAGCATGGAATATGCAACTCCTCGGGCAAGAAGATCGGCAGGTCGCACCTTACTGCCACTGCTCGCAATTGCAGAAGTATAACTTTCGGCCATCTTGAATAGAGTCTCATATTCCTCATCTGAGAGTCCGGACTGCAAAGGAGACAGATAAAGGGTGCGGGTAATGTATCGTCCGCGGTTGAAATCATCAAGAGCACGGAAATAATTAGTGACTCCACCCAAAGCTTTCGAAGGGGGATTGAAAGAAATAGTATAAAGGGGTTCTGGCTCAGCCATAACGTTGCGATCCTGCACACGTCCTTTTATCCTTTCATTGTAGGAGAGTTGAGTCTGAGGAATTTCCTGCATGGTGACAAGCTGATTAAACCTATTCATCACCTCATTTTCATCCTCTTCCTCACCATCGGGAGTTTTATTGGCATTACGTGGAGTGCCGGCTGCAATAGTAGGGCGGTCAAGGGGATTAGACTCCGGATTTGCCACGTATTTGCGAACGAGACTCTCTGCATAGTTGACATTTGCTCCGACAGCCTTCAGGTTTCCAAGATTTCTCTCCGCCTCTGCGATTGCATAATAGACCGGATAGAAATTGGGGTATCTTGCCGCAATGCTCTTAAAGTCGGCGAGAGCCTCCTTGTATTCGCCAGTCTCAAGCTGCACAAGACCCCTATTATAGAGAGCATGAAAATTGTGAGGATTAAGATTGAGAACCTCTGTGAAGTCTTTCTTTGCATTGATAAGATCTTTCACCTCAAAACGCAGAAGAGCCCTATTAAAGAGAGCGGCCATATTCTTAGGGTCGAGTTGCAACGCATAGTTATAGTCAGACATCGCCCCAAGATAATTGTCGGTGTTATATCTCACATAAGCCCTGTTGATATAGAAACCGGGCTCTTCGGGATATAACTTTACAGCTTCATCCATGTCGGAGAGAGCGACGTCCCAGTTTCCACGGCTGCTCTCGATGTCAGCCCTAATCAGATAAGGATTTATCATGGCCCTATTCAGCTTGATAGCCTTCTCCACATCGTCGAGTGCTGCCACAGTATCCTCACGCTGGAGATTGAGCACAGCGCGGGCTGAATATCCCTCCTCGAAGCGAGGATACAGACGCAGAAGTTGATTCATCGTCTGGAGAGCCTCATCATTTTTCTTCAAGGTGGTCTGAGCTACACCTTTGTAAAAGAGAAAATACTTGTCGGTGGGATCATGTTTGAGTCCTTCATTGTAGTCCTCAATTGCAAGGGAATCGAGGCCAAGATGTTGCCTTGCGAATCCCCTGAGCTTATACGCTTCAGTCTTGAATTTATTTCGCTTCAGAGCTTCCGTACAGTCAATTTCAGCACCTTTATAGTCATCAAGACTCATTTTTGCAAGCCCCCGGAGAAAATAAGGATCAGCAAGATATGGTTTGGCTTTAATCGCCTGATTAAAGTACTGAATAGCGAGCATATAATCGTCCATAGAAAGGACGTTTCTTCCAATAGTGAGCACCTGCTCAGCATTGATCTGAGCCTTGAGAGCCGATGGAAAAAAAAGGCTTATGATGAGTAAAAAGTATGTTGCCTGACGTTTCATATGGCAAAGTTAATCGTTTTTTTCCGAATTTGCAAACCTGAATGGCATCAAGAATGTTGTATTTCAAGAAACATGTCTTAAGTCTTGAGGCTTCAGGCGTCAGGCTTCTGGTTTGAGAGGAAGGCATAGATCAATATAAATAATATTATGGAAAAACAGACAGTTGTCATCATAGGAGGTGGATTTGCCGGGATGAATCTTGCGAAGCGTCTTGACAGAAAGAAATTTAAGGTAAAGATAATTGACCGCAACAACTATCATTCCTTTCCTCCTCTTTTCTATCAGATAGCATCATCGGCACTTGACGTGCCGAGCATTTCCTTTCCATTCAGAAGGGAGTTCAAAAAGACCAAAGGAGACGTGACCTATCATATGGGTCATATCAAGAATATAGATATGTCGGCAAAAACTGTTTCAACAAGCTATGAAACGCTAAGATATGATAAACTCGTCGTAGCGGCAGGTTCGACAAACAACTATTTTGGCATGAATGGTCTTGAAGAAAATGTATTTGGAATAAAGACATCCGGAGAGGCAAGCCATACAAGGGATGAAATCCTGGACCGTCTTGAAAGGGGGTGTATCGAAAAGGATACCGAACGAAGAAAACAGTTGCTGAGTTTCCTTGTGATAGGCGGCGGTCCGGCGGGAGTAGAGATAGCCGGAGCCCTCGGGGAGATGAAACGGGATGTGCTTCCAAGGGAGTATCCGGAACTTGATCCCGAAGACATGACAATCACTCTGGTGGAGGGAGCAGACAGGTTGCTATCTGCATTTGACCCTAAACTGAGTCAGAAAGCATATGTATATCTAAGCCAACTCATGGTAGACATCAGGCTCAATACCGTGATGAAAGGCTACGAAGAAAAGATGGTGTCATTTGCTGACGGTCATCAGGAGTATTGGGAAACGCTGATATGGACAGCCGGAGTGAAAGGAGAACCGATGCCAGGGATTCCCCAAGAAATGATAGGAAGAGGGAATCGCATAATTGTAGATGAGTTCAACAGAGTCAAAGGTGCAGATGAGGTGTATGCAGTCGGAGACATAGCCTTAATGCAAACCGAAGATTATCCTAACGGACATCCACAAGTGGCACAGCCGGCTATACAGCAGGCGAGAAACCTTGCATCAAACCTTAACAAAGGAGAGATGATAAAGGCATTCAAGTATAATGACAAGGGTACCATGGCTACCATAGGAAGAAACAAGGCGATTGCTCAGATCGGGAAGATGACATTTGCCGGGAGATTCGCATGGTGGCTTTGGATGGCTATACACTTGATAAGCATACTTGGAGTAAGGACAAAGGCAACTGTCTTGCTAAATTGGATTTGGAACTACTGCACCTACTCTACGTCGCTTCGATTGCTGATGAGGCCGGTGAAATATCCGCTAAGGAAGCATTGGGGGGATTGAGACTTCAGTCTTCAGTCATCAGTTTTCAGTTTTCAGGTGTCAGGTGTCAGGTGTCAGATTTGGGGAAAGGGGGAAGTGAGGGTTTGGAAAAATGGAAAAAATTAATTAATTTTGCAAAAATAGAAAGATCATGAAGAATAGAAATAACTTTTTAATGATTGCAGCGTTAGGTGTGGCAATGGCATTCAGTGCCACAAGCTGCTCAATTTTCAAACCATCGTCAAACAATGAAGGAAGTGGAAAAGGCCTTCAAGGATGGGTAGAAACAGAGAAAAATGAGGCTGAAAAGGATGCTAAGAAAGCTAAGGCTGAGGCAGCCAAGACAGCCAAGTCTACAAAAAATGAAGCAGAAAAGGCTATGGCAAAAGTAAATGAAAAGCTCCAGCAGATTGCTGATGTGCAGGAAAAAGGTGCACTTTCTGGCGACTGGGCTATAGAAAAAGTGTTTGGCAACCAAGCTGTGGGTGAAGTTGCTCCATACATCAAGTTTGTACCTGGAGAAAACCGTATCTACGGCAACAATGGCTGCAATATCATTAACGGCCAATACACAAGCAGCTATGTAGACAAGACCATCTCATTCAGCAATCTTGCCACAACCATGATGATGTGTGGACAAAGCAACATCACCGATGTGGAAATTGGAGAGGCTTTAGGCCTGACTGTAAAATACACAGAAGAAGACAGCGCTGATTCTGAAAGCATCCTTCGATTCTATGACGCAGGAGGACGCGAAGTAATGGAACTGATGCACCGTGACTTCCATTTCCTTGATGGCACTTGGGCTGTCATAGCCATAGATGGAGAAAAAGTAGATATCGAAGACATGAAAATAGCTCTTGATGTCGACGAAAAGAAAATGCACGGAAACACCGGATGCAACATCATCAATGGTGAGCTTGAGACCGATATGGATGCAGCCAATTCAATTTCCTTCTCCAAAATTGCCATGACACGTATGGCATGTCCAAATTCAGGATGGGAGACACGAATGACTATGGCTCTCGAAGAAGCAGTGACTGCAAAAAAGGTGAGTGCCGATGAAATTGAATTTATCGGAAGCAACGGCAAGCAGGTGATGCTCCTTCGAAAGACATCCCCAATAGAGGATTGATATAAAACTAATGGAAGTAAGAATAGACAAATGGCTCTGGGCAATGCGGGTTTTCAAGACCCGCACAATAGCCACAGAAGCCTGCAAGAAAGGACGAGTGATGATGGGAGGGGTTCCAGTGAAACCATCCCGCCCCATAAAAGAGGGAGATGTGATAGAAGTCAAAAAACCTCCTATCACATATACCTTCAGGGTCAAGGCTACCACTCAAAACAGATTGGGAGCAAAACTCGTGCCTGACTATCTTGAAAACATCACTCCGCAAAGTCAATATGACTTGCTTGAGATGACCAGAATATCCGGATTTGTAGATCGCAGAAAGGGTATGGGGCGTCCTACGAAACGAGAGGGCCGCGAGCTGTCGCGATTTAAAGAAGACACCTATGCCGACTCATACTTCCTTGATTGGGAAGATGATGACGACGATGACATTGAAGACTGAAGTTCGTCAAAGAGTTTAAGGATTTAGAATAGATACAAATTCTAAATTCTTAAACTTTTTGAGTTTGGCGCAGTATTTGCTGTATTGATTAAATATGAGTAAACGACAAATAGAAATAAAAGGAGCAAGGGTCAATAATCTTAAGAATGTTGACCTCTCTCTGCCAATCGGTGAATTTATAGTGATGACTGGAGTCAGCGGAAGCGGCAAGTCATCGCTTGCTTTCGACACACTCTATGCCGAAGGCCAACGCCGCTATGTGGAGAGTCTCTCAGCATATGCCCGTCAGTTTCTTGGAAGGATGTCGAAGCCTGAGTGTGACTATATCAAGGGTCTTCCGCCAGCAATTGCCATAGAACAGAAAGTCAATACCCGCAATCCGAGAAGTACCGTAGGGACATCCACAGAGATATATGACTATATGCGTATGCTTTTTGCACGCGCAGGACACACATTTTCTCCAGTGACAGGAGAAGAAGTGAAGCGTGAGACAATAGAGGAAATAGTGCGTCAGATACTGTCACTTCCTGAGGGCACACGACTTGCCGTATTGATTCCCCTTAATATACCAGAAGGAAGAAATATCCTCACCCAACTTGAAATCTATCGGAAAGAGGGATATTCACGTCTTGAGAAAGATGGAAGTTTCGAAGACATTTCTGCCATAGCTGAAAAAATAGAGAATGGTTCTATTTCAGAAGAAGAAGCACTGGGCTATCGACTGCTGATCGACCGAATTGCAGTCAGTGGAGACAAAGATGAAGTTTCCCGACTGACAGATTCTCTCGAGACCGCCTATTTTGAAGGTCGCGACAAATGTATTGTCAAGATATGGGGAGAAGAGGGAATCAGGGAGCATGAGTATTCCCGTCAGTTCACGGCAGACGGTATCGAATTCAGAGAGCCAACGGATCTGATGTTTAACTTCAACAACCCGTATGGAGCTTGCCCGACATGCGAGGGATTTGGGAAAATCCTCGGGATAAGTGAAGATTTGGTTGTCCCGGATAAGACTCTTTCGGTGTATCAGGATGCTGTGATGTGCTTCAGAGGCGAGAAAATGAGTGAATGGAAAAAATGGCTCATAAAACTCGCTCCCACTATAGGATTTCCAATCCATAAGCCATATATGGAACTTAGCCAGGAGGAAAAAGACATACTGTGGAGAGGCAAAGACAAGTGGGAAGGTATCGACGGCTTTTTCCGCTGGGTGGATGAAAACCAATACAAGATACAATATCGGGTGATGAAAGCCCGCTATCGTGGACGCACTACATGTCCGGAATGTCATGGTTCAAGACTCCGCAAAGATGCTGAATATGTAAAGGTAGGAGGGAAAAGCATCACTCAACTCGTAAGGATGCCAATCTCAGAACTTCAGGCCTTTTTCGATAATCTTACCCTGAATGAGACAGACTATGCCATAGCCAAGCGCCTTCTTGTGGAGATCCGCAGCCGTCTTGACTTTATGAATAAAGTTGGTCTCGGCTATCTTACACTCGACCGACTCTCATCTTCACTGTCGGGAGGGGAGAGCCAGAGAATCAATCTCGCCACTTCACTTGGCAGTTCACTTGTAGGCTCACTCTATATTCTCGATGAGCCATCAATCGGGCTGCATTCAAGAGATACTGAAAGACTTATAGGCGTATTGCGAAATCTTCAGAAAATAGGCAATACCGTAGTAGTGGTGGAGCATGACGAAGACATCATGCTTGCAGCCGATGAAATAGTCGACATTGGGAAAGATGCAGGACTGAATGGAGGAAATGTAGTGTATCAAGGGAATCTTCAGAAGACACTCCAGGAAGGATATTCCAGCGAATCGTATACATTAGATTATCTCTCAGGCAGAAGAAACATTCCGGTCCCAAAACTTCGCCGTCCGTGGAAGAAATTTGTAGAAGTGGTAGGAGCTTGCGAGAACAACCTGAAAGGTATCGACGTGAAGTTTCCTCTTGGCGTAATGACAGTAGTGACGGGAGTCAGTGGAAGCGGCAAATCAACCCTTGTAAGGGAAATACTCTATAAAGCTATGGTGAGAATGCTCGGAGATCCATGTGACACTCCGGGGGCACACAAAAAGATAGGAGGGGATGTAAAAGATGTCGGAGCCATTGAATTTGTAGATCAAAATCCAATAGGCACGTCCTCAAGGTCTAATCCGGCAACGTATCTTAAGGCATACGATGAGATAAGAAAGCTTTTCGCCGAGCAACCTCTTGCTAAGCAGATGGGATTTACTCCCGGATTTTTCTCTTTCAATGCAGAAGGGGGCAGATGCGAGGAGTGTAAAGGAGAAGGCACCATCACAATCCCAATGCAGTTTATGGCTGACATCACAGTGGAGTGTGAGGAATGCCATGGCAAGCGCTTCAAGCAAGATGTATTGGATGTAGAATACAGAGGAAAGAACATCCATGACATCCTTGAGATGACAGTCGACGAGTGCATTGCCTTCCTGCAGGAAGATGGCAAAGACAGCCAGGTGAAGAAGATAATAAAGAAACTTCTTCCTCTTCAAGAAGTAGGATTAGGATATGTGAAGCTTGGGCAAAGCAGTTCATCGCTTTCAGGAGGTGAAAGCCAAAGGGTCAAGCTTGCTTATTTCATCTCACAGGAGAAACAACCCCGCACAATGTTCATCTTTGACGAGCCCACCACTGGACTTCATTTCCACGATATCTCCACACTTCTAAAATCGCTCAACAGGCTAATTGAGGCAGGACATACCGTAGTGATCATCGAGCATAACATGGATGTCATCAAAAGTGCTGACTGGGTGATAGACATAGGTCCGGAGGGAGGCGAAGCAGGAGGTAATCTTGTCGTAGCAGGCACACCGGAAGATGTAGCAGCGTGTGAAGAATCATATACAGGAAAATATCTTAGGCATAAGTTGAGATAAGATGAAGAATAGAATATTGATTGCAGTGCTTGGCATAGCTTGTATATGCAGCTATGGCTGCTCGCAAGAAAAGAAAAACAAGGATAGGGATGAAGCCACAGATATGTTTAATCGTATCTGCAAGTTGACCGAGGATTATACCGGAAAACTGAAAGAAGCCCCTGATAGTTCAAACTGGGCCACTCTGTGCTCAGAGTATGAGGATAAGCTTTATAAGATAAACTTCAGTTATCCTCCTGACACTGACTTGCTTCTGACGGAGGGACAGAATGACACTATCCATTCCCTCATGCTTGATTATATCAAGGCGAGAGACGAACGGATACAGAATATTTTGCATCCTATAGTTGAAGCAGACACTTTGCAGACAGACAGCACAAATGTGGCGGAAACAGGAAATGAGGTCAGCCAAGCACATGCATCTCGCAATCACGGCAATTGAATTCGAGAGTGAAAGAATCCTTCCCGGATTTTAAGACAAGGGGTTCGGAAAATCTTCCGAGTCCTTTTTCTTTTTTACATAGGCCAAGTTCGCGCAATATGCAATGGCGTGTAGTCATCAACCTGCGGTTTTTATGGCTGACCGAAGAACGTGACGCTTCAAGCGCAGATTCAATTTTCTCCACTCCATGATCATGATAGAACTGCGCGGCAAGGCTATTGGCGACATTGTCACGATAATCGAGTCGCTTGGTCATATATCTTACAGACATATCCTCGTTGTTTCTATACTGATACGGATAAGTCGTCAGATTAGCATTATCAAGAGCCTCAATAGCCTGGCGTCGGATCTCAGTCAGATCTGCAGCTGGAATAAACACAGTCGGATCAAGAGATGAGACGAATTGCTGAAGCCTATAGGGTGTATTGCCAAGTTTAGCGAAAATAGGAGAGAAGTCAGGAGTCTTTCTTGCCACATCCCTTATGCAATTGAGCGGAATACGAATTAGGCAGCCTCTCTCGTCGTGCGCTGTCAATCCAGTGTCATCAAGACTACAAGACACACCTATCTTACGGGTGGCAGTAGGACGCTGCAACCCCTTGTCCCAAACGCGATCGAATGTACGATGAATCTCCGCCCCTTTAGGGATATTGACTGGCTTTGAAGTTATGATGCGCTTACCTTGTATTCCATTCACCATCGCCCCTGTATATCGTCCTTGCGCATCAAAGAAACTAATCCCGTCACCATTATTGAGCTTAGAGACATCATCAATAGTCTCTCCTAATGATTTAGGAGTGTCGGGAGAAATGATACCTTTAGGTCGGCGATTTTCAATGAAATAATGTGAGAAACCTCTGTTGAACGACTTCGACAAATCAGGAGAGAAGGAAATTTCTGAAGTCCCGAAACTGCTCCGGCAGTATGACTCAGAATGCTCTGTAATAAAATTGTCTAAAGCCTTGCGATATGCTGCTACAGTGTTTTTAACGTATGCAGCTTCCTTAAGCCTGCCTTCAATCTTGAAGCTTGACACGCCGGCCTCTATTAACCGAGGCAGAATATCGAGTGTATTCAGATCGCGAAGCGAAAGAAGGTGCTTGTCATTGCATATTACATTTCCTCCCGAATCGGAGAGAGTGAACGGAAGCCGACAAATCTGCGCACATTCACCCCGGTTTGCACTTCTTCCACATGAAGCAAAGCTTGCATGGCATCTTCCTGAATAGCTGACACATAAGGCTCCATGGACAAATGATTCAAGAGGAACTGAGACTGCTTCCGACATCCTTTTAATCTCATCCAACGTCAGTTCGCGCGGGAGAACAAGTTGGCTAAAACCTACATTCTGAAGAAACCTTGCCTTCTCCGGAGTTCGGATATCACACTGAGTGCTCGCATGAAGCTGAATAGGAGGAATGTCCATTCGCAAGATTGACATATCCTGCACTATAATCGCATCCACACCTGCGTGATAAAGATTGGTAATCAGCTGCTCAACCTGACGAATTTCATTTTCGTAGACAATAGTATTTACCGTCACATAAACACGAGCACGATATATATGTGCGAAATCCACGACTCTCTTTATATCATCGATAGAATTGGCAGCGTTTCGTCGGGCACCATGACTTGAGGCACCCATATATATAGCATCAGCGCCATGGAGTATAGCTTCCATGGCGATGTTTGGATTACCGGCAGGGGCAAGAAGTTCAAGAGGCCTTATCATCAATAAATCCTTATTTTTTCATTAGTCTGTCAAGGATTCTCTTGTCTTCACGCTCCTTGATTGACTGGCGTTTGTCGTACTGCTTCTTACCACGAGCTACGCCAACCACGAGTTTTGCATATCCCCTGTCGTTGATGAAAATCCGCAGAGGAATAAGAGTAAATCCAGGATCAGCGATAGCCTTTTCTATTTTGGAAATTTCCTTTTTTGACAGGAGGAGTTTACGATCCCGACGTGCTATGTGATTATTGTAAGAGCCATAGAAATATTCTGAAATATTCATGCCTTTTACCCACACTTCACCATGATCGATAATACAGTATGAATCGGTCAGGGAGGCCTTGCCAGCACGGATAGACTTTATTTCCGTGCCAGTGAGCACCATTCCGGCAGTATAAGTATCGCCAATTTCATAATCAAAAGTGGCGCGTCTATTCTTTATATTTATATTATTAGCTTCCATATTTATATTTAAGTTTTGCAAGCAAAACTTAAGGGTTATGGGGTTATGGGTTATGGGGTTATGAGTTGATGAGAGAGGTTTTAGAAGATTTTATCGGAAATCCACATGAAGATGTAGGGCATCACGATTACTGTCAAAACAATTGTAACCATACAACGGTTGACATGTTTTTCTGGTAATCTTAGAAATCTTATTCCTTTAGTGATTATGAAAGCCGTCCATATTGGCAGGAACACTGTAATAGGCTCGAGAATAGGATAAATTTCACCTGGAATCCAGAAAAGGGCAAGACTTGCCAAAGCATATTGCACCATGAGTTTGAAATAAGGCGTCTCAGTCTTAGACTTGGCAGCAATAGGGAACACCCAGTTGCACACCACTTGAACAGCGAAATAGCTGAAGAAGAATGATGCGAATACTGAGACAGCACTCACGAGAGTAGAGGCAAGGTTGAATTCCGGAAGATAGAACCAGTCAGCAAAGCGGCATACAGAGGCTACTGCAACGAGCGGATAGAAACAGCCGGCAGCGGTCTGCTCCGGTTTCAAGCGTGAACGCCGCAGATCTTTCCAGCCTGCAGTGCCTGTCATAAGAATTTGAAGAAGCAACAGAAAAGGTTTATAGCTTTTCTTCTGATCCTTATCATTCTTTTCTTCAACTGGATCTGGCTCTAAATTTAAATTTATGTCGTCGGAAATAAGATCGCTCATATTAAGAATTCAACTTTCGCAAGCGAAAGTTGAGGGTTATGGGTTTATGGGGTTATAGGGTTATGGGTTAGTCACTCGTCGGCGAGGTCATCTTCTTCCTCATAAGTGTCGCGAAGCAGATTGATAAGCATCACCATTCCGTGAGCTGTAGCTTGCTCGATGACATCGTTGCGACTACCTTTGAAGTGACGGCATTCACTGACAAGTTTGCTTCCATATTTAGCACCAATCCAAACGGTTCCGACGGGTTTATATTTCGTGCCACCGTCAGGGCCAGCAATGCCGGAAGTGGAAATAGCGCAGTCACTTCTCATAAGCCGGGAAGCACCTTCTGCCATCGCTTCAACGACCTCACGGCTCACAGCACCTTGAAGATCAATATATTTTTGAGGCACTCCGAGCACTTTTGTCTTTACATCATTGGCATAACTTACGATACTTCCGAGAAAATAATTGCTGCTTCCAGGCTGCTGAGTAATGCGATGAGCAATGTTGCCCCCGGTGCAGCTTTCAGCGCAAGCAACGGTCAATTCCCTTTCTTTTAGAAGTGAACCGAGCACTTCTGCAAGAGACTTGTCTTCATCGGCAATCACATCTTTTGTAAAGATATCGCGAAGATTCTGTTGCAAGCGGTTCATCTGAAAACGCAGTATAGCTACCCCATTATATTCTCCGGTGAGAGTAATCTTGGAGAGTAAAAGATTAGCCTCTATGGCAATCTTGATATATTCGGGCAGGTGCTTCTCAAAATGCTTAAGGATACTTGCAAGTTCGTCGGTTGTGTAACCATACACAATGACGTGTCTTTTTTCTATGTTAGGGACTTCCTTCATAATCTTCGTAATGTCCGAGTTAAACTTCAACTTTTGAATAAGGAGGCTTATCAAGTGAGCAGAACTCACCCTTAAGATATTTATAATAACCGGCTATCGCCACCATAGCTGCATTGTCGGTAGTGAAAGCACGCTTAGGAATCCAAGCCTTAATCCTACGGCGATTGCAAAACTCCTCTATGGCGTTCCTGACACCGGAATTGGCCGAAACACCACCTCCGATGGCCACAGCCGATACCTTTGTCTCCTTCACAGCCTTAGAAAGCTTATCAATAAGAATATCAATGATAGTCTTTTGCAAAGAAGCTGCAAGGTCTGCTTTCCTGTGGTCGATGAAATCGGGGTCAATCTTCAGATTGTCGCGCACCGTGTAAAGGAAAGATGTCTTCAGTCCACTGAAGGAGTAATCAAAACCTGGAATGTGAGGTTTTGCAAATCTGAAAGAACTTGCATCTCCTTCAGCAGCCATACGATCGATATGAGGACCTCCGGGATAGGGAAGCCCCATCACCTTTGCACACTTGTCGAAAGCCTCACCGGCAGCATCGTCGATAGTAGAGCCCAACATTTCCATCTCAAATGGGGAATGCACAAGAATTAGCTGCGAATTTCCACCTGAAATCAGAAGACACAAATACGGGAACTCGGGAACTTCCTGCTCCTCATTCTCCTTAATGAAATGGCTGAGGACATGGCCGTGGAGATGATTTACATCCACTGTCGGGATATCAAGACCGATAGCCATTCCTTTTGCGAAAGAAGTGCCGACGAGCAGCGATCCGAGCAAGCCTGGCCCACGAGTGAAAGCAATCGCATCAAGTTCGCTGGCAGCGACTCCAGCCTGACGAAGAGCCTCGCTAACGACCGGGAGTATGTTTTGCTGATGCGCCCGGCTTGCAAGCTCAGGAACTACACCTCCGAATTGCTCGTGGACTTTCTGACTTGCAATGACATTGCTGCGCAGGATTCCATCTGAAATCACCGCGGCGGAAGTGTCGTCGCAACTTGATTCTATTCCAAGTATAGTAGTACTCATTATCAACTTCTATCTAATCTGAAGCATCTCATAATAAATTGTCGTGAGTGCAATGCAAAATTAATACTATTTTTTGAAAGATGCAAATAATTTGAGTTTCGCGAACAAAACTTAAGGGTCGAATAAGGCAATAGGATAAGAAATTTTTATGATTTTCATAGGGCAAAACCGTCTTTTTTTATTAACTTTGTAAGTTATTCCTTGTCTTTCGAAGTCCCATGAGAAGCACAGGAATTTCAAAATTGTGAATACTTGATTATAAATGAGCATATTGAAGCCTGTATACAACGTCTTCAGGAGCATAATCATATCTCTGATTGTGCTTCTTGTAGTTGTATATTTAGGACTATATGTCGTGCTGTCTATTCCTTCTGTACAAAATAAAGTGAAGACCGTAGCGTGTGAAGAGCTTTCGGCATTTCTTGGAGGGAAATTAGAAATAGAAAACCTTACGATACAACCCTTCAGTGAAATTATACTCACCGGCGCTAAACTGCACTCACCGGATGGAGAACAATGTGCAGGAATTGACAAGATAGCTGCAGGTATAGATATCTGGTCGCTTTTGACCGATAGGAAAATAGTGCTCAACTATGCAGAAATCATCGGGATGGACGTGACAGTGAGCCAAGATGCAAAGGATGCCCCTCTAAATATCCAGTTTCTTATAGATGCTCTCTCTCCAAAAGACAAAAACAAACCATCTGCCAAATTTGACCTGCGGATAAGAAACATAGTAATAAGAAATTCAAAGGCATCATTTTCACGCCCATGGATGACAGATGCTTCAGGAGAAAAGCATAAATTCGCAGAGATGGAAATCTCAAGGCTTAGGATGGACCTTAGCATACCGGTTCTTCGTAACGACCTTTATAAGTTTGATATAAGAAACCTTCAATTTGAGGCCACTCCCGGAATATTTTTAAGAAGTCTGACAGCAGAAGTGGAATACATCAGGAATCTCAATAAAGAGAGAGGGGACAGATTGGTAGTGAAAAATCTGAATGTCAATTTGCCAAACAGCTCACTCAACATTGGCGATGTCGATCTTAGCCTTGACTCCATGACAGACATAAGGGGAGAAGTCGGGGGAAAACTGACCCCTTCAGATCTGTCTTCACTCGTGCCACAACTAAGTGCCTTTGACACAGCATGGGATATCGACATTGATGCAACATATAAAGAAAATGGGATAGAATTGTCGGAATTACTTCTCTCCAATAAAGCATCAAATTCTTTGCTTAAGATCAATGGATGGGTGGGAAATCTTAACAATACTGACAGTCTCAATCTTGAAGTAAACAGCTTGAAAGCTGAACTTTCTTCCGGACTTATAAGCAATGTCGTCTCAAATCTCCCACAAATAGGAGAGAAAGGAAAGAAAATAATTGAGTCAATCGGTGGCATTTCATTAGATGTCGAAGGAAAACTTGCTGACGGCAACACTGCTGATGCGAATGGGAAGATTGCGACAGATAGGGGAAGAATAGAGTTTACGGCCACCGGCAATAAACTACGATCAAAAAATCCCCAGATTAAGCTTGAGGCAAATGCAGAAGATATAGAACTTGACAATTTACTTGCCACAGACAAACTTGGAACAGCATCTTTCAGTATAGAGGCAGAAACATCCGGATTAGACAAGAATGCGGAGGGTAGAATTACGCTCAACTCCGATGAATGTGTCGTAATGGGGAATCTGTTAAGCGGAATCGAAATAGACTTGACAAAGTCGAGAGATGACTTTGACCTGATGATGGAAGCATCCTCAGAGGAAATGAACCTGACAGTTGATGCTGGAGGGCATATCGATGGCAAGAATACTGAATTACAGGCAGATATGTCTGTCGTAGACTTCAATCCTTCCAAATTCGGAATAAAAGGGGAAATGGCAGACTGCAACTTATCCGGACGTATCGTAGCAAATACGAACGGCAACGATATAGATAATGTCACAGGCTTGCTGAATATCAGTGACATATCGCTAATCCGACCCAATGGCAAAAAACTGAAACTAAAGCAACTTTCAGTCAGCATAGATTCTCTAAGCAATCAAGATGCTGATGATGAGACTGCTTTTATGCGTGATATAAGACTGACTTCAGACTGGATTGATGGACGAATAACAGGCAATATTCATCCAAGCACACTTGCCAAGGAAATTAAAGAGATGGTATGGACAGTATTCCCGACATTAGGAGAATCATCAGCCAATATTACGGATAGCAACAGTGCATCCAATGATTTTGATTTTGACATCAATATCAAAGGAGTGTCTGCACCATATGTCTTTTTCGACACTCCGGTCCGTCCACTTACAGACATACCGGTGAAGGGTTCTTTCGACCTTAGGGAAGGGAAGGCTATGATAAAAACCAATACCCCTCATCTTCAACAAGGGAAAAACAAGCTTATACGCGACGTTGACTTCTCGCTTGACTTAGACTCTTTCCTTGGAATGGCAAAAGTAAACGCCGGCTTGATTTTCCCTGCAAAAAAAGGTGATGTGGAAATAGCTGCAGATCTATATGCTGTCAGAGATAAGATAAATGTCAACCTGGGGCTGAATCCTTCAATGGAAAGCGTGCTGAAAGGTGGAGTTGCACTTGAAGCAACATTATCACGAATGCCGGATCCATTTAACCCCAAAGGAGAACTTGCCGTAAATCTCGATATACTTCCTTCGACAATAACCATCAGCGACAAGGCTTGGTCGATAGCGAACGGAAGCATCGACTATGAAGGCAAACGAATAGATGTAAGAAATTTTGAGATCAGCCATGACAATCAGTTTGTCAAGATTAATGGAATCGCATCTGAAAGAGATGAAGACAAAGTGACTGTGCAACTCAATGACATAGATCTTGAATATATTTTTAATATACTCAATATCAATTATGTCTCTTTTGGAGGGATGGCAACCGGAGAAGTAGTGGGAAGTCGACTGCTGACCAAAAAACTTGCAGCCAGCACCGAATTCCTGCATGTAAAGGGGCTCAGCTACAATGGAGCTGTCTTAGGAGATGGAGATCTCGCGTCAGACTATGACGTAAACCAACAGAAAGTAGGAATTTACGGAGTGATAAGAGACCCATTGACAAGGGAGCGTAGGGCAAGCGTAGAAGGAGGTATATGGGTGACACGAGACTCGCTTAGCTTCGAATTTGATGCAAATAAAGTCAATGTCGCGATAATGAAGCCGTTCGTGTCGGCATTTTGCTCTGACCTTGACGGAGTTGCTTCCGGAAAGTGCAAGCTTTATGGAACATTCTCTGACATAGATATGGTAGGCGAACTCAAAGCAGACACCCTTTCTATGAAACTGGACTTCACAAACACCTGGTATCATGCCGGCAATGACTCTGTCTTCCTACATAAAGGAGTGATAGAAATACCTCCATTGACACTTTATGATGATGAAGGGCATACTGCAGAATTCAGCGGATGGTTGAGACACACTTATTTCCACAATCCGGTCTTCAATTTCAGACTTCGCGATGCCAAATCACTGCTATGCTATGATACTAATGAGAAAATAAATCCTCTTTGGTATGGAACCATCTATGGATCAGGACATGCTCAGATCAATGGATATCCCGGCCAGATCGACATAGACATGAATATGACGACCGACGAAGGTTCTAAATTCTATTATATCATCAGTGACGCAGAAGATATCGACCAATATTCATTTCTCTCATTTACTGATAAGCGAAAGCAGAATAAAGAAGCTGAAACAACCGACAGCATACCGGAATATCTTCTGAAATTCCAAAAGCAGAAAGAGGAGATGGAAGAGGGTTCAAGCAATGTCATTCTATCTCTCAAGGGAACTGTCACCAACGATGCACTCGTCACCTTGGTGATGGATCCAAAAGCCGGAGACAATATAACAGCGCGAGGACGAGGAGCCCTGCAGATGGACTATAACTTGGCAAGCAACGACCTGCGGATGATAGGGACATATGTCCTTGACGAAGGTAATTATACTTTTACGCTTCAGGACATCATCATCAAGAATTTCAACATCCGTAAGGGTAGTCAGATAAAATTTGACGGAGACCCGATGAATGCCATTCTTGACATCACAGCTACCTACAGGGTCAACACTAATCTTACAGACCTTGACAAGAGTTTTTCGACCGATAAGGAACTGAACCGTACCAATGTGCCCGTTGATGCAGTGCTTTTGGTAAATGGACCAATGACTAATCCGGACATTACCTTTGATATTGAACTGCCATCACTGACATCAGACGTAGAGAGGAAAGTGAAGAGCATCGTGTCGACTAACGACATGATGAGCCGACAGATCATTTATCTATTAGCCTTAAACCGATTCTATACTCCGGAATATACAGGAGGACAAAGCAATGGCTCAGAATGGTCGAGCATGGCTTCTTCCACAATATCATCACAATTAAGCAACATACTGAGCCAGATGACCGACAAACTGGATGTAGCCCCATCTTTCAGAAGCGAGAAAGGTGATTTTACAGACATGGAATTTGACCTTGCCCTCTCTTCCCGATTGCTCAACAATCGCTTGCTTATCAACGGAAATTTCGGTTATAGGGACAGGAACACAAGCAACACGCAGTTTGTCGGTGATTTCGACATTGAATATCTACTCAACAAGAGTGGCAACTTGCGTCTTAAAGCATACAATCACTTTAATGACCAGAACTACTATCTGAGGTCGGCACTCACCACACAGGGAGTGGGAGTGGTGTTCCAGCGTGACTTCGACCGATTGTTCAAACGCAAAAAAGAAGAAAATGATTCAATTAACCATAAATAAACTATAGGGAATATGATTTGGAGTATAGGAGAAATACTTGAAAAGATTGGATTCTCGAACAATTCAATAGGCTACGCATTCAGCGGAGGAGGTGCTCGAGGATTTTCACATATAGGAGTGCTGAAAGCATTGGAGCAGTTTGGAATTCGACCCAATGTCATGTCAGGCGTGTCGGCCGGCAGTGTGGCAGCAGTGATGTATGGGGCTGGACTTACTCCCGACGACATGATTCATTGTTTTGAGGATTTGTCGAAGGTAAAGGAGTTTGTCACTTGGAAAGTGCCGGGCAACTCGCTTATGAAGATAGATAAATTCGGAAAACTCATAGAATCTTGGCTCCCAATCAGGAATCTTGAGGATATGAAGATACCGACAATAGTGTGTGCCACTGATTTCCAACACTGTAAGTCAATCGGATGGGCAAAAGGAGAAATTGTGCCAAGAGTCATGGCTTCCTGCTCCATTCCCATCATCTTCGAACCGATAAAGATAAATGGAGGTGTGTATGTGGATGGCGGAGTGCTTCGTAATCTTCCAGCTTGGGCAGTTAGAAAATACTGCAAGACACTCTACGGCATTAATTGCTCCCCCTTCCATAATATGTGGAAAGATCCGTCGAAACATAATCTGGTGGAGATAGCTTTGAGAAGTTATCAGCTTATGTCTAAATCGAATATGGTAAATGATGCCAAGATGTGTGATATACTTATCAATCTGAGGGGAGCACATGCAATCGGGACATTTGATGTGGCAAAGTTGCATCACATAGTCGACCTTGGATATGAGACGGCATGCCGGATATTGGAACATAAACTGAAATAAGAGTCAAGAACCAAGAGTCAAGAGTCAAGAGTCAAGAACTAAGTAATAATAATATATGGAGAGATTGATAATATATCAGATGTTTCCGCGCATCTTCAGCAATAGCACGCCTGATCCTAAGCCATGGGGGACACTTGAGGAGAACGGAGCAGGAAAACTCAACGACCTTACGCCAAAGGCTTTACGCTCGATAAAGGAACTCGGGGTAAACTGCATCTGGCTTACCGGTGTGATAGAACATGCCACCAAGAGTGACTTCACTGCTTTTGGCATCAAGAAAGACAATCCAAATGTAGTGAAAGGAGAGGCGGGCAGCCCCTATGCAATAAAGGACTACTATGACATTGACCCGGCTTTAGCCGTCGATGTCAATAATCGAATGGGTGAGTTTGAGAATTTGGTAAAGCGCATACATAAGGCTGGGATGAAAGTCATATTAGATTTTGTGCCTAACCATACTGCCCGAGTCTATCACAGTGACGTGGCTCCCTCTGGAGTGAAGGATTTCGGAGCGGACGACGACATCACCATGTGGTTTGCTCATCGCAATAACTACTATTACATCCCATTCCAGCAGTTTTGTCCTGATTTCCCATTGGATGCAGAAGGAGACACACCATATGTAGAATTTCCTGCTAAAGCGACGGGTAATGACTGCTTTACAGCCTTCTGTGGCAAATGCGATTGGTATGAGACTGTAAAGCTTAATTATGGCCATGATTATGGAGACTGGAGCGACCATTTCGATCCTGTGCCAGACACATGGATTAAGATGCTTGCTATCTTGCGTTTCTGGGCATCTAAGGGAATTGATGGATTCAGATGCGACATGTGCTTTATGGTGCCACTGCCATTCTGGCATTGGGCAATACCTCAAGTGAAGAAAAACTATCCAAGCATTAAGTTTATAGGGGAAATCTATGATGTCGCGCAATACAGGCCATTCCTTGACTATGGATGTTTTGATTATCTCTATGATAAGGTAAACCTTTATGATACGCTTGTAGACATTGAGATACATAACCATTCGGCAGCACGTCTGACCGGTTGCTGGCAGACTGTGGATGGTATAGGAGACTCTATGCTGAATTTCCTTGAAAACCATGACGAAGTGCGCTTCGGATCTAAAGCATATGCGGGTAATCCGGCGAATGTGGTTCCTTCTCTTGTAGTGAGTTCAATGATATCAAAAGGCCCGTACATGATTTATTATGGTCAGGAACTGGGAGAGTCAGCAAAAGACAACGAGGGATTTGCGGGTGATAATGACAGGTCTACCATTTTCGATTATTGGAGCTACGATACGCTTCGTAGATGGTGGAATGGAGGAAATCCGTCGCAGAAAAAATTGACATCACAGGAGAAATGGCTGAGGGGAGTCTATCAGAAAGTGCTGACTATGTGCAATGCGGAGCCTGCGCTGAGAGAAGGAAGTTTCTTCGACCTTATGTATGTCAATCTCAGGCATGAAGGTTTCAATCCTCATAGACATTTTGCATTCATGCGCTATACAAAGGATTCTGTGCTCTTTATAGTAGTCAACTTTGACAATTCAGAGTCAGACATCGACGTAGTCATTCCGCAGCTTGCATTTGATATGGCCGGGATTCCGGAGGGAAGTATAGAAGCAGATGATCTGCTCTGTGGCCGTAGCATGAGGCTGACACTCAGTCCTGATAAAGCCACCCATATGCATCTCAAGCCAAAGGATGCGGTAGTGCTGAGGGTGAAATAACGATCAAGGATCAACGATTAACGATTAACGATAAACGATCAAGGATTAACGATAAACGATCAAGGATTAACGATAAACGATCAAGGATCAACTATTCAGATAATAATGATAAACCCGACTCAACAAAAGAGCCGGGTTTAATATTTAATATTTAATATTTAATCTTTAATATTTAATCTTTAGACTTTACTCTTTAGGGCTTAAAGAGGTATTGGCTGGAGATAGACTGATTATTGTGGATGCGGCGGATAGTATCTGCAAAAAGCTTAGTCACTGTCAGGATTGTAGCTTTCGGATTTTCCTTACCGTAAGGAATCGAGTCAGTGAAGATGATTTCTGTAAGTCCGCTTGCAAGTATACGCTCAGTAGCCGGATCACTCATCACGGGGTGGGTGATGAGAGCACGTACGGAATTTGCACCATCGGCCAGCATCAGGTCAGCAGCCTTTGTGATAGTGCCAGCTGTATCAGCAATGTCGTCGACAAGCACCACATTCTTTCCTTTGACGTCACCAATAACCTGCATCTTAGCAACGACGTTGGCCTTAGCACGCTGCTTATGGCAAAGCACGAGAGGCACATCGAAGTATTTTGCATAAGAATTGGCACGCTTTGCACCGCCAACATCAGGAGAGGCAATCACCATATTCTCAAGGTGAAGGCTTTCAATGTAAGGAATGAACACAGATGAAGCATAAAGATGATCGACAGGAACATTGAAGAAACCCTGAATCTGATCAGCATGTAGGTCCATTGTCAACAGACGGTCAATGCCAGCGACGCTAAGGAGATCGGCAACAAGTTTTGCTGCAATCGAAACGCGCGGCTTGTCTTTACGGTCCTGACGAGCCCATCCGAAATAGGGGATAACAGCGTTGATGCTTGCTGCAGAAGCACGTTTGGCGGCATCGATCATCAGGAGAAGCTCCATCAGATTGTCGGAGTTAGGGAATGTAGACTGCACAAGATATACTTCGGCACCACGAATGGATTCGTCGAAGCAAACTTCAAATTCTCCATCGGCGAAATGCTCAATGTTCATCTTGCCGAGTTCAATGCCCAGATCCTTGCAGATGCCTTCGCCAAGATAGTGGCTTTTTGTTCCTGCGAAAACTTTAATAGGCGGAAGAGTATTGCTCATATAGCTGTATGTTTATTGCCCCATATGGAGCGTCTCATTTTTCAGTGCAAAATTAATCAATATTTTCGATTATAGCAACATGAAAAAGAAAAAAGTTTAAACAATATCACCAGATGATGACACGCTCCGAAGCAGGACGGAACATCTTGTCGCCTTCCTTTATTCCGAATGCCTTGAAGAAGGGCTCGATATTCTTGAGGGTGACATTCACGCGGTTTTCGCCAAGAGAGTGAACGTCGCCGGTAGTAAGGTTGCGCATTTCAGCCTCACGGATGTTCTGAGCCCAGAGGTTAGCATAGTTAAGATAGAACACCTGTTCCGGGGTAAGACCCTCAATTAAAGCAGCTTCACTATTGACATCCACGCCTTTTTTCTTCTGGCTGTCAAGGAATGCAGTCATGGCAACACGAAGACCACCTTGGTCGGCAATATTCTCACCAAGAGTGTAGACACCATTTGCGTTAAGACCAGGAAGAATCTCAACAGCATTAAATTGGTCAACAAGTCCTTGTGTCAATTTTCCGAATGCCTCGGCATCTTCCGGCAGCCACCAGTTTGCCATATTTCCGTTAGAGTCAAAATTGCGTCCCTGGTCGTCGAATCCGTGAGTCATTTCATGACCTATCACAACGCCGATACCACCATAATTCTCAGCGTCGCTTGATTCTGCATCAAAGAAAGGAGCCTGAAGGATGCCGGCTGGGAAGACGATTTCATTGTTGAGAGGATTATAGTAAGCATTGACAGTCTGAGGAGTCATTCCCCATTCAGTGCGGTCGACAGGTTTTCCCCATTTCTTAAGATACTCATTCTGAGCCCACATTCTTGCATTCTGGATATTCTCAGCATAGCTAAGATTGGGATCAATCTCAAGTTCTGAATAATCTTTCCATTTGTCAGGGTATCCGATCTTGACAGTGAATTTGTTGAGTTTCTTAAGAGCCTGCACCTTAGTGTCATCGCTCATCCATTCAAGATTGATGATATGTTTGCCAAGAGCATTACGGAGATTCTCAACAAGGTCGATCATATAAGTCTTAGAGCTCTCAGGGAAATATTTTTCTACATAAAGTTCTCCGATTGCTTCGCCAAGATAGCCTTCTGTAACTCCAAGAGCCTTTTTCCAGCGTGGACGTTGCTGCTGCACACCGCTCATCACTTTACTGAATTCAAAACCAGCATCAGCAAAAGCATCACTCAGGAATGAAGCGTAGTCATTTACTACGAGCCATGCATAATAGTCTTTGAGCTCACGGTCAGTAAGTTCGGCAGCAAGTTTGTTGGCAGCATTCAATGAGCGAGGTTCTGTGACAATAATAGTCTCCGGAGCCTCGATATTCATTGTTTCGATAAAGAATCGGTCGAGGGGCAGATTGCTCCATGTAGCTTTTACATCATCATAGCTGTATGGATTGTAGAGAGCCGGGATGTTTCGGCTTTCCTCGCGAGTGAGAGCTGAGTCGGCAAGAGCAGTCTCAATCTTCATCACATTCTTTACGATACGCTTTGCATCCTTCTTAGAATAGCCTGCGAGAGTCATGTACTTCTCAATCAACTTCTGATAAGCTTCTCTCACTTCTTTATTGCGCTTGTCATTTAGCAGATAATAGTCGCGGTCACCGAGTCCAAGGCTATTGCTTCCGAGATACATAGCATAAACCTGGGAGTTGGCAAGGTCTTCCTGCGGACCTCCGTTGAAAAGAGGGCTGCTATAATACTTATGCATCCAGAGCATAAGGTCGGTCATACCGTCATGCTGGGTTCCTTCAATCTTAGAAATAGCCGGTTTGATAGGTTCTGCGCCGAGTTTGTTGCGGCGAATGGAATCCATTCCCTGTTCATATAAAGTGGCTACTTTATATGCATTTGTACCCGGTTGAGGATTAGTAGCAGCAAGACCAGTCACGATGCGGCGCACACGGTTGTTGCTGGAATCATTGAGAATGTTGAAGGCTCCGTAGCGTGAATACTCTGGAGTGAGTGGATGGGAATCCATCCAGCCTTTATTGACGTGCTTGTAAAAGTCGGCAGAAGCCGGTGTGTTTGGGTCGATACCTTTCGGATCGAGGCTCTTCAGATGTTCGGCATGCATGCCAGTGCAAACGGCAGCCGAAGCGAAAAGCATGAGAAAATTTCTAAGTCTCATTTTATGAAGTTTTTAGGTTGTTTATAATAGTTTTTGATTTCATTTCAGTCTCGTTCCATTCATCTTCAGGGTTAGAAAGAGGGGTGATACCACCTCCAACGTAGACAGCCACTGCATCTGTCGACACTTTTGAAGATCTAAGGTTTACGAAAAAAGCAGTGATGCCTTCTATGTCGTTCGGTCCGCAAAATCCACCATAGAGTTCCCGTGGGAATTTCTCGTACTTTTCGATTAATTCAAGGGATTGCAATCGGTCAGAACCACATAAAGCGGGTGTGGGGGAGAGTTCTATCAGAAGTTTCCGCAGTCGGGTGCTATAACTTTCCTCATATTCATCAGCAAGATCAGTTTGAGACATGAAGGCTGATATTGGAGTGCATATATGCTCGATTGGTCCTGCTTTTTTCGTGAAAGTCTTTCCTGCGCTGACCATGCCACAGTGTTGTGTGAGGACACGGATGATGAATTCGGTAACCATAGCCTGCTCGTCAAGATTCTTTTCATCCCACTTTTCATCCACATCAGAACTTGGACGAGTGCCGGCAAGAGCCATTGCAGAGAGAAAATCACCCTCCTTACGAAGAAGCAGTTCAGGGGAAGATCCAATCCAGGTTCCGGTTTTGGAAGTAGAGAAGGCAAAGACGAAAGCATCAGGGTAAACGGAGCATAGGGAGTTGAAAGTAGAATCGATGTCTATTATAGCATCTACTTTTATGATTCTTGCAGCTACTGTTTTCCCTCGCCTTCCATTTAAGTAAGCCTTGATTGCCTCTATTTCATGGAAATATTCGTTTTGGGGAGTCGCAGGTGGTAAAACTGAAGGGAGCGCCTTTATATCTTTGATTTCTGGAATAAATTCGGCTGGGATTGTGATGAGAGCTTCAGCGGGATTCAAAAATCGGGCGACTACGAAGCCTTTTCCGAGTCCATCTATTAGAGATTCGGATGCTCCGCTGACAATTTCAGTGGAATTTGGGAGTCTATACTTAAACCAATTCACCGAATAATTCAAAAGGTTCTGCTTTTGTTATTTTAACATTGATGAAATCTCCGGGATTTGCATCTGAGCCCTCAACATATATCTCAGGGTCTACTTCAGGGGAGTCCCATTGAGTACGGCCTATGCGGGTGTCACCCTCAACTCTGTCTACAAGGACCTTGACAGTTTTACCTATCATCTCAAGATTACGTTGATATGCAATCTCTTGCTGTAGTTCCATCAGACGATCGAGGCGCTTCTGCTTGACATCCTGCGGAATGTTGTCGTCAAGATTTTTGGCAGCCCAAGTGTCGTCTTCCTCACTGTAGGCGAATGCACCCATCCGCTCAAAACGCTGCACTTTTACAAATTCAAGGAGTTCTTCAAACTCTTTTTCCCCTTCACCTGGATATCCGACCATGAGGGTAGTGCGAATCTTGAGATCGGGCACTCTGCGACGCATCTCAGCAAGGAGCTGTCGGGTTTCTTCCCCATTTATATGGCGGTGCATGTTATCAAGCACCTTGTCTGATATGTGTTGGAGCGCAATGTCGATGTATTTGCAGACATTGTCGTGGCGAGCCATCACGTCGAGTAGCTCCATAGGGAAGTCAGATGGGTATGCATAGTGGAGGCGAATCCATTCCACGCCTTCGATTTGCGCCATGCGGTCGATAAGTTCGGGAAGAGCGTGACGGCCATATAGATCTGTGCCGTAGCTACTGAGGTCTTGGGCAATGATGTTGAATTCCTTGACGCCGTTAGCTACGAGTTCTTTTGTCTCCTCAAGGATTTCCTCAATAGGACGAGATGTGTGGCGACCTGTGATGATAGGGATGGCACAGAAGGCGCAAAAGCGGTTGCACCCTTCAGAGATTTTGAGATAAGTGCTATGAGGGGGAGTGGTAAGGGTCCGTTCCCAGTCTTTGGGCTTGTCTGCTTGGATATTGTTTCTATCGGGAAGACGCTCTATGAAGTCTTTCCAGTCGTATTTGCCATACCAAGTGTCTACTTCAGGGATTTCGGCCTTGAGATCGTCCATATATCTTTGAGACAAGCACCCCATCACGACAAGTTTGCCTATCTTTCTATGTTTCTTTTGATTTCCCAGTTGCAAGATAAGGTCGATGGACTCTTCCTTAGCATCTTGAATGAAACCGCATGTGTTGACAACGACCCATTCACCATTAGGATTCTCAGCATCATGACGCACATCATAACCCTTTGCCGACAAACGACGGAGGAGTCTTTCGCTGTCGATAAGGTTCTTGCTGCAACCAAGGGAAATGACGTCGATAAGGCCTTTTTTCATAATCGAATTCAACTTTCGCAAGCGAAAGTTGAGGGTTATAGGGTTATAAGGTTATAGGGTTATTTTGTAGCGTTTCCGAAGAGGGATTTTACGAATTCGTCACTGTGGAATATCTGGAGGTCTTCCATTTTCTCACCTATTCCTATGTATTTTACAGGAACGTTAAACTGGTCGCTGATTCCTATTACGACACCACCTTTTGCAGTGCCATCAAGTTTTGTGACAGCGAGAGCGTTGACTTCAGTGGCTGCAACAAACTGTTTTGCCTGTTCGTAGGCGTTTTGCCCAGTGCTTCCGTCGAGAACAAGGAGAACTTCATGAGGAGCATCAGGAACCACTTTTTGCATCACTTTCTTTACTTTGGAAAGTTCATCCATAAGACCTTTCTTGTTGTGAAGACGTCCGGCAGTGTCAATGATCACAACGTCTGCACCTTGAGCCTTTGCGCTGCTGAGAGTGTCGAAGGCTACAGCTGCAGGGTCGCTGCCCATCTTCTGTTTGATGACGGGCACGTCAGCGCGTTCTCCCCAGATGTCGAGTTGCTCGATAGCGGCAGCGCGGAAAGTGTCGGCCGCTCCAAGGATGACCTTATTTCCGGCAGCTTTATATTGATAGGCGAGTTTGCCTATGGTGGTAGTCTTTCCTACGCCATTTACGCCAACCACCATAATTACGAAAGGTTTTTTATCTTCAGGGACTTCGAAATCACCAAGTTCAGGATCCTTGTCGGGACGGGCAAGCATCTGGGAGATTTCTTCGCAGAGGATATCGTTGAGTTCAGAAGAATTTACGTATTTATCGCGGGCTACACGTTCCTCAAGTCTTTCAATTATCTTAAGAGAAGTGTCTACTCCCATATCAGAGGTAATGAATACTTCCTCAAGATTGTCAAGCACCTCATCGTCAACTTTAGATTTACCAGCTACCGCGCGAGCAATCTTATCCCAAACTCCTTTTTTAGTCTTTTCGAGGCCGGAATCGAGCTGTTCTTTCTTTTCCTTCGAAAAAAGTTTTTTGAAAAATCCCATATGTTTCGGTTTTTAATACTGCAAAATTAATGTTTTTTCTTGGAATACACAAATATCATGCCAAGAATGGAGAAAAGATTATAGGAACATATGGGAAAATATCTCGCGCAGGAGCAATGGTCTCACAGTAGTATAAGCCTCCGGAAACAGTCCACCCGACATATTCCATGACATCTCCTGAATGCACGAAACATTCACCACGCCGAAATTGTCTCAGCACACCATATTTATCAAACAATCAAACCGTGCCAGAATATAGGTCAAGTCCTTCAAGATGTGTGTTGAAGCATTAGTAGGTCATGATTTTTATAAAAAAAAACTTGCATATTTGATGCAAATGT
>DAAK01000010.1 GCA_001701075.1 Bacteroidales bacterium GP3 | reverse complement strand
CTCAGCTACACCCATCTTATAAATAATTATTAATTCTAAATATCAATTGTTACATATTCTGGTTGTTGATTTCTTAGAATCAACATATGCATGGAAATGCCACTTGTTTTTATGGCTCTAAAAAAATCATCAAGATTGTTGATATCTCGATTATCTATTCTCAATATAACATCGTTTGCCCTAAGTGGTGTAACGTCAGATGTGGAAGAAAGATCGGAAAATCCTACAACATAAACACCTCTAATAGAGTCCATGCCAGTGGCTGAGCGTTCACCTTCTGATGTGAGATTCTTCAGAATGTAGCATTGCCAAGCGATTATATTTTCATCTGAATTTTGATTAACATTCTGGATTATCGGCATTTCCGGCTTACTTGCCATCTCTTTTAAATGTGGCGATATGACTCCGAATCTATTCATATCGAAATTCTGAAATCCCATTCTAAAAACATCCACTTGATCAGGAGCTACTCTAAAATCACCTTCTTGTGGAGCAATGAACTTAACCATCGTTACAATTGAATTTACGTCAGTTCCGTCTTTCAAAGCTGAACAGTAAGATATGGAATCGTTGAATATATTATAATCTACTTCCATCCCCCAATCTTTGATCTGGATCGGCTGATATGGGCTCATTACAATATTTCTTGTGAACACGTCTCCACTATTTTCAAACCATACATGCGGATGAAAAGTATTATTGACCAATATATTATTCTCCACAACTCTATAAAATCCTTCACGAAGCTTTATTCCTCCATTTAGACACAAATTATTGTAGATATAATAGTTAGAACTTCCATCATCAAGATCTATATCCCAACCTCGGTCGCAACGGAAACGATTGTTACGCAACACTATTGGCTCTACTACATCCGTCAATATTATTGAGGGCTCTTTATCTACGATCGAATCCATGACAGAGCGTTTAGGATGCCAGAATCTATCGCGCCCCCAAGAGTTGAAAGAGCCATGGTCGCCAGTTTCCTTGACTGTGTTGAATACATCGTTATATTCTATTATATGACCACCCCAAGTGCCTTCACTTACGTTGATTCCTGCTCGAGGAGTGTCATAGACACTATTATGACTCACTGTAATATTCTTACACATTGACAATTCTACTCCCGTCACTTGCTTTTCAAACAAACCTATCTTATGGATAAGATTATCATAAACAGTGCAATAAGCCGGGTAATTATCAGTTTTCGGACCCGATTGACGGTCCATACTGTCGAGGTCTACGTATTGATAATACTCAAACGAAGGAGAACGCACGGCTTCCGCATCTCCAACAAAAAGTATAGCACTTGCACCAATATCTGTGAAATGTGATGACTTGACAGCGGAATTCCGATTATAATTAGAGAAAAATACTCCATTGCCTCCCACATTATGAATATAGCAATTATCTATTAAGCAGTTATCTGTATTATCAAGTAAGATGGCACCTCCTCTGTAGACCGTCCAATCTGAACGTAGCAACGGTTCGTAGGATTCCATGAATGTTCTCTCGGTCTGGGTCAACTCAAGTCCTTCAATTGTGATGTTTGAGCAACATTTAAGTTCCAATAGATGCTTAGTGCAGGGGACTTCAAATACCACATAAGAAATATCTTCTTCTTTCAGTGGATAATAGAATAAAGTTGAGGTAGATTTGTCAAAATACCATTCGCCAGGAGCATCCAATTCCTCAAAGATATTCTCCACCATCCGGTTTTCTTCGCTCAGACCTATCTGACGGTTGTTTTGCCAACCACCTTCAAGCATAAGATTGCCATCCTTGTCTTTCCCAGTAATTCTGTAATTGAAATCTCCCCAATCACACACATGCATTGCATGAAGAAAGCCACCTTCAGGCTTTCTCCATTTTTTCACTCTCGATTTTGCTGTAGCATCTGCCGATGTGCCATTAAATCTTACTGCATCTGCATCATAGTTCGGATAACGCGCCATCGGTCGAATCTGGCCATCAGCTATAAGCATGTCGATATCGACAGGGACTTCAATTTTTGTCTGGAAGATGCCATCACGATACGGTTTCCAATTTGTCGAAAGTTTGACACTTCCTTTGATTGCGACATGTTCTCCGGGATAACCACGGAGAGTAAGGGATTTATTGACGTTTCCATCTTCCGACGTAAACAGTATAGGAGCTTCTATGCGGTATTCTCCCTCTCTCAAAAAAATGACAGTTTCTCCCTTTTCTTCCCTGGCTTTCTGCTTGGCTTTATCTATCGACTTGAATGGATGTTGCTGACTACCCGTATTACAGTCATCTCCATCAGGAGAGACAAAAAAGGTAGATTGTGCTGATGAATTTAATCCAAAGGCAATCAATACTGTTGTCAGAAATATCAATCTCGTCATTTGCTGATATTTATTACGATTGGTTCGGAAGATAGTCCTTCACTTTCAGCCTTGACCGAAAATTTCCCTTTTGCCCCTTGCTTTGCCTTTACAATGAGAAGTGCCATCCCATTGAAGGCTTTTCTTTCAGGGCTCTGGAATGATTCAAAAGATGTAGCATCGCCATTGTCGGTAGCTACGATTTCCCCCGGACCCTCGATGCTGAATTTGATTGTCGGATTGCTTCGAGGCACAGTCAACCCATTCTTATCTGCTATTACTGCTGTGATATACGCCAGATCATCAGAAGATGATTCAATCTCATTTCTGTCTGCCGAAAGATTAATATTCGAAGCCGATTCTGTTGTGCGCATCTCACCTTTAGCCCATTCTACACCATCCTTATATGCCACAACCTCCAAGACACCAGGTTCATAAATCACATCTTCCCATATCAATCTGAAATCATACCCGGGAATCTTTTTTTGTCGCCCCAAACTTTTGCCGTTAAGGAATAATTCTGCCTCATCTCCAGAAGTATAGACATGGACAGGGACTTTCATACCCACACGTTCGGGCCAATTCCAGTGAGGCAGGATATGCACCATTGGAAGTTCCGGACGCCAATGTGCTTGATAAAGATAATAACGGTCTTTCGGAAAACCAGCTAAATCCACAATACCAAAATAACTGCTCCTTGAAGGAGGATTGTTCTTGCGGAGATCTTCAAGAACCTTCGCAAGTTCGGCCATTTTCTCAGGATCAGTTCGATAGTTCAGAAGGTTTGTCTCGTCGGAATTGTAAGGAGTCGGTTCACCAAGATAGTCAAAACCTGTCCATACGAATTCACCTAAAAGTTCAGGGTTTCGATGATGGACATTGAACTGGGCATCAGGGGGATTTTGCCAACCCGACATATGCAGATCCCATCCTCTTGAATCGTAAGAAGAAACCTGCCAAGTTGAGCGGTCGTCACGTTCATTATCGAACATATAGAATCCACGTGAACTTACAGCAGAGACTGTTTCTGTTCCTACCGACGGCTTATTGGCATACCTTGGATCCTTGTGCCATTCCTCTTCTTGCTCAAAATAATAATTAAGACCCATTACGTCGATTCCCTCAGCTGCTCCTGATTTATATCCACCAGTCGGATCATTGAAACCTTCTGTTGTGGGGCGAGTCGTGTCTATTTTCTTTACAATGTCGGCAAGATGCTTTGTCATCTCCGGATCGTGCTGCTCAATCACCTCATTACCTATCGACCACATGATAACAGATGGATGATTACGATCTCGACGCACCATAGCTATCATGTCTTTCTCATGCCAATCGTCATAAAGCACATGAAAATCATTTTCGCGTTTTGCCCCTTTCCATGTGTCGAAAGCTTCGTCGCATACAAGGAATCCCATTTTGTCGGCAAGGTCAAGGAATTCAACAGCCGGAGGATTGTGGGAGCATCTGAGAGCATTGCATCCCATCTCCTGCAGAATCTTGAACTGTCGGGTCAATGCGCTTTTATTGAATGCCGCACCTAAAGCACCTAAGTCATGATGGTTGCAAGTGCCTTTTATGTCGATTCTGCGACCATTAAGAAGGAAACCATTGTGAGGAGTGAACTCTAAAGTTCTGACTCCAAATGTGGTGTAATATAAATCAACTGTTTTTCCATCGACCATCACTTTGCTTATAGCAATGTAACGGTTAGGAGCATCAACATCCCATAATTTAGGATTTGAAATATTACCTTTGATATTTACATCAGAAGTTTTTCCATCAGCGATAGTCAAGGTTGCATCATCCATATCACATACCTTTTTTCCAATCTTGTCATCAGCACCGAATTCATATACCGTAGTCTTGATAAGAGTATCTGCTTTCTTTCCGGAATTGTTTTCGATCTCTACAGCAAGATTAAGGCTCGCATTTTCCGATGTAATATAAGGAGTCGTCATAAAAGTACCCCAATGAGCCACATGCACAGGCTCGGTCTTGACAAGCCAGACATTACGGTATATGCCACCTCCACTGTACCAACGGGCATCGAATTTTTCTGTGTTGAGTTTTACAGCTATGACATTCTCCTCCCCAAATTTACAAAATGGAGTAAGGTCCATTCTGAATGAATTGTAGCCAAAGGGCCATGTACCAACATAGTTACCATTGCACCATATCTCTGCATAAGCCATTGCACCGTCAAAATCAATATAGATTCTCTTGTTGGCGTTTGATTTAGGCAAATCAAAATGTTTGCGATACCATCCGATAGCTTTATAGGGAAGTTTACCTGCTTCCCCGGCTATCTCGATACGGAAAGGACCTTCTATCGCCCAATCATGTGGCAGATCTAAGTTTCTCCAGTCGGAATCATTCAGCTCAGGATTTTCCAGACCTTCTGGTTCCTCTATTCTTGTTCCTTCCGGTTGCAAACCATAGCGCATGAACTTCCAACCAGTGTTGAAAAGCTCTGAATTGCTGCAACCAGTTCTATTAATTACTCTTCCCTCTGTCTTGGCACACAAAGAAGTGGCAGATGTCAAAAATAAAGAAACAACAAATGCTAACGTAAAATTACGATTTTTCATGAAATAGATTTATTTTGCTATAATTCCATTAGATTATGGAAGTTTTGCAAAGGTAGTAAAAAAATTTTGAATACCAAAATTCGATTAAAACAAGATAATAAATATACATCATTGGAGACGAACCAAAGGGATGTATCAGGTGTTTTAATATCGAAACATCTTAATACTTTTAATACTATGTTACAGACAAACTACAAGTTTGGAGAGGTACATAAACTTGCCTCTCTGATCGAAAGCGACAATCAAAAAGTTAGCTTCAAAGGAATATTTGCTAATGATAATGGTGGAGTTTCCCTGATTGCCTTCAAGGCTGGTCAAAAGCTTAATGAGCATGTGGCTCCAGCAGAAATAATGGTCAATGTATTGGAAGGTGAGATCACTTTCACAACACAAGACACTCCACATGTGCTTAAGACAGGGGAATTTCT
>DAAK01000100.1 GCA_001701075.1 Bacteroidales bacterium GP3 | reverse complement strand
AAGCATTAAACTATCAAAAACACGGATTGTTACATGGATATAGACTATATCTACCCATAAATGCAATCAAACAAAAAAGAAAATACAATCCCTCAGCCCCAACCGCCAACTGAGAACGATGGCACTGCGGAAATAAAGGCTTCAAAAAGGCATTTGATTCGCAGTCCATGGATTCGTCGCCCCCTAAAGGTGCTCGGATGTCTGATTGTATTCATTCTCCTTGTCCCGGTCCTTCTTTATATCCCTCCAGTCCAAGATTTTGCCGTCAAGACAGCCACTAAGATTGTCGCTGACAAGACTGGAATGAAAATAGGTATAGAAAAACTTCGTCTTAAATTTCCCATCAATCTGTCGCTTTCGGGCGTCAGCGTAATAGAGGCTTCGGGAGATACTATGGTCTTGGCTCGCGAAGCACTTGTAGATGTAAAACTCCGTCCGCTGATTGGCCTCGATGTGCAGATAAATAAGCTCCGCCTCCGTGATGGCTACTATCGGATGCTTTCGCCCGATTCATCGATGCTTATGACCATTAAGGCTGGGCTCCTTGAAGTCGACGACAAATCAAGTGCGAATATACGTACAAGCACCATTTCCCTTAATGAGGCTAAACTCCGCGACGGAGAGGTTATCCTCAATATGGATGTCTGGAAGCAAAAACCTACTCCTCAAGACACCACTTCCACTCCATTTTATATCACTGCTAAGAAGCTTAACATCGAGAATATGACATTCTTGATGACGATGCTCCCTACTATCGATACTCTTAAGTTTCAGACTTCTCGCCTGATTCTTGATGAAGGTGTGATCGACCTTCGGCAAAACATAATCCGCATGAGCGATGTGACGGCAACTCATGGCGATGCTCTGATGCTTGCTCCTTCACTCGAATATGTGCAAGAGCATCCTGCTCCAGCTCCTGACACTACGGCTGCGCCTTCAGCTCCAACTACGGTGGTTGTCGATCGTATTGCCCTCACTGATTTCAATGCCAGATATGCAGTGCAAGGTTCTCCTGCAGTAAAGGGTTTCGATGCCAACGATATCCGTGTCTCAGCTCTTGATATTGAACTTGAAAATTTCTATAATCAAGCCACTACGATCTCTCTCCCTATCACATATCTCAAAGGTATGGAGCAATGTGGCCTGACAATTACGGAAGGTACGGGCACTTTCTCAATGGATTCAATAGGAATGATGCTCAAGGATTTCAATATCCGCACTCCGTTCTCTCACTTGGAGGCTACTGCAGCTATTCCAAACTCACTTCTCGCTTTCGAACCTGCTGCTCTTCTTGATGTAGATTTGAATGCAAGTATCGGTATCGATGATATAAATAGCTTCATGCCCGATCTTGCTGCATACACATCTGCTATCCCTGCCTTGACTCCCCTCAATGCAAAAGTTCGGGCCACGGGTGAGCTCGGTGATGCAGACATAGAGCAATTTGACGTGGCTCTCCCTGGCACTCTTTCTCTCCGTGCTACTGGAAAGGCCAAGAATGCCCTTGATTTCAAGAATCTGATAGCTAATCTTAAATTTGACGGTGAACTTCGTCGTCCTGATATAATCAAGAAGTTTGTTGACCTTGATGGCATACATGTTCCGACTCTAAATATTAAAGGCACTGCTTCTGCTAATCGTGAAAATTATGCGGCAGACTTCAAACTGACAACTCCTCTTGGCAATCTCGCCGCCGATGGGCATGTCGGTATGAATTCCGAGCGATATGATGTGAAGGCTGCTGTCCATAGTCTAAATGTAGGTGCTTTCATCGGTGATAAGACCATAGGCCCCGTCACGGCTTCTCTTTCTGCCAATGGTGCGGGCTTCAATCCTGAGAAGAGTGGTGCTCACACCGACATCCGTCTGGATCTCGCAAGCGCTCTTTATAACGGACATGAGATTAAAGACATTACTCTTTATGCCACTCTTCGCGATGAGGATTTCACTTTGAAGGCCAATTCTCCGAATCCTGTCCTTTCATTCGACATTCAGGGAAATGGTAAGATTTCCGATAATTTCTATCAAGCTGATTTGACTGCCGACCTTAACTTTGTCGACCTGCAGGCTCTCGGCCTATCCGAAACAAAAAATGATGGCTCGGCAAGAATCCATCTGAATGGAACTGCCTCACCACATACCTGGCTTTACGATGTCGATGTAACAGCCCAAAATGTTAATTGGCATCTTCCTGAGCAGGATATCGTAATTCCACAGGATGTCGACCTTAAATTCGTAGCTACAGCCGATGATACTGATTGCAAGATAATTGCCAATGGCGCATCGGTGCATTTCCTATCTTCTGTCGGTCTGGAACATCTCGTCAATGGCTTTACGGATGTCTCCGCTAAGTTGCCGAAGATGATTGAGGATAGGCGTCTTGACGTGGAGTTTCTTGAGGAAAAACTCCCTCCGTTCTCGCTCTCTGCTGATGTGGCAGGTAATGGTGTGGCATCCACTTTCCTTGCTCCGACGGGCATGGGATTCAAAGATTTTTCCATGCGGTTGTCAAAAGATTCTATCATAGACGGCAATGCTGTGCTAAATCTATTGCAGACAGAATCTATGCGTCTTGATACCGTCACGTTCGATCTTAAGTCGCGTGGCGCGCTGCTCGATTATATTGTTCATCTCGGCAACCGTCCGGGTACTCTCGATGAGTTTGCCGATGTAAGGATGAGTGGCTACCTTGGTGAAAATCGTCTTTCTGCCTACCTTATCCAGCATAATATTAAGAAGCAGATGGGGTATCGTCTCGGTTTCACTGCTTCCGTCGCAGACTCCGTGATGTCGGTTCGTTTCACTCCGTTGAAAGCGACAATTGCTTACCTCCCTTGGACTTTCAATCTTGACAACTATATCGATTATACATTCACAAATCGAAAACTTAATGCAAATCTTGAAGCAAGCAGCGATCAGAGCAGCATCCTTCTTCGTTCTGAGATTAACGAAAAGGGTCAGGATAATCTGCATCTCAATCTAAAGAATATAAAGGTGGAGGATTTCCTTCAGATGATGCTCAATCCCCCTCCTGTCAGGGCTCTTGTGAATTCCGATATAAATGTGCGCTACACTGGCAAGGCTCTTGTAGGAAAGGGTAATCTTGATATCAACGATTTCTATTTCGACCGCAAGCGTGTAGGTGATTTCAACTTTACAATGGCTGCCGGAATGGGAAATAAGGGTAAGAGTGCCGGAAAGATTGGTCTTGTTGTCGACGGGGCTGAGGCAGCTGCCGTGCAGTTCATCCTTGCTCCAGACTCCGTCAATCCAAACAATGGAATGGTAGCAGAGCGTCTGAAGTTGATTCTGACGAAGTTCCCTCTCGCTATCGCAAATCCATTCTTCCCCCCTCAGACGATGAAACTCGCCGGAGCTCTCGACGGCGATATGAGCCTTAGCGGCAGCTTTACTGATCCCAAGCTCAATGGCTCGATATCGTGTGATTCTGTTGGCCTTTATTTCAATATGCTCGGCACTACCTTCAGGTTTGACCGAGACCCTATTACTGTGACAGATAATGTGCTCGATTTCCATGAGTTCGACATTTATGCTGTCAATGATAATCCTCTTACTCTACGAGGTACGGTAGATGCTACAAAGATGACTGATATGAAGTTCGATCTTTCGGCTAAGGCTGCTAATATGCAATTGGTAGGTGGAAAGAGCAGAAGTGCTGATGTGACCGGAAAACTTTTCGTCGACCTCGATGCGTCGGTGAAAGGTCCTATGTCGAGGATGAATATTGATGCGATGCTCAATGTCCTTCCGACCACTGATGTCACGTATAATATGGCAATGACGTCCGATGCTCTCGCTCAAGGCACAGGTGCCGACGGTGTGGTGAAGTTTGTGAATTTCTCCGATTCGACTCAGGTGGCTCAGGCTGATTCCTTGAAGTCTACTTTGGGTATGAGGATCACGGCGAAAGCAATATTGTCGCAAGGTGCACAAGTGCTTGTGAATCTCGGCGATCAGGGAAAGGTGGAGTGTAATCCTTCTGGCACTCTCAATTATTTCCAGAACTATGTCGGCGACATGAGGCTCAATGGTACTCTCTACACTGGCAATGGATATGCTAATTACAACATTCCGGTCATTGGCCGCAAGAGTTTCACGTTTGATCAGAATAGCCATATCACTTGGAGTGGCGACATCATGAATCCGACTCTTGCAATTAAGGCTACGGATAATGTGAAGGCAAGTATCCAGATGGGAGGCAATACACGTCTGGTAAATTTCCTCGTCTCTCTAAATATAGCAAATACTCTCTCAGCTCCTTCCGTTGTCTTTGACCTCTCTACTGAGGATGACTTGAGCATCAGCAATGAGCTCCAGTCTATGACGGCTGATCAGCGCCAGCAGCAGGCTATGAGTCTTTTGCTCACTGGCATTTACACTGGCCCTAACGCAAAGTCTGTTGGCTCTGCTTTTGGCACAGGACAGATCTACAATTTCCTGACATCCCAACTTAATTCTTTCCTTGCTGACAATGTGAAGGGTATTGATATTAATTTAGGTGTGGATCAATATGAAACCGGAACCAATGGAAATACCTCTACGAATATGTCTTATTCTTATCAGGTGTCGAAATCCCTTATCAATAATAGGTTTAAGATTATTGTAGGTGGTAATTATTCCACTGATGCTTCCTCCGATGAAAACTTCCAGCAAAATCTCATAAGCGATATTGCTTTTGAATACATTCTTAGGCAGACCAACAATATGAGCCTTAATGCGCGTCTCTTCCGCCATACCGGTTTCGAAAGCGTTCTCGAAGGTGAAATCACTGAGACTGGTGTCGGCCTATCCCTGCGTCGTAGACTTGCTTACTTTACTGAAATCACTCATTTCGGCCTTAGTAAGCTTTGGAAGAAACCTAAGAAGACAGTCGCACTGCCGGTTCCAAAAGATTCCTTGATCAATGCCAAGGATACTCTGGCGGTTCCGCCCGATTCTGTCAAATCCTTGTAGTTACACCTTATAACCTCTAACCCAAAAACCTCAGCTTTCGCAATCGAAAACTGCATATAATATGAAGATGCATAATAATCATAATATACGTTTTTTCAGAGGCGGGTCTCTCTTCCTTGGGGCTCTCCTGATGATTATATTTCTTGCAGGAAGCTGTAGCACTACGCGCCGTCTCGGTGAAGACGAGGTGCTATATAATGGAATTAAGAAGATTACCATCAATCCTACAGGAGATGATAAACTTCCGGCTGCTCTCGTGACAGAACTCGAGCAGGCTGTCAACGTGAAGCCTAACAATCCATATCCTTTCATCACTCCGTATAAGCGTACTCCTCTTCCTATCGGTCTTTGGGTTTATAATAATTGGAATGACTCTGCCGGTGGTATCTACGGCTGGTTATATCGTTTTTTGGCAAAGCAACCGGTTCTCGTCTCAGATGTGAGGGCTCGTATGCGTACGAAACTCGTGGAAGAAATTCTTGCCAATAATGGTTATTTCGGCTCTACTGCTACATATGAGGAGGTTCCTGACAAGAAGAATCCTAAGAAAGCCTCTATGGCTTACACTTTCGATGTCTCTTCCCCATATCGCATTGACACTATTGAATATTTCAACCGCCCTTCAAATGGCATCACTAATTTTATCGATTCCCTCGCCCGAAAGAGCAAATGGTTCCAAAAAGGTTCTGTCTTCTGCGTCGATTCTCTCTCGGCGTTAAGAGTGGATATTGCCAACAATATGCGAAACCGCGGCTACTATTATTTCCGTCCGGAATATATAGAGTTTCTTGCCGACACGTTCCTTACTCCTCATGCTGTGGCTATGCGACTCAATTTGGCAGATAATCTTCCGGAAGTTGCACTTCGCAAATATCGCACCGGCAATATAGTGACAATCCTCCAGCGTAATGAGATCTATAGCCCTGGAACTCCTGACACGATTCCGACTGATCGTGGAGATTTGATCGTCATGCGTCCGCAAAGGGTGCGTAATGGTCTGATCCCAAGTTGCATCACTTTCCGTGAGGGGAAGGTGTTCTCGGTTCGTGACATGGATCGTACTCAGACTCGCCTTGGTCGACTCGGCATATTCTCAAATATCCAGATTCAGCCCGTGTTGGCTGATACGTCAGCTAATAATCCGTTGATGGATGTTTATATCACTTGCCGTTACGACCGACCGATGGAGGCTACCATTGAGTTGAACGCTACTTCCAAGTCTAATTCTTATATCGGCCCCGGCCTTATCGCTTCGTTTACGCATAATAATATTTTTGGTGGTGCTGAAAAATTATCTGTCTCTATAAATGCAGATTATGAATGGCAGACAGGTCGAAACCGTTCAAATGTCTTCAATTCCTATGAGTTTGGCCTGCAGACTTCACTTGCTTTTCCACGTCTGTTAGCTCCGAAGTTTATCCCAAGGTCGAAGCGTGATCTTAACTGGTCTACGATTACCCTCGGCGGATCTGTCCTCAATCGTCCTAAGTATTTTATGATGGCGGAATACAATATGGGCATCACCTACGAATGGCGGGCTACTCGCCATGCGACCAACACTTTCACACCATTTAAACTCACCTATAATAAGCTTATCCGCACTACTCAGGATTTTGATTCCGTAATGGCTATGAATCCTGCCGTAGCGCTCAGCTTTGAGAGTCGCTTCATACCGCAGCTCAGCTATACTTATACCTATGATAAATGGCTCGAACGCGAGCGGAATAATGAATTGACTTTCTCTGCGCTGTTTACTGAAGCTGGCAATCTCTTTGATGTGATCTACGATTTGTGTAAGGTAAAGGGACAGAAGAAACTTTTCGGAACTCCATTCTCACAGTTCGTAAAAGGACAGGTACAGCTTGTATGGAATCATCGTCTGTTTCCGAAGCAAGATCATTGGATAGTCTCGAGGGTTTTGCTCGGTGCAGCGCATGCCTATGGAAATGCAAAGGAAGTCCCTTATTCTGAGCAATTCTATATTGGTGGTGCCAACTCTATTCGTGCATTCACAGTCCGTTCGATAGGCCCGGGTAGCTATCGGGCACCCAAGGACCTCGTCAATGGATATTTCGACCAGACAGGTACTTTCAAGTTTGAGATCAATTCAGAATACAGATTCCCGATTGCCGGGGACCTGCATGGAGCTGCTTTTATTGATGCCGGCAACATCTGGCTCCTTAAAAAGGATCCTCTTCGTCCAGGCGGTCTTCTTGAAGGAAAGACCTTCCTCAAGGATATTGCTCTCGGCACGGGCGTTGGCCTTCGCTACGACCTTGGCATGATGGTGGTTCGCCTCGATTTGGGCTATGGCCTGCACACCCCTTATTCCAACGGCACTCCTCACTACTTCAACGTCGCCTTCAAAGACGCCTTCGCACTCCACCTCGCCCTCGGCTATCCCTTCTAATCTTCCTCCCTTTATCTCTCAGGCCTCTTCACTTTTTCCCTCCTGGTTCTTGACTCTTGACTCTTCGCCGAAGGCGTTTGACTCTTGACTCTTGACTCTGCAGGTCGGAGACCTGCTGATCATGCAAAAACCCCAGGCTTAAGCCTGGGGTTCCCTATACCATATCACTGTAGCCTCGGAGAGGCGCCTCATGATAAAAGCTTGATGTTCTATTATTATAGCCCAATCTACAGAAAGGCCTCGCGCCTTTGGAGATCTAAGCCATCCCTTTGTCAATACAACACCCATCACCCCTCTTCGGTTCATTTCCCACTTGACTCTTGACTCTTGGTTCTTGACTCTTCGCCGCAGGCGCTTGCCTCCCCACAAAAGCACCTGAAAGTAGTAAGCACTCTCCGAGTGCGTCCCACCGAGTCGCGAAGCCAACTGATGACTGATGACTGAAGACTGACAACTGACAACTAACAGTCTAATCTAAATTCTAAATTAATTTACATGTCTCCAGACCAAATTCTAAATACCATCAACCTCAAGACAGAAGAAGACTCTGATCTTCTTGCTGCCGTCATAGCATACAACTATGCATCAGCTATAGTTGATGGCAAGCAATCCGGCTTTAAGAATCTTGCTAAAAAAGGCAACGCTATAGGCAGTTGCATCACCAACCTCTTTGACAGAGCCGAGCCCAAGGAACTGGAGAATGAATCGTACATCTCGATAATCAACCAAACCGCAAAGGTTGCAGACATCTTCCAGTTGGCAGACATCCCTCAGATGGTCAAGAGCATCGGAGACTCTCTCAAGAAATTTGCCGAATCAATTAGAATTGAAAGACCCAAGCTCAGCCTGTCCCATCTCGAGCTCCTTGTCAACACCCGCAGGCTCAATCAACGTCTCCCCAAGCAACTCTCCTCATATATAAAGGGAATCCTCGACCATCAGGTACATTCCTTAGGCAATTACTGGGACAATTTTCCCGAACTCAGCACTCTCCAAGGGCAACTCCGCAAACTGTGGATCCAATGTATCAGTCTGCAACTCTATAATTACAATCCGGATGAATCGTACACAATCAAACGAATATCTGAAATCGTGCCATCTGTACTTCAAACAAAAAATGCAGAAGTGCACTACCTTTTTTGCAGAATGATGCATGATGCAGGAATCAAGTCAGTTGCCATCAGCAACTACGATTCCATTCTCGACAACCTCATAAAGCAAACAGAAGACAAGGCGTCACTTCTGTACCTCAACGCCGCCCTCCTCCTCAATAAAAAAATAGAAGCCAACACCTCTTGGATAAACAAAATAGGAACTGGTCAGCCAATTGAATTGCCAGCCTCATCTGAAGACTCAAGACTGAAGACTGTCGACTCAAAACCCTACGACATCCAGTCCGCCATAAAACACCATCCCACGTGGGCTCAACATGCCGCTGATTTCATCAGGTTGCAGGAAAAGGGAATGACAATGAAAGAATTCTGCCAAAAGAACAGGCTCTCCGAACCTGCATTTTCTGAATTCTATTGCGCAGTCATTAAGGATATAGAAAAAGATATCCAGCAAGACCCATTTTTAACCAAATTAGCAAGTCTACCACATAAGGTGCAGGATGAATATGCAGAACTGATGAGCCGCAAAAAAGACGTTCTTGAAAGAGTGTGCGAAGCTGTAAGTGGTATTACTGGCGAGAAAGTGAGAATCGAGGACATCTTGAACGCAGCAGAGAATAAAAATTCAAGATTGGATAAGAAAATGCAAAAGGCACTCGACAATCTTGCCATGGTTGATCCAAGACATGCCCTCAAATTCATGACATCCTCCACCGAACTCAAACGGATTGAGGCCGAAATTGACGCCTTCCTCTCCAAGCACAACCTCTGATATCATTCATCCTTGATCAGTCCTCTTTAATCTTTAATAATTAATATTTTATCGTTATATTAAGCGTTTGCATCCTCGGAGGCTCTTCATATCCACACATTCCACACATATTCGCCTCTGGGCTGCCATCGCTTTTTTCATAAATTCTGATAATTGACCATTAAAGACTTAAAATGTCTGAATCCCTAAAACATAAGACCCTGCGAGGGACTGTATGGAGTTCCATTGAGCGTTTCTCAGTCCAGGCAGTGTCATTCATCGTCATGATTATCATGGCGAGGATTCTGACACCTGATGACTATGGCCTTGTGGCGATGCTCACAATTTTCATTGCCATCTCCCAGTCTCTTGTTGACAGCGGTTTTTCAAACGCACTTATTAGAAAGCAAGATAGAAATGAAACAGATAATTCAACTGTATTTTATTTCAATATCGCGGTCGGAATATTCCTTTATTTAATCCTCTATTTTTGCGCTCCATTAATTGCGGAATTCTATAAAGAACCTCTGCTTATTCCTATTACAAGACTAATATCCCTCAGTGTGTTGATAAATAGTTTTGTTGTAGTTCAAAGGGCAATTTTAACAAGTAGTATTGACTTCAAAACTCAAGCCAAAGCGTCTCTTACCGCCGCTATAATCTCTGGCGGTGTCGGTATCTATATGGCACACAGTGGATATGGAGTTTGGTCTATAGTCTGGTATCAGTTAGCAAATTTAACGATCAATGCTCTCTTGCTTTGGATTCTCTCAAAATGGCGTCCTAAATGGCTTTATTCATGGAAATCATTTAGAGAGCTATTTGGATTCGGATCAAAGTTGGCAGTTTCAGGTGTCATTGACACTCTTTATAATAACATTTATCTGATTGTAATAGGTAAGGTTTTCAATGCAGCTGATTTGGGTTATTATACCAGAGCTTCTCAGTTCGCACAATTTCCTTCTTCTAACTTTACTGGGATAATACAGAGGGTCACTTATCCCATATTATGTACGCTTCAAGGTGACATACCAAGATTAAGAGATGTATATCGTAGATTCTTGCGGTTGTCGGCATTTGTGGTCTTTCCTCTGATGGTTGGATTGGCTGCTGTAGCAAAACCGTTGATTTTATTGCTTCTGGGAGATAAGTGGGCATTCAGCATAATTCTTCTGCAGGTTATATGTTTTTCCATGATGTGGTATCCTATCCATGCCATCAATCTTAATCTCCTTCAAGTTCAAGGTAGGAGCGATCTTTTCCTAAAACTTGAAATAATCAAAAAAATGATCGGGGTAGCAATATTGTGTATTACGGTACCTTTTGGTCTAATAGCAATGTGCGTGGGTAGCATTGTAAGTTCAATCTTATGCTTGATTGTAAACACATATTACACAGGGAAACTGATACAAGTCGGATTTCTGCTCCAAATGCGCGATTTGCTTCCAACTATATTTTATAGCTTGTCTATGGGAGCGATAGTCTATAGTATGATCAATATCCTTCCTGGAATGTGGCTTCAGTTAATAGTTGGCATTTTAGTCGGAATGCTCTATTTCCTCACTATAACAAAACTGACAGGCTCACAAGATCTCAAAGAATTAATAGCCTTTGTTAAGGAAGCAAAAAAGTAATGCTGTAACAAATTGTTATGATGAATACGCCTACCCCCCCCCTCAAAGATCAAACAAACAGCAAAAAAAAGAGCGAAATTCAAATCTCGAACTCTACAGAATAATTGTGATGCTTCTGATTGTTGCTCATCATTATGTTGTAAATTCTGGCTTATATCAATATATACAGGAATCAGGCGACCTTGTAAATTCATGTGTTCTGTTACTTTTTGGTGCATGGGGCAAGACTGGAATAAATTGTTTTGTACTCATTACAGGTTATTTCATGTGCACGTCAAGATTCACCTTGGAGAAACTAATCAAATTATATCTTCAAATAGCGTTTTATACAATCATAATTTATGGAATATTCTGTGTTACTGGCCATGAATCCTTTTCTTTATTTAAATTGGGTTGGAAACTGTGGCCTGTGAATTCTATTTCTGATGGCTTCACAAGTTGTTTTCTGCTATTTTATTTGTTTATTCCAATTTTAAACGTAATTGTAAATAGCATCAATAAGGATATGCATAAATATCTTATGATATTGTTGATAGTGGCTTTTACAGTTTTGCCATCAGTGCCCAAACTACATATGACTTTCAATTATGTCACTTGGTTTATGGCTCTTTATATGATTGCATCGTACATACGCAAATATGGAATATTTCCGAAGGTCTCTCACAAACAATGGGGATTGATAGCTCTAATTTCTATTATAATTGGCTCGGCCTCTGTACTATGTTTAGAATTGATTTTTAAACTGGGATACATACATCATCAAATTTATACATATTTCTTCGTTGCAGATTCGAATAAGTT
>DAAK01000012.1:454-4838 GCA_001701075.1 Bacteroidales bacterium GP3 | reverse complement strand
TAAACTAAATATGGCTACTTATCTTACCAAAGAAGGATATGACAAGAAGATGGCGGAACTCGCGGAGCTCGAAGCCCAGCGCCCTGCCATCAAAAACGCTATTGCTGAAGCTCGCGACAAAGGCGACCTATCGGAAAATGCCGAATATGACGCTGCAAAGGAAGCTCAGGGTATGCTCGAGATGAAGATTGCCAAAATCAAGGAACTTATCGCTTCATCACGCATCATCGACGACAGCAAATTGAGCACTGATGAAGTTGGTCTCCTCAACAAGGTGACAATCAAAAACATCAAGAATGGTGCTCAGATGACATATACCATCGTGACAGAAAACGAGGCAAACCTCCGCGAGTTCAAGCTCGCTTCTTCCACTCCCATTGCCAAGGCCCTCATGGGACACAAGGTTGGCGACATTGTGAAGGTGAACGCTCCTGTCGGGATGCTCGATTTTGAAATCCTTAAAATTGAACTCTGACCATGACTATCTTCTCTAAAATCGTAGCAGGCGAGATCCCTTCATATAAGGTGGCTGAAGATGACCGCTTCTATGCCTTCCTCGACATCAATCCTCTCCAGTGGGGACACACTCTTGTGATACCGAAGCAGGAGACTGACTATATATATGATCTTGACGACGAGACACTCGCAGGACTCCAAGTATTCGCCAAGAGAGTGGCAAAAGCCATCAAGGCTGCTATCCCATGCAAGAAAGTAGGACAGGCTGTTCTCGGACTCGAAGTTCCTCACGCCCACATCCATCTTGTGCCTCTCAACTCAGAGGGGGATATGGATTTCCGAAAGAAAATCGAGAATCCTAATCCTGCCGAGATGGCACACATCGCAGCCGCTATCGCCGAAAAATTTGAGGCCTGAGGCAAGATGTCAGGTGTCAGATGTCAGGTGTCAGGTGTCAGATGTCAGTTGTCAGTTGTCAGATGACTGAAATCTGAAAACTGATATGATAATATTTAAGGTCTGCTTAATCAATAAGCAGGCCTTTTGTGTTATAACATTATAATAACTAAAACCAACCCATGGAAATACTCAACTTCATTAAAATCTACGAGAAAAGCTTCGCCGACAACTGGGATCTTCCCGCATTGACAGATTACACGAAAGGAGAAACTATAACTTATGGCCAACTGGCATTTAACATAGCACTCGCACACACTTTCTACAAGGCTATCGGTATCCAACCCGGCGACAAAATCGCCCTTTGCGGAAAAGACTGCTCAGATTGGGTGCAGATATACATGGGAGTCGTCACCTATGGAGCGGTGGTGGTGCCTATCCTTTCGGAATTCAATCCTATTGACATAGGGCATATAGTGACACATAGCGGGGCATCGGTCCTGATAATCCAGGAATCTATTTGGGAACAGATGGATCCGGATTCTCTCTCGAAAGTGAAGGCTGTATTCTCACTTAAGGGACACGAAGTGCTGTATGAAGCTGATGGAGCTGAGATTAAACGCCATTTCAGACTTACAAGACGCAGATTCAACCGGGCTCATCCAAACGGATTCGGTCCTTCCGACCTGCATTATATCGACCGGGACAATTCAGAGCTCGCTGAGATAAACTATACGTCAGGAACCACCGGCTTTTCTAAAGGAGTTATGCTGACAGGCGAGAATTTAGCAGGCAACGTCTGCTTCGGCATCCACAGCAAACTTCATTTCAGGGCAAGCCGTGCGCTCAACTTCCTACCATTGGCACATGCGTATGCATGCGCATTCGATATGCTTACCCCTCTTGCAGTAGGAAGCCATGTCACGATTCTTGACAAGACTCCGTCTCCGCGAATCTTGCTAAAGGCTCTCAGTGAGGTGAAACCAAACCTCATCATATGCGTCCCATTGATACTTGAGAAAATCTATAAGACTCAGATCCTTCCCATGATTTCAAAGGGACCTATCAGATGGACTCTTGCAGTACCGATGCTCGACAATCTTGTCTACTCTAAGATCAGGAAGAAACTCATAGAGGCTTTCGGCGGAGAATTTGAGGAAGTGATTGTAGGTGGCGCTGCCCTCAACCATGAAGTGGAGGATTTCCTCTACAAGATAAAGTTCCCATTCACTGTCGGTTATGGTATGACAGAATGTGGTCCGCTGATTTCTTACACTCCTTGGCGCGAGTTTGTGCCAGGCAGCGCAGGACGCACCCTACCTACCATGGAATCCATGATCATGAGTGAAGACCCGGAGAATATTCCAGGAGAGGTATGCGTAAAGGGCGTAAATGTAATGAAAGGCTACTACCGTTATCCTGATGCCACTAAGGCCGTGCTTGACGACAAGGGTTGGCTCAAGACAGGCGACATGGGCACACGCACTCCCGACGGCACTCTGTTCCTGCGCGGCCGCAACAAGACAATGCTGCTCTCAGCAAGCGGACAGAACATTTATCCGGAAGAGATAGAAGCAAAGCTCAACAATATGCCATATGTAGCAGAATCCCTTATAGTGGAACGCGATGGGAAACTTGTTGCACTCGTCTATCCCGACTATCCGGCTCTTGACAAGTTCGACCTGACAAGCCATGATTTGGGTGACAAGATGGAGGAAACAAGAAAGGAGCTCAACCGATTGGTGGCTCCTTACGAACAGATCTCAAAGATCCAGCTTATTCCTAACGAATTCGAGAAGACTCCGAAACGCTCCATAAAGCGCTTCCTGTATTCTTGAAGAGTTGTCAGTTGTCAGATTTCAGCTGTCAGCTGATCGTTAATCGTTAATCTCTACGGAAGATGTCTCGGGTATAGACTTTGTCGGCGACATCGTCAAGGACAGAGTCATATCTATTGGCGATAATAGCCTGAGACATTTCCTTAAACTTATCAATATCATTGACGACGGTGCTTCCAAAAAAGGTAGTGCCGTCTTCAAGTGTCGGCTCATAGATCACTACTTGCGCACCCTTTGCCTTTATACGCTTCATCACACCTTGGATACTCGACTGGCGGAAATTGTCGGAATTTGACTTCATCGTCAGGCGATATACCCCTATGGTGGGGGTGGTGCGTGGCGCGTTTTGCGTAGCGCGTTTTGCGTAGGAATGGGGATAGTGATTGTTTGAAGTATAGTCATACCAGCCTGCCATCTTCAGAACTTGGTCGGCGATGAAGTCCTTGCGGGTGCGGTTTGACTCCACGATGGCCGACATCATGTTTTGAGGCACTTCTGCATAATTTGCCAAAAGTTGCTTGGTATCCTTAGGCAGACAGTAGCCGCCATAACCAAACGAAGGATTATTGTAGTGCGAACCGATTCTCGGGTCAAGTCCAACTCCTTCTATTATAGCTTTTGAGTCAAGACCTTTGACCTCTGCATATGTATCAAGCTCATTGAAATAGCTGACGCGAAGGGCAAGATATGTATTGGCGAAGAGTTTTACAGCCTCGGCTTCCTTCATACCCATATAAAGCACCGGGATATCTTCCTTTACAGCACCTTGCTCAAGAAGAGCGACAAATGTCTTGGCGGCTTCATCCATCTTCTTAAGGTCGGTGACTTTAAGAATTGCATCATTTTCATGGGCATATTTCGGATTCTCAATCAATTTGGGGATTCCGGCAATGATGCGCGAGGGATAAAGGTTATCGTAGAGAGCCTTCGACTCGCGGAGGAACTCCGGGAAAAACATCAGGTTGAAACTTGCCACTCCGGCGTTGGAGTATTTCAAGTAAAGTGAACGGCAATACCCCACAGGGATAGTCGACTTAATGACCATCACTGCGTTTGGATTGACTGAAAGCACGAGGTCGATGACGTCTTCGATGCAGTGGGTATCAAAGAAATTGGTGACAGGGTCATAATTGGTAGGTGCAGCTATCACTACGAAATCTGCATTTCTGTAGGCCTCAGCCCCATCGAGAGTCGCTACGAGGTCAAGATTCTTTTCAGCAAGGAATTTCTCAATATATTCATCCTGAATAGGAGATATCCTTTTATTGATCATATCCACCTTTTCAGGGATAACGTCGACTGCCGATACATGATTATGCTGGGCAAGAAGGGTTGCGAGCGACAGACCCACATATCCGGTTCCGGCCACCGCAATATTGTATTTCTTCATATTCTTATGTATAATTTCAAATTTCGCAAGCGAAATTTGAAGGTTTTAGGGTTATGGGGTTATAAGGTTATATTAGGCTAAGTAAAAGTTTTCTTGAGAATAAAAATTTTATATTCTTCGCATAACCCTATAACCTAATAACCTTATAAACCTCCATTTTCGTAAACGAAAATGGAATTTTCACATTTATATAACGCTAAAATGGCCTATAAATTGATTTTACTATGATTTTTTTAATTTTTTTGTTAAAAATATTTGTAGTATCAAAAAAAATGATTAATTTTGCAAGTGTGTTTTTCATAGT
>DAAK01000012.1:0-408 GCA_001701075.1 Bacteroidales bacterium GP3 | reverse complement strand
TCTTTGTGAAAAGAGTTAGATCTTTTTTTGTAATCAACTTTCGCAAGGCGAAAATTGAGGGTTATAGGGTTATAAGGTTATGGGGTTATGAGATTATAATATGAAAGAAGATATCAAAGGGATTGTATTGGGAACGGTCAAACATAGCGACCGCCACAATGTCACGAGCATTTACACCCGTGAGCGTGGCCGTGTGGCCTTTCTGACTCCTGCCGGCACATCTATTAAGAGCAGACAAACTTCTGCCAGACTCCAACCTCTCAGCATCATCGAAGCTCAGGCCAACATCACTTCCACAAGAGATATCCATAATCTTTCATCCATTCTTCCTATGAAAGTATGGAAGTCACTCTATTATGTGCCCCTCAAATCCACCATAGTGCTCTTTTTGTCGGAGTTCCTGTCAAG
>DAAK01000222.1 GCA_001701075.1 Bacteroidales bacterium GP3 | reverse complement strand
GCTGCGATAAAGGCATCTACCTCTTCTTTTGTATTGTAGGCCGCAAAAGAAGCCCTCACAGTCCCCGAGATGCCAAGCCTATGCATCAGTGGCTGAGCACAATGATGCCCTGTGCGCACCTCCACTCCGAGCTTGTCTAAAAGCATCCCCATATCATAATGATGGATGTCGCCTACAAGAAATGATATCACTGCACTTTTATGTTGGGCATTCCCGAATATGCGCATCCCGGGAATCTCTCTCATCTGCGACTCCGAATACTCCATGAGTTCATGCTCATGCATGGCTATCCTCTCAATGCCTATCTCCTCCATAAAGTCCAAGGCCTTCGGGAAAGAACCTATACCCACAAAATCTGGAGTACCTGCCTCAAATTTATATGGAAGCTCGGCAAAGGTAGTCCCCTCAAAACTCACATGCGCTATCATCTCCCCTCCACCTTGATATGGTGGCATACGGAGAAGATGCTCTTTTTTGCCATATAGCACTCCTATTCCGGTAGGACCATACATCTTATGAGAGGAAAATGCATAAAAATCGCAATCAAGATCCCTTACATCTATATGCATATGGGGCGCAGCCTGTGCTCCATCTACCAATACAGGCACTCCTTTTGAATGCGCATATGCTATCATCTCCTTGACAGGATTTATAGTGCCAAGCACATTCGACACATGACAGAACGAGGCCATGCACGTATGCTCATTAAATAGCTCCTTATATTGATCCAAGAGAAGTTCTCCCCTGTCATTAATATCGACTACCCTTATCTTAAGATCAGGACGTCGGCTCTGAAGCAGTTGCCATGGCACTATATTGGCATGGTGCTCCATTACAGTAAGAATAATCTCCCCATTCTCTGGGAAAAGAGATCCGAAAGATGAAGCGACAAGGTTAATTCCCTCGGTAGTGCCCCGGGTGAAAATGATCTCCTCTTCAGAAGCTGCCACGATATAGTCACGCACTCGCCTTCTGCACTCTTCCTGAAGCTCTGTAGCCTCTTGGGAGAGAGTATGGACACCCCTATGCACATTAGCCTTCGTGTCGCAATAACCTGACACAATAGCATCCACAACACTTCGCGGCGTCTGAGACGTAGCCGTATTATCGAGATATATGAGGGGTTTCCCCTCTATCTTCCTCGATAATATCGGAAATCGCTCCCTTATCTCATCTATATTATAATTCATCTTTCACTATGATTCTTGGTTCTTGACTCTTCACTCTTGACCCTTGCATCTTGCAGCAGAGCCACAGGATGCACAAGCCGTCTGTTCACCTGCAAAGCGACGCTCTACCATCAGCTTCAGCCTATCCCGCAGCGGTGGAAGTGAAATTCCATCTATGACATCCGACATAAAGGCCTGTTTCAGCATCAGTCGGGCCTGCTCCTCAGAAATTCCACGTGTCATCATATAGAAAAGCTGTTGCTCATCCAGCTGGCCGATAGCAGTGCCATGAGAGCATTTCACGTCATCATTGTAGATCTCAAGCTGAGGTTTAGAATGCATCACGGCTGTTTCTGACCCCACGAGGTTTCTGTTTGACTGGAATGCCTCTGTCTTCACTGCTCCTTCAGCAACGTAGATCAGACCTGCAAAAGCTCCCATGGCATTTCCATCTACCACATACTTGAAAAGCTCGTCGGTCGTGCATTCCGCAACATCATGAGCTATCTTCGAATGAGTATCAAGCCTGCGTGATTCATCTTCTATACCCATGCCAAGCATTCTCAACTTTGCATGGCGTCCTGCAAAACGTGTAAAGAATTCATTGCGTGTCGTGCCATTATAAAGCGTCATCGAATCGAGAAGAACTTCCGATCCCTCTTCCTGGCTCAACCATAGTGATGATAGTCTTGAGGTGGTCTGCGTGCTTTCTTCAAGATCATAGAAATCAAGCCTGCTTCCCTTGCCTGCCATCACCTCAATCACCTGAACCGAACAAAAATCAATTCCCGGCGTCTGGGTATGGTCGCATATCAGCACTTTTGCTTCTGACTCTTCTTCCATCACTATCAGCACGCGTCGGGCAGCAAGAAGCGGAGCCGAGTTATGGAATATATTTACTATCTGAATGGTCGGTTCTACCTTTACACCCTTCCGCACTCTTATCACAACGCCATCCTGACAAAACAATGTATTAAGCGCTACAATCGGATTACTGATTTCAGCCAATGAACCGTAATACTTCTCAATGAATTCCGGATTGCTACGGGCATACGCAACCAACGACATGACGTCTACACCCTCAGGAAGCACCTCACGACATCCTGCAGTCTCTGCAAATGAGTCATTGACTACAAGGAAAAGCGAGGTCGACAATCGAGGCACGTCGCAGCGGAAGGTCTCAGAAGGGTTCACTTCTATCTTGACGCGCCCTATGTTGATGCCATAATCCGGTGAAAGTATCTTATCTAAATCCGAGTGGCGGTAATCCTCATCTTTGGTTGCTGGCAGTCCATTCTTCTCCAAAGACTCTGCTGCCGACTTCCTAAGCCGATTTAGAGCTTCTGGAGCTTTTGAATCGACAAGTGAATGATGCTCCTGCCAGAGATTGATATACTGATCTAAAGCACCCATGACCTATGCCTCCCCCTTTATTGCATCATGGCCGTCAACTTCTGCCTTGATCCAATCATAACCTTTCTCTTCTATCTCAAGGGCAAGCTCCGGTCCTCCGGTATATACTATACGTCCTTTATAGAGCACATGGATCACGTCTGGCTTGATATAATCCAAAAGTCGCTGATAGTGAGTGATGACAATTGCTGAGTTCTCCGGAGTGCGTAGTTTATTGACTCCTTCGGCCACAATTCTGAGGGCATCGACATCCAGACCTGAATCGGTCTCGTCAAGTATTGCAAGCTTCGGCTCCAACACTGCCATCTGGAAAATCTCATTGCGCTTCTTTTCTCCGCCTGAAAAACCTTCGTTGACACTGCGCGACGCAAGTTTATTGTCGAGTTCCACGATTGCCCGCTTCTCCCTCATCAATTTAAGGAAGTCGGTAGCTCCCATTGGAGGCTCTCCTAAAAACTTTCTCTTTGCATTGACCGCAGCACGCATGAAATTGACCATCGAGACTCCAGGAATCTCCACCGGATACTGAAATCCGAGGAAAAGCCCCTCGTGGCTTCTTACATCTGGAGTCATCTCAAGTAGATTTTTACCTCTAAAAGTGACTTCTCCGGAAGTTACCGTATACGCGGGATTGCCTGCAAGCACCATAGAAAGGGTTGACTTTCCTGATCCATTGGGGCCCATCACGGCATGCACCTCGCCTGGTTTCACTTCAAGATTGACGCCACGGAGTATTTCCTTTCCGTCGATTTCTGCATGAAGGTCTTTTACTGATAGCATATCTTTATATCTTTTATATAAATTCAATTAATTTCTTATTATATTTTTCCATCCATTCTAAATCGCGCCACGCAAATCTAACTTATGCTCCTCGCCTCCCAAAGTTGCACCTTATACACAAATTCATCAGCCGACATCGTTCCCAACAGTTCCGGTGCAAGGCGTATGACGCAATCTACAAGATTGCCATCGTCATGCTGGGCACAATGCATAAGCGGAGAGTCGAAGGGGCGGCAGAGTGCAAGGTCGAACAGTATGGAGAGAAACATAAGGTATTTCAATAAAGTAAACGCCGCGCCAGCTATAGAGTTCACTACCCCTACGGGAATCATACCTAAGATAAAGTTAAGTATGCCTGTGAACATCGAAAATATAAACATACAAAGTCCCCATATTATGCCATATGCCAATATCGAGACAAAAAATGTCTTCGCTACCGGATCATACACCTGCGGAAACCATCCTGATATCCAGACGGCAAAATCCGGACCCAAAGATCGGGCTGCTACGATGCCGAAGACAAAACCAAGTACTCCCGACACCTGACGCAACAATCCTGTATGAAAACCACGGAACATTCCGACAAGTGCCACTACTATTACTAAAATATGATAAATTGCTTCTCCCATTTGTATGCGTTTCGAATTGCAAAATTAATAAAAATTTTGGAATTTATTGATTTTTTATACTCCCCCATTTGGTCAGATTGTCAATTCTTATTAATTTTGTAGAAGAATGAAGATACTGGCCGACATCAATACCCGAAAGAGTGACATCTTGATTTTTTTCTGCTTCCTCGTGGCAGCGGCACTTCTTTCATGGGCGGCCTACGCAGCATGGATCAATTTCCGCACTACTCCCCCATATGTCGACCGTGATAGATATCCCGTGGGAGGGCTCGATATTTCAGCCCATAATGGAGATGTAGATTTCAAGGCGGCTGCTAAGGATGGCATGGAATTCGTTTGGATTAAAGCCACAGAAGGCGTCACTTTCCAAGATCGCAAGTTCGCCTCAAATCATAAAAATGCCGGGAAGGCTGGTCTAAAACGAGGTGCCTACCACTTTTTCCGCTTTGATAAAGATGGAGTGGAGCAGGCCATCAATCTGCTTCAGACCATAGGCGACCGGAATCTCGAAATGGGGGTTGCCATCGACATTGAGACTTCGGGGAATCCGGAGGGAATAGATGAGGATATTATCAAGGAAAGGATTATGGCTATGGTCGACTATCTCAACCTATGTGGCCTCGCTCCCACTCTATACTGCAATAAAACGGATTATTATAATTATTTGGCCGAATCTTTCCCCGGCAACTCTTTATGGATATGCTCATTCTCACAAGATCCAATCACAGCCCCCTGGACTTTTTGGCAATTCAATCATAATGGTTCTGTGAAAGGAGCTAAAGGTAAAGTAGACCTTAACGTTTTCGGTGGAACACGCGAGGAATGGATCGACTTCATATCAAAGCAACAATATAAGGGAAATAAATCCGTTAATCAATAGTGAAACTATATAATTCGATATCAAAATACTATGCTAAGATTGCCTTGACTTTAGTGTTGGCAATCCTTTCTGGTATTGGCGTTAGTGCTGCTGATGCCGGGAAATATGCGTCCACATCCATTCTTTCAACTGGGAAATGGGTGAAAATTGACGTATCCACTCCGGGACTCCAGACGCTGACAAGACAAAATCTTAAGAATTTCGGATTCAACGATCCGAATGCAGTATATGTCTACGGCTACGGAGGCAGGATTATTTCCGAAGCCCTGACACCTGATCATCCCGACGATCTTCCCGCAATTCCGGTGCTCCATAAAGACGATGGATCAATTTCTTTCTATGCCACCGGCAATATTGCCCCGAAAGCCTCTGCTTCCTCTATGATGAAGTACGACCACACTATAAACCCTTATAGTGATAATTCCTATTACTTCCTAAGCGATGTGAAGCCTTCGGCTGAAACTTCGGTTATCGATCTTTCCGACATTAACGGCATACCGGTCAATAAGACTTTTACATGCCAGTTGGTCCATGAAGTTGACTTGCTGCAATGCGCCACTTCCGGTCGCGACTATCTCGGAGAGGACTTCCGGTCTGCAAAATCACAGTCATTCAATTTTGAACTCCCTGACAATTCTACCGGCAATGCCACCATACGAATCAGATTTGGGGCCAATACCACTGGTGCTCCAAGTAGCTTCATCGTCAGCGCTAATGGCCAAAGGTTAGCGGCCACTCCCGAAGATAAGATAGCAGCCGTGACTTCAAGCGACCAATTCTATCGCGTTGCTACTACTGCAAAGCAGGCTGCGGGTGTCGGGAATTCTCTCAATGTAGGCATTGAATACTCACAAGGTGGAGTGGTCAACACTGCAAGGCTTGACTGGATCGAAGTGGAATACGAAAGAAGCCTGGCTTTAAGAAATTCTCAACTATACTTTATTGTAAATCCCTCAAAGGCTACTGCCTACGCAATATCCGGAGCTTCCGAACAAACCATTGTCTGGGATGTCACAAAGCCCTGGGATGTTAAGGAAGTCAAAGGAGTCTACGACTCCTCTTCGAAAACCTTATCTATTGGTGTCAGAGATCGAGGACTGAGGGAATTCATAGCATTCGACCCTTCGGCAAAAGGCTCCTCAATTCCTGGTAGATTTAAGGTTGCCAACCAAGATATCCACGGCCTCCCTACTCCGGATATGGTGATTATCACCCCCGATGAGTTTGCGGCTGCTTCGGAACGCATTGCCGACCTTCACCGCACCCACGATGGAATGACCGTATATGTGCTTTCTCCGGAAAAGATATTCAATGAGTTTTCCAGTGGAAATCCCGACGTGTCTGCTTTCCGTAAGTTGCTGAAGATGTGGTATGACCGAAGCATAAGCGATCCGGAAGGAAGACAGTTCGGATATTGCCTGCTTATGGGGCGCCCTACCTACGACCAAAAGGCAAAGAATCCCGAGACCATCAAGTCGCGCTATCCTCGCACATTGATATGGCAATCTCCTACAGGTCTTTCCGAAACCAGTTCCTATAGCACCGACGATTTCATCGCTATGCTTGAAGATGAGGCCGCCGACCGCTCTATGCCTTCAAGAAAACTTCTTATTGGAGTGGGAAGATATACGGTGACTTCGGCTTATGAGGCCGATATCGTCGCCTCGAAGCTCGAATCTTATATGACAGATCCTGCTTATGGCATATGGCGCAACAACGTAATGGTGATTGCCGACGATGGGGACTCTGCGCAGCATCTTGAGCAAGCTCAGAAAGCTATCGAAAACATGATGATTGGAGAAGCCGGGCCTCATTACTGTTATGATAGGGTTTATCTCGATGCTTTTGAACGGAAACAGACCGGTTCCGGCCTCACTTTCCCGGATGCCAAAGACCGTATGCTCATGAAGTGGCAAAAGGAGGGTGTGTCTCTGATCACATATATCGGGCACGCTAATCCCAAGGAATGGGGTCACGAAAAACTTCTCACTTGGAATGACATAAACAGTATGTCAAACCAATATCTGCCCGTTCTCTATGCTGCCACTTGCAGTTTCGGTAAATGGGATGCTGAAGACATCAGCGGAGCTGAACTTATGCTTACTAATCCTGCTGGCGGAGCTATCGGGATAATCACCCCAAGCCGTACTGTCTACATCAATAAAAATGAAGCCATCACTAATTCTATATCAAAAGAGATGTTCCGGAGAGATAGTGTTGGCATGGGGCAACGTCTCGGTGATATCTTGAGACTTGGGAAAAACCTCATATCCTTGCCCGACGATAATATGCTCCGCTATCATTTGTTTGGAGATCCCGCTTTGCGTATGCCTGTAGCTGGAAAATCCGTCATTATTGATTCGATAGCAGATCTTCCTCTGGCAACCGATCTTTCGGATGCTCCGGTCATCAAGGCTCGCTCTGCCGTGAAGATTTCCGGAAGAGTCACTGACAGCCGTGGCAACCTCGCCTCTTTCAACGGCCCGATTCAATTTACTCTTTTCGATGCAGAAAAGAGTGTTCACACCCATGGCTGGGGTGATAAGGGAAAGGAATCCGTATATCAAGACAGGTCGAGCAAACTTGCTACAGGAAGCACTATGGTGACTGACGGCAAATGGTCTACCACTATCCTTATGCCCGTAGAGATATCAAATAATTTTGCGCCGGCATTCATTTCTCTGTATGCTTATGACCCGGCGATGAAGTCGGAAGCAAATGGTTCGTCCGACATGCTCTATGTCTATGGGTATGACGAAGACTCTCTGGATGACAATAAGGGTCCCTCGATTGAAAATTTCGCAGTCTCTTCTTCTGGCTCTCAAAGCAGCGTGATTCACTCAAATCCTGTGGTGATGGCTACATTCAGCGATGATAGCGGTATAAATATCTCTGACGCTGCCATCGGACGCAAGATGACTCTGGTTCTCGATTCCGATAAGGTCTACGATGATGTATGCCAATACTTTTTCCCAGACCCCATCGAAGAGACAAAGGGTAGCATTGCTTATCCTCTCATCGATCTCGAACCTGGAAGTCACAATTTGACCTTGACGGTTTGGGATAATGCCGGCAATTCAAGCAGTGAGGCTATAGATTTCAAGGTCGGTATTAACATGCGCCCTGAAGTCACTGAGATCACTTCTTTCTATAGCAGGGAAAAAGACCAGCTAAGCATGAATGTATCTACCGACCGTGCCTTATGCACTCTCCAATGCAAACTCGAATGTTTCGACCTTTCAGGCAATATGCTTTGGAACTCCGATCGTAAGGCTTACTCAAATAGCAACAGTTCATTCTCTATCATTTGGGATCTTAATGACTCAAATGGCAACCGCCTTCCACGTGGAATATACACTCTGCGCGCTACGGTCACTTCTGAAGATGGACTCTCAACATCTCACAGCAAAAAAATCGCAATTCCGGCAAAATGACAATATACGCTATAGTCAATAATCTTCTTTCCAGTTCAGACGGCAAAGACTCCAGTCTCCCAGTGTGGACTCTTATTTCCCCTGCTGGTATCCTCCAAGGGGGCAATCCCTATTTCGTTCCCGATTTTGCAGGGCGCTTTGAGGCGAGATTAGCTCTTGCTGTCAGAGTAGGCAAACTCGGTAAAGGAATAGCTCCGAGATTTGTAGATCGCTATGTCGATTCGGTAGCTCCATGTGTGATATTCATCGCAACCGACCTGTTGCAATCTCTTAGGAGACAAGGTCTCCCCTGGACTTCCGCTTTAAGCTACGACAAATGCCTCGCCATAGGAAAATTCTTTCCTATTTCCATAGAAGATATTTCTAAATGTGAGATTAAGTTATCTCTCGATTCCCATGAGCAGCACATTGAATCCTGCTGGAATTCAGATACTCTTCACCCTGACATTAAAGAGACTTTGGCAGCTCTTAGTCGCGACAATACTTTGAAAACAGGCGATGTCATCCTTCTCGGAATTGACGCTTCCGGCCCCGAAGTAAAACCCGATATGAGGGCTACCCTCGGCTTAAACGGAATAAACTCCCTCGCCTTCAACATCAGATGAGTTAATCGTTGATCATTGATCGTTAATCG
>DAAK01000139.1 GCA_001701075.1 Bacteroidales bacterium GP3 | reverse complement strand
TGCTAATTTTGCATCTTGAAATAGAATTTATATTCTAATATATTATTTCAGATTATGATTAACTGTTAAAAAAATACACTCGTGACTTAAAGTCGTATAAGACACCTGTTTCTCTACGATAGAATCATGAACTTATTGATTGCGATTGTCTAAGCGAAAAAGAACAAAAGATACTCAAAAATGAAAATCAGAATTTTGCCCCTCACATTAACTATCTTGGGAATCTATGTATCCTGCGGATGTCACAGATCCGCAACAACTTCAAGCGATAATCAGGTCACAGTGGAAGATTCCATAGCGGCAGCTCTGGAGTATCAGGTTTCCAATTATCCTGCGTCTCAGTATCGCGATGTCTATAAAAATTTCATGCAGGATTTCTTTGGCCCGGGTCATATCCTTGCTGACACTGCCGCATCAGGCCGTTACCTACGCCATGAACTTAGCGAGACTTCTCGGTTTGATGGCCCCTTATACGAAAAGACAGGCTTCAAGGGTAATTTCTATCGGGTAAATCTATCTTTGATAAAAGACAGTGTCATTCCTTATGATTTGTATTTCAAGACATTTGTGGAAAGTGTTCAGGGAATAGTCCCACCTTCTGGCGATGACTGGATGAAGACATGGGCACTTATTGACAAGGTTATCACGCAAAAGGGATTGCATTTCCCTGATGAGGGAAAAGACCGGGAAGAGATGGCTAAGCAGTTTGCCGAAGGTGACTATGTGGTGCACCACAGCAGTCGCTACAATGATTCGGTCAATTTCCATTACCGCATTATTTCTCGCGAAAATTTCGAAACTATAATCTTGCCTCTAATCGGAACTGTCAAGTAACCTTTAAATGTCAACTGAATCACGTAGACTATCATTTCCCCGTTTAATATAATAGGCGTTTCCTGAATAATCTTGGAAACGCCTATTTGTCTTTTATAGAAGAATATTAAACAGATAACCGGAAATGATAGCTGTTAGGAAAATTACTGCGACGATCATTGCAACCAATTTCTTTTTAAATATGCTTGCAAGCATTGACATTTCCGGGATAGCCATGCCCGCTCCGCCGATGACAAGCGCAATGACAGCGCCAATGCTCATGCCCTTTCCCATTAAAGCCACTCCAATCGGAATTGCAGTTTCAGCTCTTATATAGAGTGGGACGCCTATTATAGCTGCCACAGGAACGGCAAATGGATTATCAGGGCCAGCAATTTTCAGTACCCAATCACTCGGCATATAGCCGTAAATAACGGCTCCTAACGCCACACCTATGAGTAGATACCAGATAATAGGGCGCAATGTATCCCATCCGGCACGAAGTGCTATTGCAATCTTCTGACTCCATGGTAGCATTTTTGTCTCGATCGGATTATCGTGCCCTCCGGAGCAGCAGGCTTGAGGTTTGAGTCTTACATTCTTGACATATTTTTGAGCATCTGCCTTTTGCAATACCCAACCGAAGAGAACCGAGCATATAAAGGCTATGGCAACATAAACAAGCATAGCCTTAATACCGACAAGAGCACCAAGCATTGCAATAATGATAGGATTAAGTAACGGCGAAGCTATGAGGAAGGACATGGTGGCACCAAACGGTACTCCGGCATTAAGAAATCCTACCGTCATCGGAATAGTGGAACAGGCACAAAAAGGAGTTAGCGCACCAAAGCCTGCGGCTATTACATTACCAAAAAAACCAGCTTTCTCGATTTTCTTACTGATCTTTTCTTGTGGAATATACATCAGTATGATTTCTACTAATGCAGTAATCACAATGAACAGTACGACCAGTTCTACCGTGATGTAACAGAAATACCAGAGCGTATCAAGTAGAGTATTCATATTGATTTTGGAATTTATTGATTAACTGATTTAATATCACTTGCAACAGGATGTAGGACATTCAGAACTATTACTACTACAATTGCTCTTCGAATTGTTAGTTTCCTCATTATTTGTTTCACCACAACAAGATTGGGCTGACGACTGATTTTCAAATTCTATTTCAGTTTCATCTTCAGCATTTCCACAACATCCCGTTTGAACAGACTGTTCAACCTGACCCGGACAGCAAGAACTGGTTGTCTTGTCGGAAGACAGGTTATATATTATAACGAAAGCCGTAAGGGTAGTACCTATCCATAAAAATATCTTGGCTATAGTTTGTCCTGATGATTTTGAATCCTTATCTTTATTTTTGTTATTCGAACAGCATGAACATGAACCTGATTTCTTTTTGCCGTATAACTGGATAAAACCCCATACGAGACAAACTATAGAAATAGCTATGAACCACCATTTATATTCTTCAAAAAAAGACAATTGAGAAGCACCTATTCCCATTAGGGAAAGTATTCCAGCAACTATAGGCATAGCGCAGCATGACACAATCCCAAGGAATGCGAAAATTGATGTTATTACTCCTACAATGGAAGTCCAAATTGATTTGTTTTCTTTCATTTTAGTTTAAGAAATATTTACGTGTATTATTTGCAATTTTTACAAGAGACAACATTACTGGCACTTCTACAAGCACGCCTACAACAGTGGCTAAGGCTGCACCTGATTGAAGACCAAAGAGCGAAATTGCTACGGCAACTGCAAGCTCGAAGAAATTGCTTGCTCCAATCATCCCAGCCGGTGCTGCAATGCTATGCGGCAGTTTCCAAGCTTTCGCCCATCCATAAGCGACAAAAAAAATCAGAATAGTCTGGATGATAAGAGGAATTGCAATCAGGATAATATGCATCGGATTGGCGAGGATTGTTTTTCCTTGAAAGGAAAAAAGAATTATTAAAGTAAGCAACAAGCCGACAATAGTCCATGAACTGAATTTATTGATAAAAATATTGTTAAAATACTCTATGCCATGACGTTTAATCACTATTATCCTCGTTATAACAGCTGCAACCAATGGTATCACTACAAATAGAATGACGGACAGAATCAAAGTAGCCCACGGAATCACAATTCCACCTATTCCGAGTAAGAAACCGACAATTGGCACGAAGGCCACAAGAATAATAAGGTCATTCACAGCCACCTGTACCAGTGTATAGGCAGCGTCGCCTTTTGTAAGATAGCTCCATACAAATACCATTGCCGTACAAGGAGCGGCACCAAGAAGCACTGCTCCGGCAAGGTATTCATCGGCAAGTTCAGTTGATATAAATGATTTGAATATAACGAAGAAAAAGATCCAGGCAATTCCAAACATTGTAAACGGCTTTATCAGCCAATTTGTCACACAGGTTATAAAAATTCCTTTCGGGCGTTTACCGACGTTGACAACACTTTTAAAGTCAATCTTAAGCATCATGGGGTATATCATCATCCATATCAGTACGGATATGGGAATAGACACATTGGCGTATTCCCATTTGCCTAATGTTTCAGGTATAATAGGGCACCATTTACCAAGCGCAATTCCGATAATTATACAGGCCGCGACCCATAATGTAAGATACTTCTCAAAGAAGCCAATGCCTTTATTTTTCGCCTTTTCGCTCATCACTGATTATATTTTTATAAAATACCAGAAATTTTTCCTTAATTTCATCACGTACTCGACGGAACTCAGAGTTTATATACTCTTCTGTACCTCTTGCATCTGACGGATCATCGAATCCTATGTGCAACCGATGCTTTACATCTCCCGAAAAAACTGGGCAGCTTTCATTTGCTCCACCACATACAGTTACGACATAATCCCAGGGTTCATCGAGATACTCCGTGACATTGTGGGGATTATGGCCGGAAATATCAACTCCGGCTTCTTTCATCACCTCCACTGCTTTGGGATTAACCTTTTCAGCAGGTTTTGTACCTGCTGAAAAGACTGATAACCCCTTGTCAAAAGACTTTAGAAAACCATGAGCCATCTGACTGCGACAGCTGTTGCCCGTGCATAGGATCAATACTTTCATAATATCCAGTTAAATAAATAGCCTGATATAATGATTATGATGGTAACGGTGCCAAAGAAGATGCCAATCAGTTTCCATGTCATAACCTTTTTCAGCAAAGTTGCCTCCGGCAAGGACAGTCCTACAACAGCCATCATAAAGGCGAGTGCAGTCCCTATTGATATTCCTTTTGTTACAAAAACTTGAATGACAGGCACTATACCTGCTGCGTTGGCATACATCGGTACTGCGAGGAGGACAGCGAGAGGAACAGCATACCAATTGTCCGGGCCCATCCACTGGGCGAAGAACTCATCAGGTACAAACCCGTGTATTCCTGCACCAATCGCAATACCAATAAGTATATATACAAAAACCCCTTTAACTATGCCCCACGACTCCTTGATAATGGCAGGCAGGCGAGGGATGAACGAAATCTTTTCCGCTTCCCATTTTGTGGTTTCCGCCTCCGACTTGGCTTGAATCTCACGAACCCAAGGTGTCAGAAGATGATCCAATTTCATTCTTCCGAGTATCATGCCTCCTAACATACCCATAATGATACCGCTTGCAATGTAAATACCGGTTATCTTCCAGCCGAAAGTGCCAGCAAACATTGCTACTGCTACCTCATTCACTAACGGAGAAGTAATGAGAAAGGCAAATGTGACACCCAATGGAATGCCACCCTTTACAAATCCGATAAACAATGGGATTGAAGAACAGGAGCAAAAAGGAGTTATAGCTCCAAATACAGAAGCGAAGAAATACTCCAATCCATAGAATTTGCGGCTTGTCAAATAATTGCGCAGTCTGTCAATCGGGAAATAGGCATTGATAATGCCCATTATCACCGAGATAAGGAACAGAAGAATGGTTATTTTTATGGTGTCGTAAAAGAAGAAGTTGATGGCACTTCCCCAATGCGACTCAGGCGACATTCCGAACACCGTATAGACAAGCCAGTCAGCAAATGCCTGTATCATTTGAGCAGTTCCTTGACTTGTTCTAAGGAAAGTTTCTGACCTTTGGAAACAACCTTTTCGTCAACTACCAGAGCCGGGAGGGACATAACATTGTAGGCCATGATCTTCTG
>DAAK01000215.1 GCA_001701075.1 Bacteroidales bacterium GP3 | reverse complement strand
GGTATCACCCAGGAATGGAATTTCGAAAGTTCTCCTCTTATCCCTATCTTTGTAAGAGGCGACTATAATTTTAAAGCTGGAAGTGTAAAACCATTTGTATCCCTTGATCTTGGGTATGCTATCAATACAAATGATACAGATCATGGCGCAGTTGTTGTGAATCCGATGGTAGGTCTTAACTTCGGTAAGGTTTATGCAGGCATAGGATATCAGGCTTACTGTTGGACAGAAAAACATGCTGATGCCTCAAGTATGTTCAATCTCAAGATCGGCTATAGATTCTAAACTACATTTGTAATAGAAAAATAAGAGGGTGTATCATATTCTAACTAATGATACACCTTCTTATTAATTATGCATTATTAATTATGCATTATGAATTAGTTTTGAGGTATTTATCAAGGAAGCGGAAGAATGTGCGTTGCCAAAGTATAGCATTCTGTGGCTTCAAGATCCAGTGGTTTTCATCTGGGAATACAAGCATTTCAGCTTCAAGCCCATGCATCTTTGCTGCATTGAAGGCCATCATGCCTTGCGACGCAAGGATGCGGTAGTCAAGTTCTCCAACTGTAACAAGAATAGGTGCTGTCCAATTGTTGACAAACTTATGTGGTGAAGTAGCAAATGTACGCTGTGCTGTAGCATTGTTCATATCCCAAGGAGCACCACCCATATCGAAATCGGCAAACCACATCTCTTCTGTTTCAAGATACTGAGCTTCCATATTGAAGATACCGGCATGAGCGACAAGAGCAGCGAAACGACCTTCATGATGTCCGGCAAGCCAATATACAGAGAAACCTCCATAGCTTGCTCCGATAGCACCAATCTTCTTTTCATCTACGTATGGTTGCGCTGCTATATAATCAGTAGCAGAGAAATAGTCGCGCATATTCTGACCTCCATAATCACCTGATATCTGACGGTTCCATTCTTCACCGAAGCCTGGCAGACCACGGCGATTTGGAGCGATAATCACGTAACCTTGCGATGCCATGATGCGGAAGTTCCAACGATAGCTCCAAAATTGGCTTACTGCCTGTTGCGGACCGCCTTGGCAATAAAGGATAGCCGGGTATTTCTTGTTGGGGTCAAAGTTTGGTGGAAGTATTACCCAGCAGGTCATCTCCTTGCCATCAGTAGTTGGTACGAGATGCTTCTCAACTTTCACTTCAGCAAGCTGCGACAAGATATCTTTATTTACCTCGGTCAATTGCGTCACTTTACCTGCTTCTGCAACATAGATATCGTTTGGCTCAAGCATTGAATGACGCATACATGCCACTTTACCAGTATTACCAAGAGGCTGAACACCAAGGTAGTCATATTGTCCTTCTGCAATCACGTCAATCTTGGCATCAGCTACATTCACCTTGAAAATTGGCATTACTCCATCGCTATAACCGTTAAATACGATTTCCTTTCCATCAGGTGTCCAAGCAATCCCTTCCGGCCAACGATCCCAACCTTCAGTGAGATCTTTAACTTGACGTGAAGTCATATCCATAACCATGAGGCGCTTTTTGTCGCTCTCATATTTTGCAGTCTTCATGGATAGGAAAGCAAGACTGTTTCCATCAGGTGAGAACGCAGGATCTGTATCATATCCAGGCCAATCTTCTCCGGGTGTCAGACACTCGGTGCTTCCGTTTTCCATATCATAAAGGAAGAGGTCGCTGTCAGTAGAATATGCATATTCCATACCCTTCAGCTTACGGCTTACATATACCAGTTTCTTGCTGTCAGGACTCCAAGCAAATGACTCCGAGCCACCGAAAGGCTTCATCGGACATTCGAATGGTTCCCCTTCCATAATGTCTTTAGCTCCGGAAATGTCTGCTCCATCAAAGTCAGCTACAAAAGGATGGGGGATAGCTTCAACCCATTCATCCCAGTGCTTATACATGAGGTCATCAACAACCCTACCGCTTGTCTTGTCAAGACCGGCAAAAAGTGTGGAATCTTTCTGGTTGAAATCTTTGATAGAAGTTGAGTAAACCACCTTCTTTGAATCTGGAGAGAAAAGGAAACATTCTACACCGCTTTCTACATTGGAATGGCAAGATACATTCCTTCCATCCGGATCCATGGAGAAAATCTGCATCTTTCCCTGAGTGTCTTTGCCGAGATAGGCCAGACGCTCTCCTCCGTTGATCCACTGAAGATTCCCTTCAGATCCTGATGTGCGTGTAAGGCGTTTTACTTCTCCACCTTCTGCAGGTACAGTGTAGATTTCAGAATTACCTTTGTTCTCTTTGATGTCTTCATACTTGATGGTGAAAGCAATTGTCTTTCCATCGGGTGAAGCTACGGCTCCATTTACTTGACCGAGAGACTCAAGTACTTCCGGTGTCATCTGTCCGTCAACGATGGTGATCTCAGGCTTTTCGATCACATTTTCTTCTGTGCCCCCTTCCTTGCATGATGTCGCAAAGCATAAGGGAAGAATGAATGCTCCCATGGCTAATCTTGACTTGTTCATTTTCTTGTCTTTTTGTTATTGGGTTTGTTTGAATTATTGTATTTTCGTTGAATTTGAGAGTGTGTCCTCTCTGTGGGATTGTAACCTGGATAGAGAGCCTTTATGAGGTCAGGACGATGGAGTTTGCGTAATTCCTCTGTGATCTGAACCTTCATTTCCGGTTTATACCAGAAGAAAAACTGTCGCTGAGCAAGTTTTTCTTTTTCTGTAGTTGCAGTGAAGACCTTTTCTCCAGTGTATGGATGTATTCCGGTGTAATAGATCTCGCTTGCAACTGTCATAGGGGTCGGTGTAAAGTCTTGCACTTGCTCCAGATGGAAATTAAGACCCTTCGTGATGCAGGCTAATTCTGCCATATCTGTTTCTCTGCAAGCAGGATGCGAAGATATGAAGTAGGGAATGAGCTGCTGATTAAGACCATGCTTACGATTGACACTATCGAAAACCTTCTTGAAGTCGTAGAAAAGCTTAAAAGATGGTTTTCTCATGCAGTTAAGCACTTTATCGGATGTATGTTCCGGTGCCACCTTGAGCCTTCCGCTTACATGATTTGAGATAAGTTCTTCCAAGTATTCAGCATTTGCTCTTGTCTTGTCGGCAGAATCTGTAGGAGCCATAGCAAGGTCGTAGCGTACACCACTGCCAACAAATGATTTCTTCACTCCTGGCAAGGCATCGACACTTCTGTAAATATCAGTAAGAGGAGAGTGGTTTGTGTCAAGATTGGGGCAAGGCTTCGGATGCAGGCAAGATGGCCTGACACATTTCTTGCAAGCCTCCTTGTTTTTACCTCCCATTGCATACATATTGGCAGATGGGCCGCCAAGGTCGGAGATATAACCTTTGAAATCCTCCATTTCCGTGACTTTCTTTGCCTCTTTCAAGATTGATTCCTTGCTTCTCGATGCAATGAATTTACCTTGATGAGCCGAAATGGTGCAGAATGCGCAACCTCCGAAGCAGCCACGGTGCATACAAATAGAATGCCTTATCATATCATATGCTGGAATTGTCTTTCCTTTATATCGTGGGTGAGGTACTCGGGTATAGGGAAGATCGAATGAGGCATCAATTTCTCCAGGGTTCATGGGGGGCCACATAGGATTGATACGTATCATTCGGTCGCCAGTAGCTTGATATAGAATCTTTCCACTCCATTTATTGCTTTCCTCTTCTACGTGCCGGAAGTTTTGGGCTTGTTTCTTTTTATCAGCTAAACACTCTTCAAAACTAAAGAGGACTATGGAATTATCTGAATATTTTTGGGTATCATTGGCATCAGTGAAGAAAACCGTCTGAGGAATATCAGTGATTTCGGATATTTTTTCTCCTTTGTCGAGTCTTTCTGCAAGTGAAAGCATGGTTTTCTCGCCCATGCCATAGGAAATCATATCCGCAGCGCATTCAGTAAGAATAGAGGGTCGAAGCCTGTCTGCCCAATAGTCATAGTGAGCAACTCGCCTCAAAGAGGCTTCTATACCTCCGGCTATTACAGGAACATCGGGGTAAAGTTCCTTCAGTATTTTTGAGTAAACTATTGTAGGATAGTCTGGACGCATGCCATGCTTTCCTCCGGGGGTATAGGCATCGTCATGGCGTAGTCTTCGGTTTGCTGTGTAATGATTCACCATTGAGTCCATTGCTCCGGCTGATACGCCAAAGAACAAACGTGGTTTCCCGAGTTTTTTGAAGTCGCGAAGGTCATCACGCCAATTTGGCTGAGGCACAATAGCAACTTTATATCCTGCTTTCTGAAGTGTGCGCCCAATGACCGCGGCTCCGAATGAAGGATGGTCTACGTATGCGTCTCCACTGAAGATGATAACGTCAGCCTGTTCCCAACCAAGCATTTTCATTTCATCTGCGGTAGTGGGTAGAAAGTCTGTTTTCTTATACATGGCTTTCTGTTTCTTTAGCAGTTGTAAGGTCTTTAAGAGCAAGAAGTTCATCGCGCAGCCTTGCAGCTTCCATGAAGTCCATTGCTTTGGCTGCCTTGGTCATGTCAGACTGAACCTTAGCTATACGTGCTTTTAGATCCGATACACTCATGTACTCTACAATTGGATCTGCAACAAGAGCTGCAGGTTCATGTTCTTCTTCAATATATGCTCTGGGCTCGGCCTTTGGAATAGACACCGGTTTCTTGTTGCTTCCTGGTTTTGAAACTCTCGGTTTTGAAGCTACATATTCGTTGGCATCTGAATCCACTCCTTGATATAGGTCGATAAGGTCAGTATTTGTCTTCTTGACAATCGGGGTGGGAGTGATGCCGTGCTGCTCATTATAAATCATCTGTTTTGCTCGGCGTCGCTCAGTCTCGTCAATAGTCTTCTGCATGGAATCCGTAATCTTGTCTGCATACATTATAACCATGCCATTGACATTTCGAGCCGCACGTCCCGCAGTCTGGGTGAGTGATCGGTGATTACGCAGGAATCCTTCCTTGTCGGCATCAAGAATCGCAACAAGTGACACTTCGGGCAAGTCAAGACCCTCCCTGAGTAAGTTTACTCCTATCAGCACGTCATAAGTTCCTTCTCTTAGATCGTTAAGTATGCGGATACGGTCGAGAGTATCGACATCTGAATGAATATATGCGCTCCTGACTCCAAAGCTTTGGAGATGCGTATCGAGTTCTTCTGCCATTCTCTTCGTGAGTGTTGTGACAAGAGTACGCTCTCCGCGTTCTATTCTAAGCTGGATTTCTTCCAAAAGATCATCAATTTGGTTCATTGATGGACGAACCTCAATTTCAGGATCTAAGAGTCCTGTGGGTCGGATTATCTGTTCTGTGACAATACCCTCCGATTTCTGCAATTCATAGTCTCCCGGTGTCGCGCTTACATATATAGTCTGTGGGGTAAGACGTTCGAATTCATCGAATTTTAGAGGTCTATTGTCGATGGCTGCAGGTAGACGGAAACCATATTCCACGAGGTTGAGTTTTCTTGCAAGGTCTCCGGAATACATTCCTCTTAATTGTGGAAGAGTCACATGGCTTTCATCGATGATAGTAAGGAAATCTTTAGGGAAATAGTCAAGAAGGCAGAATGGTCTCATTCCCGGTTCGCGACCGTCGAAATATCTTGAATAATTCTCAATTCCAGAGCAATGACCGAGTTCCTTTATCATCTCAAGATCGTAATTCACTCGTTCTGTAAGTCTCTGTGCTTCGAGAAATCGACCGTCGTTGCGGAAAAATTCTGCCTGTGTTCCCAAATCTATTGCAATCTGGTTGACTGCGTTGTTGGTTCGTTCTTTACTTGCAACGAAGATATTGGCAGGATAGATGTTAAAGCCGTCAAGTTCGCTAAGTATTATGCCGGTTTGAGGGTCTACAGTCTGAATCTTTTCTATTTCATCTCCCCAGAACATAACACGGAGCTGAATATCCTCAAAAGAGAGCTTGATATCTACGGTGTCACCTTTAACTCTGAATTCACCACTTCCAAGATCCACTTCGGTTCTACTATATAAAGAGTCGACAAGCTGACGCAGGAAAGCATTGCGAGAAATCCTTTGTCCAAGCTCAATCCTAACTACGCTTTTAGAGAAATCTTCCGGATTTCCCATACCATATATGCAACTTACTGATGAAACTACGATTACATCGCGTCGGCCACTCAGAAGTGCAGCAACAGTGGAAAGACGAAGTTTCTCAATCTGATCGTTGATCATCAAGTCCTTTTCAATATACTTGTCGCTTGATGGGATGTATGCTTCCGGCTGATAGTAGTCATAGTAGCTGACGAAATATTGTACGGAGTTTTCAGGAAAGAAGTTTTTCATCTCTCCATAAAGTTGGGCAGCAAGGGTCTTGTTGTGGCTTAGTATCAAGGTAGGCCGCTTCACTTGCTGTATGACGTTTGCCATAGTGAAGGTCTTACCACTGCCTGTCACTCCAAGCAGGGTCTGCAAGGGATGTCCGTCAAGAACACCTTCTGATAGTTCTGCTATTGCTTCCGGCTGATCGCCTGTAGGTTTGTATTTAGATGTTATCTGAAAATCCATAAATTTTTGTATGTCAAGGCTATATATGAGAAATTTGTGCGTCGATTCTAATCAACGCACAAAGAATGCCTTTTCTCCTACAAAAATAGTGAAAATTAATGAGATTTCAAAATCAATCTTCTAAAAAACTTTTTCCCAAGCCAAATATCCACCTTTTAGGTTTGTGACTTTGAAACCGTTTTTAGAAAGTTTTGTGGCTGCATCTGCGGATCGTCTTCCACTTTTGCAATAGACAGCAACAGGTTTAGATTTATCCAAATATTTCAATGCTTCGTCGATAAAATCATTGTCAAAAACATTGATATTGATTGCTCCGGGAATATGTCCCTCGGCATATTCTTCAGGTGTCCGCACATCCACTAACTGTACGTCACCATCCTTGAGATAATTTGAGAACGCTTCCACGTCCATATCAGTATAGCTCTTATCTTGAGCATTCATGCATCCATTCAGTCCTAACATAGTAAGGAAAATTAATAATATTTTCTTCATAATAAATCATTTAAGCATATTTTCTACCACTACTGCATTGTTGTGCTCACGGTCATGTGAGGAGTAAAGCAGTGTTATTTTAGTCTTATCAGCTAATTCCTTTTTGAGGGCATCGAAAGCAGGATTTGAAGAAAGTTCAACCTTGTATTTTTCTTCAAATTCATCCCATCTGTTTTCCGGGTCAGCATGAAACCATTCCCTGAGTTCCGTAGATGGTGC
>DAAK01000186.1 GCA_001701075.1 Bacteroidales bacterium GP3 | reverse complement strand
GCCTCTTCAGCCACTCGAGCATCACTCCAAAAAAGTTGCAGTCGCAACTTTTTGCGTTTGCGACTGCAAAGTTAGTGATAATATTCGAAACCACCAAATATTTTTTGATTTTTTCTCAAAAAATGGATTTTAATGGCGTGTTAATGGTGGGTCAGAAGCCTGGTTTTAGGATTGAACAGCCACGGAATGTCACGTTATGGCCATCAAGTGTATAGCTGATGACTGTCTCTGTCAGATCGGAAGATGTAAGCTCAAGTGAGAAGTCCTTAGCTTCAAAGCCGACTGAATCCACCATCGCAGCCTGGTTATCTTTCTTGCCAAGAATGGTGGTTTTAGGAGCTTCAGAACGGAGTGAGAACCCTTGGTGGGTAAATACTACTGGAATTCCCTCAAAACGTATTATTTTCGGGAAAGTTGAAGCTTGGTCGGCTGAGAGTTTGGCATTATAGACATAGACAGAAGCTGTATTTTTTTCAAAATCTATCTGTGTCACGTAGTCAGATTCTCTTGTGCTATGAGATTGACCGGAAGCTGAAGATGTGGTATAGCCTCTGTACATGGACGCTGGCCAAAAAGTCTGCACCCTATATCTGTCATTAAGCGTATAGTTGAGGTCGAGACGCTGGCCGACAGTGACGTTGTAGGAAGGATTCAGAAGATTGCTCGTGGTCATGTAGCAATATACGAAAGTTCCATTTATATTGCTGACGCCAGAGCCCTGTCCTGCTTGTCCAGGCTTAGAAAAATAAAGATTGTAGGTGTTGCCTAATCCCTCTACGTTGAAAGTCTTGCTTTGAAGTGCCATCGTATCAGTCTCGAAAGAGTATTTCTGATTGTTGATCACAAGGTCTGAAGCCTTGACGTCAACCACATTCTTTGAGATGTTGTTCTTGACTTCATAGTTAACGTAGGAAGCCTGTGCAGGCTGGTTGGGATCTTGATTATCGACAATCAGATTGTATTCAGGGTAGGTGAGTGTCTGGTAGGAGTCCTTGGTGCTTGTTTCGCAAGAGGCAAGGACGAAGGCCATTGCGGCCAAAGACATGATTGATTTCTTCATATTTTTATTCGTATAATGGTTAGCGTTAATTATGAGCCTGCAAAATTAATAAAAAATTAGGTAGGATTATAATAAAAAAAGAAAATATAAGCATGGCAATTCATAAAAAAAGTTATAAGTTGTAAGTTTTAAGTTTTAAATAGATGTGGAAGATTTAATGATTTTTGAAAAAATTTTAGTAAATTTGCAATTCAAACTACTTCACATATATTCTTCATGAAAAAGATTTTAGTTACGGTCTGTCTCGCTATTGCGGCATCCTCAATGTTGGCTGATGCTCCGCTCTGGCTCAGAGACGTAGCCATTTCTCCCGATGGCCAGACTATCGCTTTCACCTATAAGGGTGATGTGTATTCAGTGCCGACAGCTGGTGGACAAGCTCGGCAACTTACTTCAAATGAGGCATTTGATTCTAAACCTGTGTGGGCGCCAGATGGTCGGAGGATTGCTTTCCGCAGCGACCGTGAAGGAGGCGACGACATTTTCATTATGAATGCCAACGGCGGAAGCGTGAAGCGATTGACCACCTCCAGCATAGCGGAGACGCCTCTCGCTTTCCTCAACGATTCCGTTCTCCTCTTCTCTGCCAATGAGATGCCGGCCCGTAATTCTGCCCAGGCTCCCATATTACCTCAGACTTATTCTTTGAACGTAAACCATCCCGGCACGCGTCCTTCGATGTTCCTTTCCATGCCGATGCTTTTCTCTTCTGCAGGGCGTGACGGAAAAATCATCTTTACAGATAAGAAAGGATTCGAGGATCCTTTCCGTAAGCATGAACGCAGCTCTGGGACCAACGATATATGGCTTTATGACAATGGCGATTTCCGTCAACTGACATCTTTCAATGGCCATGACCGCAATGCAGTGTGGGCTCCAAAAGCTGATTCATTCTATTTCCTTTCGGAAGAAGATGGCACACTCAACGTATATGCCGCTGATCTTAACGGCAAGAAGACCAAGCTTACTTCCTTTGAAAAGCATCCTGTGAGAAATCTTTCAGTGTCCGACGCTGGCCTGATGGCATTCAGCTGGGATGGTGAACTCTATACTCTTTCTGAGGGTGGCCAACCTCAGAAGGTGCAGGTGGAGATAGTGGCCGACGACTATGATGCCGACCTCGTGAAGCGCTACGTCTCAAGCGGAGCTTCCTCATTCTTTGTAGCCCCCAAGGGTAATGAGTTGGCTATTGTGATTCGCGGAGATGTATATGTGACTGACGCAAAATACAAGACTACTAAGCGTATTACGGATACTCCTGATCAGGAACGCACTGTAAGCATATCCCCCGACGGCAAGACAATGGTCTATGACAGCGACCGCGACGGATATTGGCAGCTTTTCACGGCCAAGATAAAGAATCCTGACGAGGAGCAGTTTGCATATGCCACTGAAATTGTGGAGGACCCTCTTTATAAATGCGAGACAAGTGCCATGCAACCCGTAATCAGCCCCGACGGCAAGAAGGTAGCATTCCTTGAAAACCGCTCCGCCCTCAAAGTCATTGATCTTGACACCAAGAAGGTGACGACAGCCCTTGATGGCAAATTCAACTATTCATATTCCGACGGCGACCAGCAATTTGCTTGGAGCCCTGATAGCCAATGGCTGTTGATGAATTATATAGGAGTTGGCGGTTGGAACAACATTGATATAGCGCTGGTTAAGGCAGACGGCAGTGAGGTGATCGACCTTACGGAGAGCGGATTCAGTGATGGCAATCCGAAATGGGTGCTGGGTGGCAAAGGCATCGCTTATGAATCAGCTAAATATGGTATGAAGAATACCGGTAGCTGGGGCAATCAGAGCGATATTATCCTTATGGCTCTCGACGGCGAGGCATGGGACGACTTCAACATGACTGAAGAAGAGGCCGACCTGAAGGAAAAGAGCAGCAAGGACAAAGAAGAAGGAGATGACAAGGACAAAAAGGATAAAAAAGACAAGAAAGGAAAGAAAGACAAGAAGGATGTGAAGAAAGAAGATACTCCTAAGTTCACTCCGGATCTTGCCAACCGTCGCTACCGCACAAAACGTCTTACCGGCAATTCTGCACTAATTGGCGACTACTTCCTGACTCCAAAAGGCGATAAGCTGTACTACACCGCTTCAAGCACCGAGGGAAAGCGCAACCTGTATTGCCGTGATCTGAAGAAGGGTGATGTTTCGGTGGTGTCTTCAGGAATCTTCAGCATTGAGCCGGACGCAAAGGGTGAGAACCTGTTCCTTTGGGGCAATAGCGGCATAAAGAAGATGAATCTATCGAGCGAAAAGATTGAAGATGTGGAATATGAAGCTCTCTACGACCGCAGTCCTTCAAAGGAGCGTGAATACATCTACGATCATATGCTTCGTCAGGTCAATGATAAATTCTATGATGAGAACCTGCATGGCGTAGACTGGGCTTTCTATGGCGACCACTATCGGAAATTCCTTCCATATATCTCCAACAACCGCGACTTTGCTGAGATGCTCAGTGAAATCTTAGGTGAGCTAAATGCATCTCACACCGGAGGACGTTCCTACGGAAACGGTGCTTCACTTCCGACAGCTTCGCTTGGAGCCTATTTCGATGAGGAATATGATGGCGACGGATTGAAGATTGCCGAGATAATTGCGCGAGGTCCACTTTCTACAAAGGCGGCTGATCTGCATGCCGGTGATATTATCCTTTCTATTGATGGCGAGGCTATTGCTCCGCTTCAGGATGTCAGCAGCATGCTTGATGGTAAAGCAGGGAAGAAAGTGCGTCTGTCAGTGAAAGGCTCTGACGGCAAGAAGCGCGACGTCGCAGTGCGTCTGATTTCTATGGGCGAGCTTTCCAACTTGAGCTATGAGCGTTGGGTGGAACATAATGAAAAGGTGGTCGACAGCTTGTCGGGTGGCAAAATCGGTTATATACATGTTCAGGGGATGAACACAGCAAGCTATCAGAATGCGTATGAGCGTCTGCTTGGCAAGTACAGAAACTGTGACGCTGTTGTGGTCGACACCCGCTATAACGGTGGCGGATGGCTTCACAATGACCTCGCTATTCTTCTCAATGGCAAGGAATATGCACGCTATACTCCGAGAGGACAATATATCGGCAGTGAACCCTGGGCTCAGTGGACCAAACCATCTGCAATGCTTGTCAACGAATGTAACTATAGTGATGCCTCAGGCACTCCTTATGTGTTCCAGACGCTCGGCATCGGCGATGTAGTAGGAGCTCCTATTCCTGGAACAATGACAGCCGTATGGTGGGAGACTCAGATCGATCCGAGCCTTGTCTTCGGAATTCCTCAAGTGACCAATCTTTCTGTCGACGGCAAACCTCTTGAAAACACTCAGCTTAATCCCGACGTGATTATCTATAATGCCCCGGCAGATGTAGAGGCTGGTCGCGACGCTCAGCTCGAAGGTGCTGTCAAGCACTTGATGAAGGCTAAAGACTAATCGACTCCTCGACTTCCCGACTAATAAAATATTAAAGGCAGATTCCAATAGGAATCTGCCTTTAATATTTTATTAGGTTATGATTTAATTCTGTCTATAAGCCTGTTTGCTGATAATATGCAAAGGAATACGAGTAATAAAGACGCGATAATACTCATGATGATGCCTTGAAGGGTGATGCATATGATTGTCATGGCTACGCCGGAAATCAGGGCAAGGAGCATTATGCTGATTGCGCGGTGGGAGGGTCGGTAACCATATAGGTGTCTGTTGACGATGATGTAGACCAAGAGACATACGGAGCAGTCTGCGATGGCTGCATATCCAAGTCCTGTAAGTCCGAAGAGGCAGTAGCCTCC
>DAAK01000131.1 GCA_001701075.1 Bacteroidales bacterium GP3 | reverse complement strand
AAGCACCGGTTTCTCAAGCCCGAGCCCTCTCCCGTAATGCGTCAGGCACTCTCAATGGCTGTTAACCATGACCTCACAAGCGTGATGCCGCTCATCAAGGCGCCGACTCTGCTGATATGGGGCGAAAACGACACCGCAACCCCGCTCAGTGATGCCAAGCTGATGGAGAAGCTTATTCCCGATGCCGGATTGGTGAGCTTTCCGGGTTGCGGGCATTACAGTTTTCTTGACAATCCTCAGGGGTTTGCCGCAGTGTTGCGCAGCTTTCTTAGATCATAACAGATAGTAAAAACGACTTCAATAAATCAATCATGAGCTTTCTTACGATAATATATATCCTGACCGCACTGGCTGCCTTAGCCAATCTTTATGCCGAGCTGAGGCGCGACCTCACCATGCTTCAGCAAAATTCATATCGTCGCGAGCGGTATATGAACTGGATTAAGCAGAGCGGCGACACCACATCCACCCCCCGTTTGCTCGGCATGGCGGTATTCCTTCTGTCGCAGGTGGTATGGGCTTCGGTCGACTGGGCCGTGTGGGTAATGCTGCTGTTTGCCGTGTGCAACTTCATTGTGTTGCTGAAAAAGAAATACAAGAAGCCATTGGTGATGACTCCCCGCGCACGCCGTATCATGGCGGTAGATTGTCTGATATGCCTGTTGCTGACCGGAGGAGTGGCGCTTGGGTTCGGACTTACACGGCCTGAGGATATTCTTTATGGCGTTTCGCTTGCTGCAATCGCTCTTTATGTGCTGTCGCATGTAGTGACAGTATGCTCACTCATGATTCTTAGCCCGATTGAAAAACATATCAATCAGGGATATATTGATGATGCTGCTCGGATTCTCAAATCAATGCCTCAGCTCAAGGTCATAGGCATAACAGGCAGCTATGGCAAAACCTCCACCAAACATTTCCTCAACACGATTCTATCCCAGAAATTCGATGTGCTTATGACCCCGGGCAGTTATAATACCACCCTCGGTGTCGTGCGCACGGTGAGGGAAATGCTTAAGCCCTATCATCAGATTTTTATTGTTGAGATGGGTGCAAAGAATATCGGTGACATCAAGGAGATATGTGATCTCGTGCATCCTTCGTCGGCTATCCTTACTGCTGTGGGTGAGCAGCATCTGGAGTCGTTTAAGACAATTGAGAATGTGCAGCGCACAAAGTTCGAGCTTGTGGATTCTCTTCCCGCCGATGGTGTGGCGATTGTTAATAACGATTTCCCGTATGTAGCCAATCGTAGAGTTGAAAATGTAAAGACCCTAAGATATGCCGTGACCAATACCGAAGGAGCGGATTTCATAGCTACCGATATTGTATATAGCCCGGGTGGAAGCACGTTTAGGGTAAAAGGTACTGATGGTACCGACTTCACGCTTACTACCCGTATGGTGGGAGAATGTAATATTTCCAATCTTCTCGGCGCGGTGGTTATGGCGCTTCAGGAGGGAATGAGCTATAAAGAAATTCAATATGGTGTGGAGCAGATCGAGGCTGTGGAACATCGTCTCAGCCTTAAACACACTCCCGGCGGAATAACAATTCTCGACGACGCTTTCAATTCCAATCCGGCAGGGTCGAAGATGGCTCTTGATGTGCTTGCCTCAATGACCGGAGGGCGCCGCATTGTTATCACTCCCGGCATGATAGAACTTGGCTCACTTCAGGAGGAACTCAACCGCGAGTTCGGCCGTCATATAGCCCGTTCGGCCGACATCGCCGTGATTGTAGGCAACTATAACCGCGAGGCCATCTGTTCGGGCATCGAGGAGGTGCTCGCCGAAAAAGGCGACGCCCCGAAATGTCAGCTGATAAAAGTGCGCAGTTTTGCCGAGAGCCAGCAGGTATTGGCTCCCATGCTCCGCAAGGGTGATGTAGTGCTTTATGAAAACGATCTCCCCGACACCTTTAAATAATCAAGTAAACTATTTGACTCATACTATCATAAAATGAAAACAAGAATAGGCGTATTGTTTGGCGGCCGCTCCACCGAACATGAAATATCCGTTATTTCGGCCTCACAGGCCATGGCGGCAATTGACCGTGACTCTTATGATGTTACCCCGATATATATCACCAAAGAGGGATGCTGGTATTGCGGAGAGGCATTGCTCGATCTTAAAGCCTACCGTGACACAGCTTCTCTGATAAAAAAATGTGAGGAGGTCTACATGCAGCCCAATCACGGTGACTTCAACCTCTATCGCTGTCATAAACCGATGTTTGGCTCAAATGTTTTTGCAACGCTCGATGTAATGATTCCAGTGCTTCACGGTGCTAACGGTGAAGATGGCACAATCGAAGGCCTGCTTGATCTGATAGGTATTCCTTATGCGGGATGTGACGTGCTTGCTTCGGCCAACGGCATGGATAAGATCACCATGAAAATGATACTTCGCGAATCCGGAGTTCCTGTTGTAGACTACGTCTGGTTTACCGACAAGGAATGGAGCCGCAAGCGCGATGAACTTATTGAGAGAATTGAGTCAAAGATAGGGTATCCGGTAATTGTAAAACCTGCTAACCTCGGTTCAAGCGTGGGTATAGGTAAGGCTGCCGACCGTCAGTCACTGATTGAGAAAGTCGACACCGCTTGCCGATTCTCACAGCGCATCATCGTTGAGCATATGCTCGAGAAGATGAAAGAGATCAACTGTTCTGTGCTCGGTGATTGCGACGATTATCAGCCTTCTGTATGCGAGGAACCTATTTCTAAAGGTGATTTCCTCAGCTATGATGAAAAATATCGCGGTGGAAACGAGGGTATGGCTGCCAGTGAGAAAAGAATTCCGGCTGATCTACCGAAAGAAACTTCAGAACGTGTTCAGCATCTCGCCTGCGAGACTTTCCGTGTTCTCTCTTGCCATGGGGTAAGCCGAGTAGATGTGATGATCGATGAAAGCGACGGTCAGATCTACGTCAACGAAATCAACACGATCCCCGGATCTCTCTCTTATTATCTATGGGAAGCAACTGGCATAAAATTTGCTGACCTTATGGACAAGCTCGTTCAACTTGCTCTCAAGCGCAAGCGTGAAGTGGAACGCAAGACTTTCAGCTACGACCGCAATATCTTCGCTCTTGGCGGAGGCGGAAAAGGTGGTGTCAAAGGTGCCAAGGGAGCAAAATTCTAAAGTAAACGCATAACGTAAAATCGCATAACGCATATCGCAAACATGAAAAAATTCAAAGAATACTCAACCCCACTCAATCTCTCCAATGTGAATAAGGAGATCCTTGAGGTCTGGGATCGCCATAATCTCTTCGAGACATCAATGGATGTCCGTAAGGGTTGTCCTACTTTCGTCTTTTTCGAAGGTCCACCGTCGGCAAACGGTATGCCGGGTATCCACCATGTGATGGCACGCACCATAAAGGATATCTTCTGCCGCTACAAGACGATGAAAGGTTTCCACGTTAAGCGTAAGGCAGGTTGGGACACTCATGGTCTTCCCGTTGAATTAGGTGTTGAGAAAACTCTTGGTATCACCAAGGAAGACATCGGCAAGAAGATTTCTGTAGAGGAATATAATGCCGCTTGCCGCCGCGAGGTGATGAAATACACTAAGGAATGGACCGACCTTACTCACAAGATGGGATACTGGGTCGACCTAAATAACCCTTATATCACTTATGACAACTCCTACATCGAATCAGTATGGTGGCTTCTCCGTCAACTTTATGATAAGGGATATCTTTATAAGGGATATACTATCCAGCCATATTCTCCGGCCGCAGGTACAGGACTTTCGAGCCACGAGCTCAATCAGCCTGGTTGCTACCGCGATGTAAAGGATACTACTGCAACCGCTTTGTTCAAGATTCTTGAACCGAAGCCTGAGATGAATGGGTGGGGTGAACCATACTTCATGGCTTGGACCACAACCCCGTGGACACTTCCTTCCAATACAGCTCTTTGCGTCGGACCCAAGTTCGACTACGTGGCAATCCGTACTTACAATCCATATACAGGAACTCCTATCACTGTGGTGATGGCAGAAGTGCTCGTTCCTACTTATTTCAAGGCTGAAGGAGCTAAGTTGCCACTTGCCGACTATAAGCATGGCGATAAAGTGCTTCCTTATGAAATCGTAGGCAAATGGAAAGGTTCTGACCTGGTCGGAATGCATTATTCTCAGCTTATGCCTTGGGTGAAGCCTACTGAAAAGGTAAATGAGTTTGCTCCTGACTATGTGAAGGAATATGCTGAAGCTCATCCTGATAAATGCTACGAGGTAGGAACCGACCGCTTTGTGGAAATTGCTGATGAGGCATTTCGCGTGATACCCGGCGACTATGTGACCACTGATGATGGTACCGGTATCGTACATATTGCTCCTACTTTCGGTGCCGACGATGCCAAGGTGGCAAAGGCAGCTTGTATTCCGGCTCTCTTCATGGTTAATAAGAGAGGGGAGACCCGTCCTATGGTTGACCTTACTGGTAAGTATTACAATGTCGATGAGCTTGCTCCAGAGTTTGTTGAAAAGTGTGTTGACGTAGAGCTTTATTCGAAACATGCAGGCGACTATGTGAAGAATGCCTACGACCCGAAATTTAATGAGGGCGGAAAGTATGACGAAGCTGCAGCTAACAAGGCTGAAGATCTCAACATTGTGCTTTGCATGGAGATGAAGATGGCCGGCCAGGCATTCAGCATCGCTAAGCATGTCCACAACTATCCTCACTGCTGGCGTACTGATAAGCCTGTGCTTTATTACCCACTCGACAGCTGGTTTATCCGCACTCCACAGGCTCGCGAACGTCTCATAGAGCTCAACAAGACTATCAAGTGGAAACCGGAAGCTACAGGTTCTGGCCGTTTTGGCAAATGGCTTGAGAATGTCCAGGATTGGAATCTTAGCCGTTCTCGCTATTGGGGAACTCCGCTTCCTATCTGGCGCACCGAAGACGGTAAGGAGGAAATCTGCATCGGTAGTTATCAGGAACTCTACGATGAGATTGAAAAAGCAGTCAAAGCTGGAGTTATGAAGGAGAATCCATTCGCAGCTAAAGGTTTCAAACCGGGTGACTACTCAAAGGAAAACTATAACAAGATTGACCCACACCGTCCTTATGTCGATGAAATCACTCTGGTATCTCCGACTGGTCGCCCGATGAAGCGTGAGCTCGACCTAATCGACGTCTGGTTTGACTCAGGCGCTATGCCTTATGCTCAGTGTCACTATCCTTTCGAGAATAAGGAAGCTCTTGACAGCCACGAGATATATCCGGCTGATTTCATTGCAGAAGGTGTCGACCAGACCCGAGGATGGTTTTTCACTCTTCATGCCATCGCAGGCATGGTGTTTGACTCTGTCAGCTACAAAGCCGTGATTTCCAATGGACTCGTGCTTGACAAGAATGGCAATAAGATGAGCAAGCGTCTTGGTAATGCCATCGATCCTTTCGGCAATATAGAGAAGTTTGGTAGCGACCCGGTTCGCTGGTATATGATCTCCAACTCATCCCCATGGGATAACCTCAAGTATGACGAGGATGGAGTGACAGAGGTTAGCCGCAAGCTCTTCTCAACTCTCTACAATACATATAAGTTCTTCGCTCAATATGCCAATGTAGATGGGTTCACTGGCTATGAAGCACAAGTGCCAGTCGCAGAGCGTCCGGAAATTGACCGTTGGGTTTTATCCCTGCTCAATACTCTCGTGGCTGAAGTAGAAAAAGATCTCGATGACTATGAGCCGACAAAAGCGGCTCGTGCGATAGAGACATTCGTCAACGACAATCTCTCTAACTGGTATGTTCGCCTTAACCGCAAACGCTTCTGGGCCGGTGAAATGGATACCGACAAACTTGCAGCATATCAGACTCTGTATACATGTCTGAAGACTGTTGCATTGCTGATGGCTCCATTCGCTCCATTCTATGCCGACCGTCTCTATAGCGACCTTATTGGAGCTGCCACAGAGGGAGAAGGATATGCATCAGTGCATTTGGCCGACTTCCCGGTAAGCGATCCTGCTCTTGTAGATCCAGCTCTCGAACGCCGTATGGCACTTGCCCAGATAGCAACGTCGCTTGTTCTTGCACTTCGCCGTAAGGTCAATATCAAGGTGCGTCAACCGCTCAGCCAATTATTAGTTCCGGCTATCGATGCTTCTCAGAAGGCAGATTTCGAGGCCATCGCGCCGCTCGTGGCTGCTGAAGTCAATGTCAAGGAAGTCAAAATTGTCGACAATGAAGAGTCCGGACTCGTGAAGAAAGTCAAAGCTGACTTCAAGAAACTCGGTCCACGCTATGGAAAGGTGATGAAGGATCTCGGAAAAGCTATCACTACCATGACATCCGAACAGATTGCTTTGCTTGAGCGCGAAGGTAAGATTGAGTTCCCTGAAATAAGTGGCGCTCCTGTTGTCACACTTGATGACGTGGAAATCATACCGGAGGACGTTCCTGGATGGCTCGTGGCAAACGAAGGCAATGTGACAGTTGCACTTGATGTCACTGTCACAGATGAGCTGCGCAATGAAGGACTTGCACGCGATCTTATCAACAGAATCCAGAACATACGTAAGGAATCTGATTTTGCCATTACCGACCGCGTGAAGGTAGTGCTTTCTGCAACTCCGGAAGTGGAAGCTTGCCTAAATGAATACAAGGACTACATCGCTTCCCAAGTACTTGCTGATTCTATCGAAGTTGCATCAGAAGTGCCAAATCCCGCTAAGGAACTTGATATCGACGGCATGAAGATTCTCGCCAACGTAGTGCGTTGAAGAATATGACAGATAAGCTTAAAAATAATAATACCCGCCACTCTGTGTTGACTACAGGGTGGCTGGTCACTATAGTGATGCTTCTGGTTGTGATCATCGACCAAGCTGTAAAGTTCTATGTCAAGACCCATTTCTATTTGGGTGAGTCTTATGAAGTCTTACCATGGTTTCAGATCAAATTCATTGAAAACAACGGTATGGCTTTCGGGATGGAACTTTTCAACAAGTTAATACTAACCTTTGGCAGAATAGCCGCAGTAATATTCTTTATTTGGTTTATTAAGAAGGCTCTGTCGGTCACAAATCTGCGAAAGGGGTTCTTCATTGCTTGTGCTCTGATCACTGCTGGGGCTGCCGGAAACATATTCGACTGTGTTTTCTTCGGAGAGATTTTCAATAATCCATTCCCTCCGCAACATGCTGTCCTTTTCCCAGCTGGAGGCGGTTATGCCGGATGGTTTGAAGGAAGGGTAGTGGATATGCTATATTTCCCATTCTTCTCCTTCACTTGGCCATCATGGATTCCGGGATTGGGAGGCAAAGAATATGAGTTCTTCCAATATATCTTCAATATAGCAGATGCCTCAATCTGTGTCGGAGTTGGATTGCTCATCATTTTCTTTTCTTCAGATTGCTCCAAGGCTTTCAACTCGGTTTTTGACAGAGAGAAGAAAGAGGAAACCGAAAAATAATCATTGTTATGGGTAGAATGTATAAGAAATACCTTTGCATATCAGCGATTCTGATTCTTATGGCCACCGGATGCTCCAAACGCCCAAAGAATATTCTTAGCGAAGATAAAATGGTGGCGGTAATGGTAGATATCCAGATAGCTGAAGCATACGAACGCTCAGGAAATGCAAATGGATACCTGAATGGTCAGAACCGGGAACTTCTTGGCAGAGGCATTCTTATGCAACATGGCGTCACTGTAGAGGAAATGGACAGTACTCTTGCATGGTATGGCAGGAACATGGACCAATATCCGAAATTATATAAGAAAATTGACGCAGAACTCAACAAGAGGCAATTGAAATATGCAAGAGCAGCAGGAGAATCTAATTACGAAGGTTCTTCTGCCGATCTATGGCCATATAACCGTCATTTTGTACTTGATAATCGCTCTTTGACAGATGGTATAATCGTCAATATTCCTGTCACAGATATTACGCCGGGCGACAAAATTACATGGAAGATGATGGTAGAAGGTGCTTCATCACGCAATCTCACTCTTGGCGTTGACTATGAAAATGGCACATCTGATATTTATAAGGTATCAAACAAGGGATTTGACAAATGGGTTGAATTGTCACTTCAGACAGATTCATCACTGACTGTAAACCGTATTTTTGCAACAGCTGATTTTGGCAATCCTACGAAACGAGTGCTCATCGACAGCATTCAGTTGACCTCCCTCCCATTAAATCGTGAAGATTATCGCAAAGTAGGATATCAACGCACTATCCGTCCGGCTGGACGCAAGATTGTCCTTCCTCCCGATACTTCAGCAAATTCAAGAATAGTCCCAGAGGCTATAACTGACAAACCTTCATTGTCAACAGTAAACAATCGGGGAGTCAGAACCCTACGATAGCGATTGAAATAGCTTCCATAGACCCAATACCACTCTTCCGTTTCCACCTTGTCCCATTCCTGAAATGCCCGGTGAATCTCAAATACTTTACTCTGAGATACACGGCAGACTAATTTCCTGCCATCGGTCATTGTGCACAGACATACTATTGAATGAGCCTTTGATGCATCACTTTCAAGCTCTGTTTTCGAACATCGGTGGCTGACTGTGATATGGCGTCCAAAACGTCGGTTGATTTCCAACATCATGCTTCGAAAATGCTTGCCATGACTGGAAGTGTCTTTTAATTTCTTAAAATGAATCAGATAATGAATCATTTCATGTATCATGACATCTTCCAATACTTGTTCTTCAAGATCATAGCGACTGCTCAACGTAAGATGGTATGTCTCATTGGCTTTCCTTAGTAAGGAAGATTGACGTTCCACCTTAAATTGCCCCATAAACGACCGAGCCTGTGATATATGCATCACTGGCACTGGAAGGGCATTGCCAAATATATCCTGATTGAATCTATGAAACCTTTCTGCTAAAAAATCTATGGTCGCTCTCATCTAAAGTTCTTTCTATTTAATATATAAGCACCTACAGCAATGACTACTAGCCAAAGAGCTACTCCCCATAGAGGAATCTGATGGTTGATTACAAACTCCTGACCTCCTGAAAGTGTTTCCGTCCCTTTGAGAAGAAAATCATAACCATAATCAAGCAATCTTCCTATCCATCTTATCTCCAATCCTGCACATAGGCATCCAGTGTAGATAGCTCCTACCGAAAGATATGCAGGAAGTAAGGGGAGGAGAAGAAGATTGGAAGGCAGAAACATAAGGGGTATCTGGGAAAAATAATAGGAGGTCAACACCCATGAGGCGGCGGTAGCCACCATAGTTGCAATCAAAGCGCCACAAATTGTAAAGAGTATGGGATGATTACGATGTCCGATAGGATTCAAGGGGGAAGCGAAAGCGATTAGAGCTCCTACACAAACCACACTAAGCTGGAACCCTGCATCAAAGAGTGCACTGGGATCAAAGAGCAATATCAGCAGGCAAGCTGAAAATAGCGCATTGCTGGCAAAATTCTTTCGTTCTGCGACGATTGCTATAAACGCAAATGTTGTCATTATGCAGGCTCTTACAGAAGAATATGCAAAACCTGTGACTGCCACATATAGCCATAAGATTATGATAGCAAGCACATAACCCCATTTGTATCTGCCTGCAAGCTTTATGGGTATCAAAAGGAGCATAAGAAACCCTGCGAGTATACCGATATGGAGTCCGCTGAGTGCAAGCATATGAGCCATTCCGCCATTTGCGAATGTAAGTCTTGTCTGCTCGTCAATACCAGTCTTATCACCCATCAGAATAGCTTTAAGGAAATCCGCTGTCGGCTTAGACAGATGACTGGTCTCAATTTTGGTCTCTATATGCTCCCGAAGGTCAATGAAGAAGTAGCGTATATTTTTACTTCGTCCTACAACTTCTATCCGAGTGGGTGAAATTCTGCCGGTATATAAGATTCCGGAAGCTTTCATCATTGGCATGATTTTCCTTCCGATCTCTGTAGTATCGGCAGAAACATCCTTGATTCGTTTGGAAGGTATTTTGATGATATCCCCAGGTGATAATTGCGTCACACCGGTCCTGATTCGTGCCTTGGCACCATTTGTCCCTTCAATGATGACATCTAATCTTTCCCCATATGTCTTTGTCAAGACACCCGTCACTTCACAGTACAAGGTATCTGGGACATGACCGCCAAAACTCTTTTGAAGGGTATTGGGTCGCGAAAGGGATTCATCAGTCACACCAATTCCCACAAAAAGCAATATGACCCATGCTATGTGCCATTTGCCCAACCTAAAAGCTGACACGGGGTCTGACGATGATCTTAAAATGAAAAGATATAAGGTTATAGCCAAAGCTATGGGTATTGATCCGACCCACCAGGGCATCTCTAATAGCTTGGATAGAATTATGCCTCCGGCAAGCGAAAGCACAGGAATCAATGGTCCCCGATGCATTATTCTTCCTTATCTTCGTTCCAAATTTTCCAAGCACCCACTGCCTGCAGACGCAGCATTTCCAACCCATTGCTTACCACACATCCATGTGCCTTGCATAATTTCATGAAAAGTGTTTCTGCCGGATTGTATACAAGGTCGAAACAAACTTGTCCGTTATGGAGATACTCATATGGAAACGGTGCAGCTTGATTGACATCAGGACTCGTGCCGAGAGGAGTGCAATTGACCACAACCTTGGCATTATACACTGTCTCAGGAGTCAGTTCTGAATATGCCAGACAGTCTTCACGATGGTTTCTTCCTACAAGTTGAGTGTCAAAACCAAGATTATGCATCGACCAAACCACTGCCTTTGAAGCACCACCTGTACCAAGAACCAAAGCCACTGGCCTCTTATCCTCTTTGTCTGCAACAAAACCAGCTGAATTCAGAACTTCCTTCATTGATTCAGTGAAGCCATACGCATCAGAATTATATCCCTTTAAGTATGTGCTTCCAGATGCCTCGTCTCTTGTAATTTTGATTACATTGACAGCCCCTATTCCCTCAGCTTCTTCGCTAAGTGAGTCAAGATATTTCAGCACATCAACTTTGTAAGGAATAGTTACATTAAGTCCTTTCAGTAGAGGATGGTCAGATATTAGTGTCGGCAATAAATCAATACTTGAAAGAGGGTAGAGATCATACCTTGCCGGTATTCCTTCTCTTTCAAATTTTTCATTGAAATATTTAGCTGAAAATGAATGGCCAAGTGTCTTCCCAATCAATCCATATTCTTCTTTTACCATATCACAACCCTTTCTTCTTTAGGACGCCACATATCGTCACCTTCCTTTATTTCAAAAGTATCGAAAAATTCATCAATATTCTTGAGAGTTGCATTCACTCTTAGTTTACCCAAAGAGTGTGGATCAGTCTTCGTGCTAAGTTTTATTTCCTCTTCACGAATGTTTCCAGCCCATACATTAGCATAAGCGATATAGAATCTTTGCAATGGGGAAAAGCCGTCAATATCCTCCTGCATTTTGTCTTTCTGACTATCGAGATAAGCTGTCAAAGCAATTCTCAAACCACCCTGATCTGCTATGTTTTCGCCAAGAGTGTAGCGTCCATTAGCATGAACACCAGGAGCAACCTCAATAGCGTCGAATTGAGCCACAAGCTTGTCTGCAAGAGCCTTGAAACGATCAGCATCCTCTTGGGTCCACCATTCTGCAAGATTTCCGTTTTTATCAAATTGACGACCGCTATCATCGAATCCATGTGTCATCTCATGCCCAATAATAACACCGATTGCTCCATAATTCAGGGCATCGTCAGCATTCGGGTCGAAATAAGGTGGCTGAAGTATGGCTGCAGGAAAGCAAACCTCATTGGTAGTAGGATTATAGTATGCATTAACTGTCTGTGGGGTCATATGCCATTCTTCCTTGTCGACGGGTTTGTTCATTTTGGCATAATTATCCTTGACATACCATTTTGAAGCCTCAAGCACATTCTCAAGATACGACTTTTTAGGATCTATATGAATCTCTGAATAGTCTTTCCATTTATCCGGATAACCTATCTTAACTGTGAACGTGGAAAGTTTATCAAGAGCTTTTGCCTTTGTCTCTTCACTCATCCAAGTCAGACTTTCAATATGCTTTCCAAGTGACTTCCGCAGATTTTCAACAAGATTTTTCATATATTCCTTGTTTTCCTCTGGGAAATATTTCTCGACATAGAGTTTTCCGACAGCCTCTCCAAGCATGGAGTTGGGAATAGCCATTGATCTCTTCCAACGTGGCTTTAGCTCTTCTGTGCCACTCATGACCCGGCCATAAAGTTCGAAACTTGCATTGATGAAATCGTCACTTAATAAGTTAGTGGCATCATTAACAGTCTCAAACGTCATATAATCCTTGATTTCCTGAGCACTAAGAGTAGGAATATATGAGGTGATGAATTGTGTGAATGCAGGATTAGCCACATTTGCCTTATCAACATTCTCGAGTCCCAACAGATTGAAATATCTATCCCAGTCAAAAAGAGGATAATTTGACTTGATCTCATCGATTGTCATTATATTATAGCGCTTCCTTGGGTCTCTTCTATCCTCACGTGGCATCTTATTTCGCGCGAACTCCGTTTCAAGCTTGATCACTGCATTCCATACTCTCTCCTGAGCCTCTTCATCATAACCGATAAGCTCCATTACTCGTTTGACATAAGTATGGTATGCATCTAATATCTTAGCATTCTGCTCCCCCTCTTCCAAATAATAATCACGGTCGCCAAGGCCAAGACCGACTTCTCCAATATGAAGGATATTCATATCAGAGTTCATCGCATCCGTGCCAACTCCAGTTCCGAAAAAGCTGCTTCCAATTCCCATATGTTGCCAAGCAAGCAATTCTTCAATTTTTGAAGTATCTGCATTCGCAATCTTATCAAGCAACGGCATAAGAGGCTCGTGACCTTCTTCATTGAGTCGCTTTTCATCCATACCCATAGCATATAGGTCGCTTACCTTTTGTGCTACCGTGCCTGGAGTTTTGGCATCTTCATGGTCTGCAAGATTCAGAATAAGTTCTTTCAGTTGATCGCGAGCATTTTCACGAAGGTAGTCAAACATACCGAATCGTGAGTATTCTGCAGTCAATGGATGCTCAAGCATCCATCCGCCATTGCTATATTGATAAAAATCCTCCTTCGGGGAAGTGGTGATGTCAAGATTTTTTTGATTTATTCCGTGGGGCATAGTTGTTATTTTAGTTCTTCGAGTTCCATTGTTGCGAGTTCCCATATCGACATTCCATTTTCAAGGTCCTTCTGTGCCTTGGCATAAGCGTCGAGAGTTTCCTGAGATGTATCTCCAGCGGCAATCTTATCTTCTATTTCCTTTTGTAAAGCCTCGAGACGTGAGATTTCCTCTTCCGCATCCTTCACTTTCTTCTCAGCCTTCTTTACAATCTTTTCTCTCGCTTTTTGCTCGGCATATGAAAGCCTTGGAGTGCTCTGAGTCTGAGCAGCTTCTTTCTGGGTGGGTTTTGTTGTGGGATCTGCATCTGGTATAGGTTCTTGAGAAGATGCGGCCAGTTTCCCTGTCGGAGATTTAGTAAGTTCAAGATCACGAAGGTTCTCAAGATTCTTCGAACGCAAGAAGTCGTAGATACCTCCGAGATTTTCCTTAACCTTTCCGCCTCCAAATTCATAGACCTTTTCTACAAGTCCGTCAAGGAAGTCACGGTCGTGGCTGACGATGATAACAGTCCCATCAAATTCACGGATAGCTTCTTTCAGGATATCCTTTGTCTTTAGGTCAAGATGATTGGTAGGTTCGTCAAGGATAAGGAAATTTACAGGTTCCAGAAGGAGCTTGATCATGGCAAGACGTGTCTTTTCTCCTCCGGAAAGCACCTTCACTTTCTTGTCTGAAGCCTCACCTCCAAACATGAATGCTCCAAGGATATCCCTTATCTTCAATCTGATGTCGCCAACAGCAACGTTGTCGATAGTTTCGAATACAGTCAGATTCTCATCGAGCAACTGAGCCTGATTCTGGGCAAAATATCCAATCTTGACATTATGCCCAAGTTTAAGAATTCCTGTATAGTCTATCTCACCCATTATACACTTCACGAGAGTTGACTTTCCTTCGCCGTTCTTGCCAACAAAAGCCACCTTTTCGCCACGTCGTATTCTGAATTCAGCATGGTCAAACACCTGATGATCCCCATATGCTTTTCCTACATCTTCAAGAATCAGAGGGAAGTCGCCTGAACGGGGGGCTGGAGGAAATTTGAGACGCAAGTGAGAATTGTCTACCTCATCCACCTCTATAGGGACAATCTTTTCAAGCTGCTTGATGCGACTCTGCACCTGGATAGCTTTTGTAGCTTGATATCGGAACCGCTCGATGAAAGCCTTTATGTCAGCAATCTGCTTTTGCTGGTTTTCATACGCCCGCATCTGCTGCTCTACACGTTCTTTCCTTAACTCTGTATATGGAGTATAGCTCACTTTATAGTCATATATCTTTCCACAAGATATTTCTATTGTGCGTCGAGTCACATTATCAAGAAAAGCACGGTCATGACTCACAAGCATCACGGCTTTGGCTTTAGTCTGCAAGAACTGCTCAAGCCATTGGATAGACTCGATATCAAGATGATTGGTAGGCTCGTCAAGGAGAAGGAGGTCTGGTTTCTGAAGAAGAATCTTGGCCAGTTCAACGCGCATACGCCATCCGCCGGAAAATTCCGATGTAGGACGGTCGAAATCATCTCTGTTGAAACCAAGTCCCAACAGTGTCTTTTCCACTTCAGCCTCCATATTGTCGGCACCTTCCAAAGAAAGACGATCATTAAGATATTCGATGTCCTCGATAAGTTGGGCATACGAATCGCTTTCATAATCGGTGCGAGTTGCAAGCTGATTATTGAGATCTTCGAGATGAGCCTTATGCTCATCAATGTGAGCAAAAGCCTTGCGTGCTTCGTTTATGATGGAAGTGTCATCAGCCAACTTCATCTGCTGAGGAAGATAACCGATCGTGACTTCAGATGGTTTTGAGACCGTTCCTGAAGTGGGTTGTTGAAGTCCGGCTATTATCTTTAGCAATGTTGATTTGCCAGCACCATTTTTCCCAGCAAGGCCAATCTTGTCGGTTTTATTGATAACGAAACTCACGTCCGAAAAAATCGGACGTGCAGAAAATTCCATTGTCAGGTCGTTGACACTTACCATGATTTAGTTTTCAGATTTCAGTTGTCAGTTGTCAGATATCAGATTTCAGTTGTCTGTTTTTATGATTTTTCATCATGATATTTGATGGCAGCTTCCATAAAAGAATGGAAGAGTGGGTGAGGATTGAGAACCGTGCTTGAGTATTCCGGGTGATACTGAGTGCCTATCATCCAGCGCTTGCCAGGAATTTCCACGACTTCCACAAGATGAGACTTAGGATTCTCTCCAACACAAAGCATTCCTGACTTTTCAAATTCCTCACGAAATGCATCATTGAATTCGTATCTGTGACGATGACGCTCCTTGATATCTGTCTTTCCATATGCCTCAGTTACCAGACTACCTGGCTTTAGCTTGCAGTCATATGCTCCAAGACGCATTGTGCCTCCCATATTGGAGATATGCTTTTGCTCTTCCATCATGTCGATGACATTATGCTTTGTCTGAGGATCCATTTCTGTACTGTTTGCGTCAGCATATCCAAGAACGTTGCGTGCATATTCTATCACCATACACTGCATACCGAGACAGATGCCGAAGGTAGGAATATCGTTTTCACGACACCATTTCAGAGCAACGAATTTGCCTTCTATTCCACGGCTTCCAAATCCAGGAGCGATGATGACACCATCAAGTCCACCCATCATTTCCTCTACATTCTCCTCTGTGAGCTTCTCACTATGGATATACTTGAGATTTAGTTTATGGTGGCAATATGTAGCGGCTTGGAAAAGTGATTCGTTGATAGATTTATAGGCATCCTGCAGTTCTACATATTTCCCGACAAGGCCAATGGTAACTTCTTTTTCTGCAGTATGGATCTTTTCTACGAAATCAAGCCATGGTTTCATATGAGGTTTGCCGTAGACAGGGACATGCATTTTCCGAAGGACTATTTCATCCATATCCTGACTATGAAGCATCAGAGGCACTTCATATATGCTCGGACAGTCGAGCGACTGAATTACAGCATCCTTTGCAACATTACAGAACTGAGCGATTTTAGCTCTCATTCCTTCCGGAACATCGTGTTCTGTACGCAAAACGAGAACATCTGGCTGAATACCGAGCTGCTGAAGTTGTTTGACGGAGTGCTGGGTGGGCTTAGTCTTGAGTTCCTTTGCAGCATGGAGATAAGGCACATAAGTAAGATGAATGCAAAGTGAGCTGTCACCAAGTTCCCATCTTAACTGTCGGACTGCTTCAAGGAATGGGAGAGATTCGATGTCGCCGACGGTGCCTCCGATTTCTGTAATGATGAAATCAAACTTACCGGTATCTCCAAGGAGTTTTACATTTCTCTTAATCTCATCGGTAATATGTGGAATGATTTGAACTGTCTTTCCCAGATAGTCACCATGACGCTCCTTGTCTATAACATTTTGATAAATGCGTCCGGTAGTCACGTTATTGGCCCGGGAAGTCGGTACGTTTGTAAACCGTTCGTAATGGCCCAAATCGAGGTCGGCCTCATGACCATCTTCTGTTACGTAACATTCACCGTGTTCGTAGGGATTAAGGGTACCTGGATCAATATTGATGTAAGGATCAAATTTTTGGATAGTAACCCGATAGCCGTGTGCGTTGAGCAGACAGGCGAGAGAGGAGGAAATAATTCCCTTTCCAAGGGAAGAAACGACACCTCCGGTAACAAAAATGTATTTTGTCTCCATGCTGATATATTTTAATCAGTATGCAAAATTACAATTTTTTTCAGAAATATGCAAGAATCTTTTTCAGATTACATTTTTGATGACTTGACAGCTTCAGGAGTCCAAGTTTCAAAGAAGCGGGTGACTTTTTCTTTGTCATATCCATCGCCTGACTCAAGAAAACCGGAATCTTGAGTATGTATGACATTGCCTTCGGTATCAAGCACTACCAATACAGGATATCCGAAACGGACAGGATTACCTAATCTTTTCAAGGCTGCTTTTGTAGATGCCTCCTCGATAGTAGATTCCGGATTACGCGGATTGTAGTTGACGTGTATAAATTCGAAATTATCGTCTACCAGTTTCTTGATTTCAGGATCAGCCTCCACGAACTTTGCAAATCTGATGCACCATTTACACCAGTTGCCACCTAATTGAGCTACAACAAACTTCCCGTTAGAGGAAGCTTTGGTTATAGCTTCTGTAATTTGGGTATTCGGATTTATTGTCTCATCATATACCTTCACTTTTGTCTGAGCACTAATGCACATAATTGTCAGCAGCAAAGCCGCTATTGTTACAATCTTCTTCATTTTATCATCTGATTTATATTTCACTTGCAAAGGTAATAAAAAACTAATACTTAAGCAAACAATGATTGTAGTATCATTTTATATTTAATTGAAAATTTTGCACAAAAGAAATTATTTGCTAATTTTGCAATAAATAGCCATTAAACTTCTTAACCATGAAGCTTCGATTATTTTTATCCCTTATTGCTTTTGCTAACTTGTCTTTGTCAGCTCGCACTTTCAATATTTCAGATTACGGAGCAGTAGCTGACACTACAATACTCTCAACTTATGCAATCCAGAAAGCCATCGACGAATGTTCAAAGTCGGGAGGTGGCAGGGTAGTGGTGCCATCCGGTGACTTCAAGACAGGCTCTATACAGCTAAAAAGTAATGTGCATCTTTATCTTGAAGAGGGAGCAACACTCTATGGGAGCACAAATATACAAGACTACACGCCGATAACAAGCAGTTATGTATCTCTTCGTACAGGCATTCCGACCATTCAGCTAATTTATGCTGATTCTGTGGAAAACGTTTCGATTACTGGTTCCGGAACAATCGACGGACGTGGCAAAGCATTCCCAAAGCTTTCTTGGAATGATGAAGGTATCACACGTCCACATCTGTTGCGCATCATTCGGGGCAAAGACATCACTGTCAGAGGAATCACTCTTAAAAATTCCGGTTGCTGGATGCAGCATTATCTTGCCTGTGACCGACTTCGTATTGATGGCATAACGGTATTCAACCGCAACAACTACAATAATGATGCCCTGGATCTGGACGGATGCCATAATGTCACCGTGACTAATATGATAGCTGATTCTGATGATGATGCCATAACGCTCAAGAGCACTTCCCCTCGTCTTTGCGAAGATATTGTCATTTCCAACTGTGTGGTTTCATCACATTGCAATGCTATCAAACTTGGCACGGAAACTAACGGAGGTTTCCGCAATATTATTATCCGCGGGATAGCCGTCAAGCCATCCTCAGATCAGTCATCTCAGTTTTTTGGATATCCAGGTGGCATAGGACATTCTGCGATTTCACTTGAGATAGTGGATGGAGGCACGATGCACAACATAGATATCTCCGACATTACTATTAAAGGTACAGAATCGCCCATCTTCATTCGTCTTGCCGATCGTGCACGACCCTATTCAAAAGACCATCCAATTGAAGGAATAGGATCAATCAGTGGAGTTGTGCTTCATGATATCCTGATAGAAGATGCAGGGCCGACAGGAAGTTCGATAACAGGACTTGCCGGACATCCAGTCAAAGACATACTGCTACACGATATTAAAATCCGACATGCGGGAGGTCAACCTATCACACCGGCTCCTACCGATGAAAAAATAAAGGATTATCCAGAATCAACTATGTGGGGAATCCTTCCGGCACAAGGGTTCTGGCTCAATCACACCAAAGACATCTTCTTCCGCAACATCTCGATAGAGTCCTCCTCTCCCGATGACCGTCCACTCTTCATCACCAACGACTCCGAAAACGTTGTGATAGAATAAACTAAAACCTAAAATAAAATAGCCTGCTGAAAAATTCAACAGGCTATTTTTATTTAATTGAATTCAAATTAAAATTCGGAGGAGAAATGGAAGCGGATTTTTGGGAAGTCGGTTTGGGCCATCTGGAGGACATAGTTGCTGTCTGCCATGAACACATCGCGTCCTTCTTTGTCTTTTGCCATGAATTGGTATTTACGTTTCTTGAAGGCCTCAAGAGCTTCTTGGTCGTCGCTTTCTATCCAACATGCCTTATAAAGGCTGATGGGCTCCCAGCGACACTGTGCACCATATTCATGTAAAAGACGATACTGGATTACTTCAAATTGCAATTGTCCGACCGTACCGATAATCTTCCGTCCATTAAACTGGTTGATAAACATCTGCGCGACACCTTCATCCATAAGCTGATTGATGCCCTTGTCAAGTTGCTTTGCTTTCATCGGATCAGCATTCTCAAGATACTTGAACATTTCAGGAGAGAAAGAAGGGAGTCCCTTGAAATGTAGATTTTCCCCTGAAGTCAAGGTGTCTCCAATCTTGAAATTACCTGTATCTGGAATACCAACAATATCCCCTGGATAAGCCTCATCCACGATATTCTTTTTCTGAGCCATGAAAGCTGTAGGCGCCGCAAATTTCATCATTTTATTCTGACGCACATGCTTGTAGTTGACATTGCGTTCAAATTTGCCGCTGCATATCTTGACGAAAGCGATACAACTTCGATGATTCGGATCCATGTTGGCATGTATCTTGAAGACAAATCCTGTGAATGCTTCTTCCTTTGGATCCACCGTGCGTTCCACAGCATCAATAGGTAGAGGGGCTGGGGCAATCTCGCAGAAGCAGTCAAGAAGTTCCTTAACCCCGAAAGTATTGAGAGCAGAACCAAAGAATACTGGAGCCACTTCACCGCGAAGATAAGCCTCTTTGTCAAACTCTGGATAGACCCCTTCAATGAGTTCAAGATCCTCACGCAGTTTGTCAGCATCAGCTTTACCTACGAGCTCATCAACAATAGGGGAGTTGACATCCTCAATCTCAACACGCTCGCTTATTGTCTGTTTGGAAGGAGTGAAAAGATCAAGACCATGCTCATAAATATTATAGACACCCTTGAACTTCTCTCCTATATTAATTGGCCAAGAGAGAGGACGCACTGATATCTTCAGTTCCTGTTCAAGTTCATCAAGGATGTCAAACGGATCCCGACCTTCACGGTCAAGTTTGTTGACGAAGATAATCACCGGAGTCTTCCTCATGCGGCAAACCTCCATCAAACGACGGGTCTGTGTCTCTACACCCTTAGCCACGTCAACTACGATTATTACCGAGTCTACGGCTGTCAACGTACGAAATGTATCTTCCGCGAAGTCCTGGTGACCAGGAGTGTCAAGGATGTTAATTTTATAATCCTTATAGTTAAAACCCATCACTGAGGTAGCAACAGAGATACCACGCTGCTTTTCTATCTCCATCCAGTCGGATGTAGCAGTCTTCTTAATCTTATTGCTTTTCACGGCTCCTGCTACGTGGATAGCGCCACCGAAAAGCAGCAATTTTTCAGTGAGGGTAGTCTTACCGGCGTCAGGATGGGAGATAATTGCAAACGTACGACGTCGTGCTATTTCTTTATTTAATTCTTCAGACATGTCTTATTCAAGGTCAAGCTCGTTGTTGAAGTCTTTTTTATAATATTGCGCGAGAGTACCCAAGAAATGCGATACTTCATTGGCCGCATCCAGAGTCTCTTTTGATATTTCCTTTCCCTGAATCCTAAGCATAAGTATGCCATAGAGGAAATTGAATAGAGTTTCCATCTCGCCTGCCTTGTTCTCACCAGCTTTTGCGCGAAGTTCTACTATAAGAGGAAGAATCTTATAATATTCCGCTGCATATTTTGCATATTTCGGATCCTTCACCAACCTCGCGTTGAGGTCGTCGAGTGCTATAATGACATTCTTGTTGAGCTGCAGGTGTCCTTTTTCCACTACACCTTCACGACGCATCATGTCGATAAGCGACTCATACCACTCAGTCATTTCCTTGCGCTGCTCTTCAGAAAGCCCTTCATGCTTATTAACTATATTTTCCTGAATGCGATCAAGATCCAGGCCAAAAGCCCTGATCAAATCTTCTATCTGCCACATATAAAGCAGATATTCCGCAATATTTTCTCTTTTTTTCTGTGATGCTGTAATCATAGTGCAAAATTACAAAAAGTAGTCCTAATGTGCAATTCTTAAATCTATTTTATTTTATACATGATAGATTTTCAAAATATTTTGTTATATAGATATGCAGAATAATGTAATATTATGCATAATTTTATCGCATATTCAATATTTATTCAAACAATAACAACTATTTTAGTATGGAATCTAAAAAATTTCTCCTACAGGAGAAAGATATACCTACCGCATGGTATAACATCGTAGCCGACATGCCGGTGAAGCCACAACCCATGATAAACCCCGGCACTGGCGAACCTCTGAAAGCTGAGGATCTTATGCCACTTTTCTCAAAAGAGGCATCACTACAGGAATTGAACGATACAGACCGGTTTATTGAGATTCCAGAAGAAGTGAGAGAGATGTATAAGATCTATCGTCCTACGCCACTTGTTCGTGCAAGGGGACTTGAAAAGGCTCTTGGAACAAAAGCTCACATATATTTTAAGAATGAAAGTGTAAGTCCCGTAGGAAGTCATAAACTGAATTCCGCAATACCTCAGGCATATTTCTGCAAGAAAGAGGGAGTCACTAACATTACTACTGAGACCGGTGCTGGACAATGGGGAGCAGCCCTCTCTCTCGCTGCCAAGCATTTCGGACTTAACCTTGCCGTTTACATGGTTAAGGTTTCATTCAACCAAAAACCATACCGCCGTTCTATAATGCAGACATATGGAGCTGAAGTAATAGCTTCACCCTCCATGTCAACAAAGGCTGGTCGCAAGATAATCACCGAGAATCCAACTTATCAAGGTTCACTTGGAACTGCTATCTCAGAGGCTGTAGAGCTTGCAATGGCAACAGAAAACTGTAAGTATGTACTTGGTTCTGTTCTCAATCATGTGGCTCTTCACCAGACAGTAATTGGTCTTGAAGCAGAAAAACAGATGGAGATGGCAGGGGAGTACCCAGACATCGTGATTGGATGCTTCGGAGGTGGAAGTAACTTCTCTGGTATTTCATTCCCATTCTTGCGGCATAATTTCAGCGGAGAACGCAACACTCGCTTCATAGCCGCAGAACCGGAATCATGTCCCAAACTGACAAGAGGAAAACTACGTTATGATTTCGGTGATGAGGCAGGATATACTCCAATGATCCCAATGTATACATTAGGCCACGATTTTGCTCCAGCAAATATCCATGCAGGAGGCTTGCGTTATCATGGTGCCGGATCTGTAGTAAGTCAGCTTAAGAGCCAAGATTTGATAGAAGCTGTTGACATTCCTCAGCTTGAGACTTTTGCTGCTGCTACTCTCTTTGCACAGACAGAAGGTATCATTCCAGCTCCAGAGAGCTCTCATGCCATAGCAACTGCAATCCGCGAGGCTAAGAAGGCAAATGAAGAAGGTACAGCACCTGTAATACTCTTCAATCTCTCCGGTCATGGTCTGATCGATATGGCAGCTTACGACAGCTATATCTCCGGCGACCTTTCCAATTATCATGTTTCTGACGAGATAATCGAGAAGAACACCGAAAAACTGAAAAATGTGAAATAAACAAAACAATTTAGAAAACGTAAAGAGGCTGCCTAAAAGTTTAGACAGCCTCTTCATCGTTATGTGAAGGATTTTATTTATTTACCTGATATTTGTTCCAGCCATCCTTGAGGTAAGCTATCACCTGCTCTGCTGCAGCTACGCCTGCATTGAAATTGGCTTCGGCAGTCTGTGCTCCCATTTTCTTAGGAGTGAAGAATACGCGCGCACCGAATTTCTTCTCGAATTCCTCTGCAGTATCCGGCTTGATATCGCTGACATAGCGGAGGTCGGGACGCTCTTCAAGAGCTTTCATCAGACCAGCCTCGTCAATCACTTCCTTACGTGCAGTGTTGATAAGCACACCACCCTTAGGCATCTTCATCACGAGGTCGTAGCCGATACTTCCTTTTGTCTCTGCAGTTGCCGGAATGTGGAGAGACACGAAATCATTCTCTGAGAAGAGTGCATCTACATCATGCACAGGGCGCACACCCTCGGCTTCCATAACTGCATCATCCACAAACTTGTCGAGAGCAGAAATGTTCATTCCAAAACCTTTGGCGATTCTTGCCACGTTACGACCAACCTGACCAAATGCATATATACCAAGGTTCTTGCCCTTAAGCTCTGAGCCAGATTTACCATTATACATATTACGGCACATCATGACAACCATACCAAAGACGAGTTCTGCAACAGCATTAGAGTTCTGGCCAGGAGTGTTCATGACGCAGATGCCATGCTTTGTGGCAGCCTCAAGGTCGATGTTGTCATATCCGGCTCCAGCGCGGACAATAACCTTCAGCTTCGGAGCATGTTCCATTACCTCTGCATCCACTTTGTCACTGCGTACGATGAGTCCTTCTACATCCTTAACTGCATTAAGAAGATCCTCACGTGTGCCCATCTCCACGAGTTCAAGCTCATTGCCACTCGCATTGACTGTATTTTCAATAGCCTTAACCGCATTAGAAGCAAAAGGCTTTTCTGTAAATACTAAAATTTTCATACGATTTGTTTAATCGTTTAATTGTTTATTGTTTAGTGAAGTGATTCAAACTCATGCATGCATTCCACGAGTGCATCAACTGACTCCATTGGAAGAGCATTGTAGAGAGATGCGCGGAAACCACCTACATCACGATGACCCTTGATGCCGATGATGCCCTTGGAAGTAGCGAAATCGATGAAGTCTTTCTCAAATTCAGCATATTCCGGCTTCATTACGAAGCATACATTCATGATAGAACGTGAAGCCTTATCCTGGACAGTGGCCACAAACATCTTGCTTGTGTCGATTGCCTCATAGAGACGAGCGGCCTTTGCAAGATCCATCTTCTCTATCTCGCGGATGCCACCGAGGCTCTTGTAATATTTGAGAGTCTGCAGAGCGGCAAAGATAGGAAGTACCGGAGGAGTATTGAACATAGAGCCCTTGTCAACGTGGGTCTTATATTTGAGCATAGTAGGAATCACTCGGCTTACCTTGTCGAGAGCAGCGTCTTTCACGATGCAAATAGTCACGCCAGAAGGAGCAAGGTTCTTCTGTGCGCCTGCATAGATGAGATCGTATTTGCTTACGTCAACTGGGCGTGAGAATATATCTGAGCTCATGTCGCAGATCATCGGTACGGGAACTTCTGGATCCTTGCGGATTTCTGTTCCGTAAATAGTATTGTTTGATGTGTAATGGAAGTAGTCTACATCAGAAGGAACAGTCCATCCGGTAGGAATAACTGTGTACTTGGAATCCTTACCAGAAGCTACAACATCAACCTCTCCAAAAAGCTTTGCTTCTTTGATGGCCTTAGAAGCCCATACGCCGGTGTCAAGATATGCAGCCTTAGTATTGAGGAAGTTCATAGGAGCCATTGCGAACTGTAGACTTGCACCGCCACCAAGGAAAAGGACGCTATATCCTTCAGGCACTTCGAGCAACTCCTTTACAAGAGCGACAGCCTCGTCAACCACGGCCTGGAATTGTTTGCTACGGTGAGAGATTTCAAGGATCGAAAGACCCATGTCAGCGAAGTCGATGATAGCGTCCGCTGTATTCTTGATTGTGTACTGGCTCAAAATGGATGGGCCTGCATAGAAATTGTGTTTCTTCATCTTTATTTAATTTAGATGTATGAATGTTTACTATCTCAATGTTAATATGAACTACTATTCACAAGTGCAAATTTAATCAAATAATATCAATTTGCCAATTATTTCTTCAAAAAATTTAGACATCAACATATGTTATATAACATAATGAAATTTCAAACTCAGAGTGTCTGTTGTTTGAGCTTCTCCACATATTCATCAATGCGATGTAATTCTCCTGGGATGTCGATGTCTTGTGGACAATGAGGAGCACATTGTCCGCATCCGATGCAGTGGCTCGCCTGCCGCAATTTGGGAACAGAGCGGTCATATTCTACAAGAAATGCCTTTCGTGCTTGCGCATACTGACGAGACTGCCTCGTAGTGGGGATATTATCTTCATTTACACACTTATTGTAGTGAAGAAGATTTGCAGGTATGTCAATGCCATAAGGACATGGCATGCAGTATTTGCAATCATTGCAAGGCACTGTTGGATATTGCTTCATTATATCAGCAGTCTCCTGAAGAAATGCTAACTCTTCTTCTGAAAGAGGATCAAGGGGACTATATGTGTGAAGATTATCTTCAAGATGCTCCATATATGTCATGCCACTCAATACCGTAAGCACACCTGGGTGTGTCCCGGCAAAACGAAACGCCCATGATGCCACACTCTCTTCAGGATTCTGCTGCTTGAGCCTATGGGCAATATTATCAGGCACTTTTGCAAGTCGTCCTCCCAAGAGAGGTTCCATGATTACTGCCGGAATCCCACGTTTTTCAAGTTCATCGTATAGATAGTGAGCATTGACACTAAGAGGTTCCTCGTCTTTTGAGCGTTTCCAATCCATATAGTTAAGCTGGATCTGCACGAAATCCCACTTATACTCATCATGCTTCGAGAGAAGATAATCAAACACCTCAATATCGCCATGATAGGAGAATCCCAGATTTTTAATCCGTCCTTTTTCTCTTTCTTCAAGAAGGAAATCAAGGATACCATTGTCGATATATCTTTGATTAAGATTGTCCAATCCGCCACCTCCAACTGCATGAAGCAACATGTAGTCGATATAATCCGTCTGAAGTTCCTTCAAGGAATTATTATACATAGCAATCGAAGCTTCCCTTGATTGAGTCTGAGGTGCGAAATTAGACAGTTTTGTGGCTATGTAATAGCTTTCTCTGGGGTGACGGCTCAAAGCAATTCCTGTAGCTCCTTCCGACTTTCCTTGGCAATAGGCTGGCGACGTATCGAAATAATTCACTCCATTTTCAAGAGCTATGTCTACGAGGCGATTTATCATCTCCTGGTCTAATTCTTCTTCTCCTTCATTACCATTTTCTGCTGGTTTGGTAGGCCAACGCATGCATCCATAACCGAGGATTGAAACCTTTTCCCCAGTCTTTGGATTTATTCGATAAGTCATTTCTCCTCCTTCGGATTCAGGAGTGGCCACTATCTTTTTTTCAGCGTTCTTACATCCCGCTATTGCCAAACCTGTCAACGAGGTTCCTATACCAAATCTCTTAAGAAATTCCCTACGATTAATCTTATTGCTCATATCTGAAAAATCCTCGTTAAACATTAAATAATCCGATGGTTCTCATGACCTTCTACATAAATGGCACTAAAAGGACGAGCCGGGCATAGATTTTCGCAAGCTCCACAACCGATGCATCTTTCCGTGTTTATAGCCGGTATCTTATGTCCATTACCGGCCTCCACCATAGTAATGGCATCAGTGGGGCAGTGGCGTGCGCAGTTGCCACATTCCACACCATCTGTGAGAGGCACACAATTGGCCTTAACCCAAACTGCGTGTCCGATCTGAATCGAAGACTTGTCGGCAGTATCAATTGGTCTGATAGCACCAGTTGGGCAAACATCTGAACAACGCGTACATTCAGGTCGGCAATATCCACGCTCATAGGAAGATTCTGGCTGCATGAAGTTTTCTAAATCCATCATCGGCCTCAAAACTCCGTTCGGACAAGCTGAGACACAAAGCTGGCATGCCGTGCAGTGATTATGAAGGTTTCTCAAGCTTATCGCTCCAGGAGGGACGATACGAGTCTTGCGTTCCGGTATCTTTTTGTCTTCTATTGCAGCAAGACCTCCATCTACGGTCTTGTCAGCTGCAGAAAGAGCTGTAGTAGTTCCGACAAGAGCCGCCACAGACAGGAATTGACGGCGAGAACCATCCATATTTTCTTTCCCAGAAATTGACTTTACTGTTTTTATACCTACATACTTATATGAAATAGCTCCCTCATTGCACTTGCCAATACAATCGAAACAAGACACACAGCGTGAATAATCAATATCATGATTAGAAATATCAATACATGATGACTTACAATTGCGTGAACAAAGTTTACAATCAACACACTTCGACTTATCGATAACAATTCGGAAAATTGAGAAACGCGAAAAGAACCCAAGAATTGTTCCGACAGGGCAAATGGTATTGCAATATGTCCTGCCATTGCGCCATGCAAGTATAGCCAAAGCAATCAATGTGACAACCGCTACAATCAGCACGCCATAGCCATTTTGCCAATACTCCACATTATAGAAAGCATAGCTTTGATGTTGCTCTGCCCATGAAGCAAGAATATTGTTGCCCCAAATCCAAACAGGCTTAAGAATACTTGATACAATCCTGCCATATGCGCTATAGGGAGCAAGAAGGGCTACCATTGAATTGATTCCTGATATTATGGCTATCACCATGATGCCGAGGAATGTATATCGGAGAATATTTTTAGGTTTGGAATAAGAATATCTGTTTTTCTTAGCTTTCTTACCAAACCATCCGAAACCATCCTGCATGATACCTAAAGGACAAATCACAGAGCAATATAGGCGCCCCATAAGCAAGGTAAGGATAATCAACGCCAAAATCACAAGAACATTTAAGGAAAGCACTGCCGGAAGAAACTGAATCTTCGCCATCCATCCAAAAAGAGCTTGCCATGTTCCTGTAAAGTCGAGGAATAGTGGAGTAATCAGAAGAATTGAGATCACAGCCAACAATCGTCTGAAAGATTTCAGTGATGTTTGAGTGGACTCCTTTTTCTTATGTTGGGATGTAGACTTGTCTTTTATTTCCATAAAGCGTCCTTTAGTGTTGTAAATTGCTTTCAAAATGGCAAAGTTAATAAAAAAATCACAAATCTTAAAACGATTTTACATAATTTTCTCTAATAGTCTACGAGGGAAGGGTCAAAAAATATCTAAATTCGGAAAGATTGATCATTTGCGATATAAATTGACAAAAATAATAAACCTTTCGCAAAGCGAGTTTGTTTTGATAACAAGAATCAAAACCTATAAAATATAAAAATAAACTATGAAAGAACTTAAAGGAAGTAAGACGGAAGAATGTCTGAAGTCAGCATTCGCAGGAGAATCACAGGCCTGTGTAAAATACTCATTCTATGCTAAAAAAGCAAGAAAAGACGGATACGAGCAGATAGGCGATATCTTCGATGAAACTGCAAAGAACGAACACACCCACGCTAAGATATGGTTTAAGTATCTCCACGATGGCGACGTACCAGCAACACCCGAAAACCTTAAGGATGCAGCAGCTGGTGAGGAATACGAATGGGAAGACATGTACGTAGGTTTCGCTAAAATTGCCCGTGAAGAAGGGTTTACAGAAATCGCAAAGAAATTTGAGATGGTCGGTGCGATCGAAAAGACTCATATGGAGCGCTATCGCACACTCTTGAAAAACATCGAAGACGGAATCGTGTTCTCTCGCGACGGCGACCGCATGTGGATGTGTCTCGAATGTGGACATATTCATATCGGAAAGACTGCTCCTAAGGTATGTCCTGTTTGCGGCCATCCACAAGCATTCTTCGAACTTCACCCAGATAATTATTGATTTATACTTGAAATACACTAATAATGCGGTCTTTGGATTCACCAGAGACCGCATTTGTTTTATAATCGATTATTGATAATAATCGTTAATCATTCGGAGCTATAGCTCTATAATTTCCACTTAATAGCATGAAGGAGAAAAGACGTAATAAACCGTCATAATAGGCATCAAAATATCCGTCTTCGTATGGTTCATGTTTGGAATCCCAAAGCCGCGCAGCAAATTCCTTTGACTTCGGATCTGTAGCTGCAAGAGAAGCAGCACCCAGTGTGCCAACAAGTCCTACAGAATGTCGGAGAGCCTGATATTCTCCAGCTCCCAATACTCTCTCAACTTGACTTCCATCAGTTTTATATTGGTCAACAAAACTGTCGATTCCTTCATTATAGAAAAAATCTTGAATCCTGTCAGCATAGCCACGCTGCCACTCACCGTCAACACCGCTCCATGCATAGTCAATAGCTATATTTAAAGGCACTCTCCAGGAATCAAACCTGAAGTCGTCTCCAACTATAAATCTATTTCCGCGTGGCGAGCCATCGTAAGCTGAATAATCCGGAGTCAATCCTGTAACCGGATGAGTTGCCTTATGAAGATATTTGCGGCTTTTATCAGCACACGATTTCCAGAAATTGCTTCTTCCATCATTTGCCCACTTTGCCCAGACATCATAAAATGCTGGAATATGATAAGAGGGGTCTGTATAGCTTCCACCCCAAGGATCAGGAGTGAAAGTAATGAGCTTCTCCTCTATATTGATAAGGGGAGACACTCGATCCATCCCAGTTTTCTGCATAGATTTGTCAAGAATATTGCGGGCCTCCGAAAGATAGTCTATTCCCGTGTCGTTGCCCCAACGGTTAGAGGCAAAAATGAGAGAGGTTATAAAGTATAATTCTCCATCCGATGCAGATCCAAGGGAATTAGGAGTTCCATCGGTCTTGCAACTCCATGCGAAATACCCTTCATTCGGACCATCTTGGTGTTGCATATATTTTTTCGCCCAACGCCATAATTTGTCGAAAATATCCTTCTTGTCAAGTTGCACAGCGATCATCATCCCATAAGACATCCCTTCTGTGCGGACATCATGATTTTTTAAATCACTGATGTAAGCTGTGGTATCACTCGCCTCAAAATAAACCTTGTTCGGTCCATAAAAGACTCCCTGAAATATTTCATTGAGCTTGTCAGTGATTGCCTTTTCCGAATATCCGAGATCCTTGAAATAATTTCTATATTCTCCGGTAGTCATCGCACCCTTCTCAAGAGGAAGGGCATCAAAACCTAACCAGTCCACTTCTGCCTTGTTTCCTTTTGTCATAGTAACAATGAGATCGGTCAATCCTTGAGGCGAGAAGGTCACAGGAGCTGTCACTGTCTTCCATTCCTTGCCTGGAGCTACAGCCATATAGGCTATGACTTTACCTTCGGAATCGCTGATTTTCATAGTGCATCCTTTCTGACTAAGGACCCTTAAAGAAACGTCTTTTACTGGTCGCTGACCGAAATCGACTCGATCATAGCGGAGCCATGCTCCTTTTTTCGAGAATTCTGCCGCCCATCCTTTGAATGTATCATTTTTATCGAGGAAATTCAGTTTGATTCCATTGGGACTGACAGCACTGTATCTGTCAATCTGCACACGTTTTCTTGCATCGCTTGTTCCGACTCCACGAAGCGTAGGGTTCACCTTGTTGATCGTTCCATCAGAATTAAACGTAACCACGTCTATTCTTGCTGAGCGACGCTTATCCATGTCGGGAGAATAATCATTATGATGATAGAAGAGATACCATTCACCATCTTTTTCTACAAGTGAGTGATGATTGGTCCAGCATCCGGTAGGAGATTCATCCATTATGATTCCCTTGAACTCAAATGGACCATAAGGATTGTCTGCCATAGCATATGCCAAAGTCTCAGTCTTATCCTTAACCCAGGGGAAAGTCAGGTAATAATGCCCATTACGCTTGAAAGCAAATGGGCCCTCCTTGAAACCTTCTGGCAGTCCCTCTATTCTCTTTGGTTCGGATTCAAGTTCCATCATATTGTCTTTCAGCTTTGCCACAGATATGCCCATACCGCTCCAATAAAGGTAGCTGTTTCCGTCATCATCAAGAAGCACACATGGATCAATTCCCATCACTCCCTTTATCGGTCGGGGCAACGCCATGAATGGTCCCTCTGGAGCTTCAGCAATTGCGACTCCAATACCAAATCCACGCTCCATATCCTTCGGAGAAGCTGGAAAATAAAAGTAATATCTTCCATTCTTCTCCACGCAGTCTGGAGCCCACATGGCATAAGAGTTTGGCTTAACCCAAGGAATGTTGTTTTGTGTAAGTATGACACCATGGTCGGTCCAATCTACAAGATTATCAGATGAAAAAACGTGATAATCAGCCATGCAAAACCAGTCTTTTAAGTCATCTATAGGGCTGACAATGTCATGGGAAGGGTAGAGGTACATCTTGCCATTGAATACCCTCGCTGTAGGGTCAGCTGTAAATTGGTCGTGGATTATTGGATTCTGAGCACAAAGACTGGAAGCAAATAATGTGAGACCAATTGAAAAATACTTTTTCATAGCAAATCAACGTTTTCTGAAATTCCACTTTGAGTTGTCGCTTGAGAAGTCAAATTTTCCTAATGATGGTGTGCTGTCGCCCAAAGATACAAGTGCAAGATCTTCGTCACAACCTGGAACTGACTTTGGCATTATCCGGTAAGTTCCGTCGATAAGTTGTTCTATTCTCCAAAGCTGTTCGTCAGCGCCAGTGAAATGCTCTACTGTTGAAACTTCCTTATCTGCAGTAGCTGCAAGAGCACGGTCAGTCCCCTCAATAGTAATCTTATAATAAGGAGCTCCGAGATAGCCTCCTGCATCAGGCACAGCAGTAACAGTCCATTTCTGATGAGGCCGGAACATGTAGTCGCCAATCCTGACGTCGATATCTCCTGACGGCCAAGTTCCGATCACGTCTTCAAGTTTTTGGTCGGCAAGAGGTTCGATAGGTTCTTTCTGAGGTTCCCAGAATCTGTGCAGCCCACCTTGCATTCTTACGAAATCAACTGCAAGCTCCAGACCATATCCACGTCGCTCGGATTCTATTTCATATGTGTCCTCAACGAAAGGATCTCCTGCCACAGGCCAATCGTTTTTCCATAAAAGAGGCATAACAGCGAGTACACTTCTTCCGCCCATATCGAAATCAGCCTCGAAATGACAAGACATTTTTTCCACTCCATCATCCTCTATATATCTTCCGAAATGTCCTGCTCCTGTGCGTCTGTTGCCAGAACATGCCACCATCTTACCGCCACCTTCGAGCATATCACGCCCCATATTGTCAAGATATGGACCCTCTACATTGCGGGATCTTCCAACTACAATGTTATAGGTGGAGTTAGGGCCGTCGCAGCAAGTGCCATGAGTTCCAAGAAGATAATACCATCCGTTGCGATAAAGAAGATCGGTGGCCTCACAATCAATTGCGATGTTGATAGGCTCATTCCCTTCCTTTCTGGCTCCAGTAGCAGGATCAAGCTCTATGAGACGGATGAATCCGAAATATGTACCATATGAAAGCCAGAGTCTTCCGGTTGTGGGATCAAGAAGAAGTCCGGGGTCAATTGCATCGCAGTCTTCATTTTCTTCTGAATATGCCACCTCGATTGGTTCGGAATATTCAAAATCTGGAGAATTTGGATCGAGAGTCTTATTCCACATAGTGAGCACTTTACCGCTGTGTCCTCCACCCAGGCCACCACCGGTGGCGCTGTAGGATATCAGATACCTATCGCCAATCTTGACAACATCCGGAGCTGCGCCTCTTCCAGGCCTTACACCGCCGGCATGCCAGTGGTAGCCATCATCTGAGATCAATCCGCCTCCACCTGTACCGAAAGTGTAATATTTACCATCACATTTCATTATTGTAGACGGATCATGGATATAAGGTTCACCTGTCTGTGCATTAAGATTCGTCGCCGTAAGACACATAAGTGCTGTCGGCAAATATAAAAATATCTTGGATTTCATGGTTTTAAAGATTACTGATTGTGAAGTTGGTGACTGGTTTTCCATCTTCGTTGATGAAGCGTAGGCAGAAATCACTCATACCGGGACCATTAATGATGGCTCCTCTTATGATATTCCGACCCTTTTTTAAAGTAAGGCGTTTCGACAGACAGTCGTCCATCACCATTCTGCGGTCGCCGGAAAGAAGTACTACCTCCTCACCATTAAGCCACCACATAGAAGCGGAATTTGAGCCAACCGACATTCTGACATCCGGAATATCCTCCTCGCAATCGATAGCGGTGACAACCCAGAAAAGGACACCGTAATATTGCTTTTCAAGCCCTGTTGCGAACCTGAAAAGTTTCACATTGAAAAGGTTGCTGTCAAGGGAATGCCATTTAAGAGTTTGTTTCCCAACCTTCACTTTCTGCCCCGCCTTTGGCAAGGAAGCAAACTGCCCGGGAAAATATTCCGTATTGAAAGCCTCTTTCAAATAGCTGTCAGTGAAGACAGTATTGCTTCTATTGGGTTTATCTATAGGTTCGAGCATAAGCCATCTCCCAATAAAACCATCGGCATTCGGCGTGGCACTTTTTGTCTCAGGTGTTGAGAAATAGGGTTTCAGGCCATCGTCTGAGTTTCCTTTTCCCAATGCAAAGAATGGAGCTGAGGCAAAGCCACTTGCCAGAAGAGCATATAGCATGCTCCGCTTGATTAGTTGATTTGTTCTCATGTTATAAATTTAAGGTTGTGATTTGTTCGCCTGAAATGTGAACTGTTATTTTTGCTTGTTGCAAAATTAACAAAAAATAAGATAAAGACAATGAAAATTCATAAAAAAAGATAAAATTTATATTTTTAGAACCAATATAATCAAAGTTCAATTTATATTATTTGTATAATTAGTCCGTTTTTATTAATTTTGTGGTGAATATACAAAAATAAGAAAATGAAAATACTTATAGCTGATGCAGGCGCTACTAAGACAGATTGGGTAAAACTCACACTCGGCAAAACATCCGGTGACGAGGAAGAATTTTACTCTGGTATAGGCATTAGTCCTTTGCATCACGACACTGATATGATAGAAGAGGAGCTTCGCTTAGTGCGAGCTTCTCTGGGTGAGTCTTTCGACAAAATCCGTTTTTTCGGAGCTGGCATTGGGTCTCCTTCCATAGCAGGAAAGATGGAGGCAATTCTATCGGAGTCATTTTCATGCCGTGATATCAAGGCAGACAGTGATATGACTGGAGCGGCAATGGCATTGCTGGGGTCTGAACCAGGCATCGCGTGCATAATGGGCACAGGCAGCAATTCTTGTCACTATAATGGCAAGGAAATCGACAGGAAATCTGCATCCCTCGGATATCTTCTTGATGATGAAGGTGGAGGAGTGGCTTTCTGCAGGCGTTTGTTAGCCGATGTTTATAAGAAAATAGCTCCACAAGATATCATAGAGCAATTTGAAAATAGGTATTCCCTGTCGGTAAGCGACGTGGTGAATCATCTTTATAGGAAACCCTCCCCAAATAGATGGATATCAGGATTTATGCCGTTTATCATTGACAATATTTCCAATCCATACATTAATTCTATTGTTGAGACACAGATAAGATGTTTTTTCGATAGGGAATTCGTTTCTTATTCCGAAAGGGAACTTAAAGAAGAGGGAATAGGTTTTGTGGGATCAGTTGCAAATGAACTCAAACCTTTTATTGAAGATGAAATGAAAAATAGAGGCTGGAAGCTTCGTAAAATAATCAGACGACCTCTTGATTCTCTTATCAATCAAATGAAAAATCATGAATAAAAAGATATTGATATCGGCTTTAGCCTTGATGGGAAGCAGTTTAATGGCTTCCGCTCAGGTGACTAATGATTCCACTGAACTCATAGAGCCGGGAGTCATGTATGTTGATCCACTTTTTGAATATCCTGTAGCTCCGGAAGAATTGAATGAGTTTAGTGAAAAATGCAACTGGCTCGCAGTCAACTTCTGGAATCCACTTGATTTGAAAACCAAGGAGGCTGTAGATCAAAACAAACTCAATCATGCATTTAATGTATATGCGACCACAGTCCAATACGCAGACAAGGACGTTGTGACGGCTGCAGTAGACAAGATGATGAAGAATCTACAGAAAAATCCTATGCTTACCTATCAGATGATAAAGGCGGCAGAGGAAACCATCTATGGTCCGCGTGCAGATTTCTGGATTGACGAATTATATGCCCGCATGCTAAGCTCAGCTTTGGCTAATAAGAAGTTCCCAAAGACTAAGCGTGCACGCTATGAGCATCAGCTCAAACAACTCGAGAACTCTTTGATTGGAAAAACTCCGGCATCCTTTGATTTCGTGCGGCCAAACGGTGATACTGCCCAGTATTTTCCAATGTCAACCCCAACTATCATAATCTTTGGAGATCCTGATTGTGATGAGTGCAGGATGGGGAAATTGCGGATGCAATCCAACATTACTTTCAACAAGGCTGTCTCTGATGGCAAGATCAATGTTCTTTTTATTATCCCAGATCCTGATGCCGGATGGGAAGAGAATGTGACAGACTTTCCTAAAAACTGGACAGTAGGTGCTTCCGAATCCATAGATGACATCTATGACATCAGGGAAATCCCGGAAATTTACGTGATCGGCTCTGATGGAAAAATCATAGGCAAACACATAAGTGTCATGGAAGCCATGTCGAGAACCTTATCTTTGATAAATTGATTAGAAACATTATATTTTTAGAAACTGATAGGTTATGTATAGAAAGAATGTACTCGGTCTTCCCAAAAAGATTTATGTTACAAGTACGGGATATAGTTATACAAATCTCGGTAGGCTCTTTCTACGTCTTTTTGTAGGAATAATGCTTCTGCAATTCGGTATCCGCCAGATAAATGATGCCTCAATGCTTGCGGACACTTTCCCATCGGTATTAGGCATGTCGTCTGAAGCTTCACTGTGGATAATGATATGTATAGAGATAGTATGCAGTGTCTTTATAATGGCGGGATTCTTGACAAGAGTGATGATACTCCCTCCTTTCATTGCTATGACATTTGCCGAATATCATCTGCTCCATGATGTAGCTACAAAAGCCTCCTACCAGTTAAGTTGGGAGCAACCTGGCTATCTCCCGATTATGTTTCTTGGTATTTATTTCTTCCTTATTCTTGTTGGTCCCGGGAAGATTTCTGTTGACTATTTTCTGTCGCTTCATCTTCTGCATTCGTCAGATCATAGCGAGGATGAACTTGAAGAGGTGTGATGAAGATAGCTGTTTTAATATCAGGAGGAGTTGACAGTGCAGTGACTGTGGACCGTCTTTATAAGCAAGGGCATGACTTGCATCTCTTTTATATCCGTATAAGTATGGATAATGGAGAGGGTGAGTGCACAGCTGAAGAAGATATAGAGATGTGCACTCTTATAGCCAAGAAATATGGTCTGCCATTCAAGGTGGTCTCTCTACATGAGGAATATTGGGAATATGTGATGCAATATACTCTCAATACAGTCAAAGAGGGCCTTACACCACATCCTGACATGATGTGCAATAAGATAATTAAATTCGGCTTTTTTGAAGACCGTTGGGGTCATGAATTCGACAAGACAGCCACCGGACATTATGCCAAGGTGTTAGAAAAAGATGGAAAATACTGGCTTGCTACTGCTCCCGATCCGATTAAGGACCAGACCGATTTCCTCGCACAAATCAGCTATAAGCAATTGTCGCATATCATTTTTCCTTTGGGAGACATGACAAAGGAAGAGGTTAGGGCGGCCGCCAAGGAAGCTCAACTCCCCAATGCCACAAGAAAGGATAGTCAAGGCATCTGTTTTCTTGGAAAGATAGACTATAGCGATTTCCTGGAGCGTAAGCTCGGCACTAAGAAAGGTCCGGTCATAGAGATAGAAACCGGCAAGAAAATAGGAGAACATAAAGGTTATTGGTTCTATACAATTGGTCAGCGAAAGGGTCTTGGACTCGGAGGTGGACCATGGTTTGTCGTCAGGAAAAATATTCGTGACAATGTGGTCTACGTAAGTCATGGCTATGACACTAAACTTCAGTATGGCAAAGTGATATATATGGACGAAATGCATTGGATCACGGTAGACCCATTTGAGACTGATATGTTTGAAAAGAATGAGGAAGGGGCTATACGGATTTCATGCAAGACGAGGCATACTCCTGAATTTTTCGATGCTGTACTGTATCGCACTGATGATAATCGATATGTTATCGAGTCTGAACGAGACATACAGGGAATAGCTCCGGGACAATATTCAATAATATATACTCCGGATAAGAAGATTTGTCTTGGTTCGGGAATGATTACAAAGAAATAGTTAATTTTCAAGTTTCAGACAATGGAAAATGATTTGGTTCGGCTCAAAGTAGTCGGAATTACATACAATCAGATAGAAAACGGCATGTATGCCATGGTTCTGGAAGAGGCTGATGGCAATCGCAGGCTTCCTATAATCATAGGCTACAATGAAGCACAATCGATTGAATGCATGCTACAGAAGATTAAGACACCCAGACCTCTGACACATGAATTTACATCAGAGATTCTTGATTCTTTTGGAATTGTGATTGAATCTGTAGTCATAAAACAGCTTGAAAATGGAATATTCACAGCTGATGTGTCTTTTAGAAAGGATGATGAAAAAAGGGTTCTGGATGCGCGTTCGAGTGATGCTATCGCATTGGCTATGAGAACAGATGCCCCAATCTTCACTTTCAGGAGTCTTATTGACAAATGCGGAATTGAAAGGGATGCATTTGCTGCCAGACAGCTACATACTTCTTCCAGACAGTCAATCCCTGTCAGGACAGCAATTGAAAGAGTGAAAAATCCCGGCACATATTCTTATGCCGACGAAACTTTGGAGAGTCTTCAGCGTCTTATGGAAAAGGCTGTGAAAAATGAAGACTATGAAAAAGCTGGAGAAATAAAAATGGAAATTGACAGAAGGCACAACAGTGCTGATAAATTGCCATAAGAGATGAGTAGAAAAAACGACAGAATTGAGCATCTGATAGAGATTATAAAAAATAATAATGTCGGAAGCCAAGAAGAACTTCTCAAAATGCTTGCGGAAAGAGGAATTTACGTAACTCAAGCAACTCTTTCTCGCGATCTTAAGATGTTGAAGACTACAAAAGTGCCACTTGATCATGGTGCTTATGCCTATATGCTTCCGGATGCATCGACAGCAAAGATGACTTCGGGCAGGCGATCTGTAGATTTTTCACGTCATGCCAGTAATGGATTCATTTCGCTTGAGTTTTCAAATAATATAGGAGTCATGCTCACCAGAAACGGTTATGCCTCTGGAATTGCATATGATATAGATATGCTGAACGCCCCAGAGATAGCTGGCACAATAGCAGGAGCCAATACTGTCTTCATTGTTCTTAGGGAAGGGGTGACTCATGAAAAAGCGAAGGAACTTCTTTCTTTTTTACTCCCTATGAATAATTTCTAAGAAGCATGATAAAAGTAGGAATTGCAGGTGCCGATACGGCCATGGCTGGAGAATTGATAAGAATTCTGGTCAATCATCCTGATGTAGAGCTTGCCAGTGCTTTTGCACCTGGAAAAGTAGGACGCACGGTAGCTTCCGTACATCATGGATTGGCAGGTGAATGTGATCTTGAGTTTTCCCCCGACATCAATCCTCAGATGCTCGACGTCATATTCATAGATGCCCATTCAGATGTAGCCGACCGCTTCAGGATGAACACGGACCGATGGCCTGATTTGAGAATCATCGATATGTCGCATTGCCCTTCGCTTGACTTTGAAGCTCTTGAAATGGCCTATGGACTTCCGGAGACTAATCGTAAGCAACTCGTGCGTGGTTGCAAGCGGGCTGTTGTGCCTCGTTCGGTGGCAGTAGCAGCAGTCATAGGTCTGTATCCACTTGCAAGGCATCTTCTCCTAAAAGGAGATATCATAGTGGATTATGCATGTCCTGCTGATATAGATACTGAGGAGAAGATCAATATGGTGCGTCAAGAGATTCTTTATGTTCTCAGAAAGACACAAATCTCTTTCAATGGAGATATCAAATTGCATCGGCTTGAAGAAGAAGTGTCCGACAGAGGACTGAAGGTTGTGATCGACCTTCCTTGTTCACTTGAAATTTCAGAAGTATTCAAAGTCTTTGAGGATTGCTATGATGATCATAATTTCACTTTCATGGTGTCAAGTGCTATGCCTGGTTATGAAGTGGAAGGAACTCAGAAGACCCTTGTCACTCTTCAGAAGCAGACTGCAGATCGCCTTACCGTGACGGTAGTAGCTGATAGCCGCATGAGAGGTGGTGCCGGTGATGCAGTGCACATTATGAATCTTCTTTTTGGACTTCACGAGCGCACTGGGTTATACCTTAAGGCACATAAATTTTGATTGATATGAGCGTAAACAAAGTTATACTTATCGGGAATATTGGTGGAGATCCTGATGTAAGATATCCTGAAAAGGATTTTCCAGTAGCTTACTTTTCTCTTGCTACCAATGAACTGCGTGGCAACTCGGAAGTGACAGAATGGCACAATATAGTGATGACAGGGGAGCAAGCACGCTATGCAGAGCGCTATCTAAGGAAAGGAATGAAACTCTATATTGAGGGTTCGCTGCGAACCCGTCAGTATACCGACAAGTTCAATATTGCACGCAAACGGACAGAAATTTACGCTAAGGTGTTTGAAATCTTAGGTCGCTCCCAGCAAACTCAAAACCCTTAAACCTTTTAAACCAGTAAAACCATAAAATAGATAAAAATGAGGAAGTGGAGAATAGAAGACTCAAGTGAGCTCTATAATATTCAGGGGTGGGGACTCAGCTATTTCAGCATTAATGAGCAGGGACATGTTCAGGTGACTCCAAAAGCCGGATATGCTCCTGTAGATATACGCCAGGTGCTCGATGAGCTTAAACTTCGCGATATATCTGCTCCAATGCTGCTTCGGTTTCCTGACATCCTTGACGACAGGATTAGAAAAATAACGAGTTGCTTCAAGACAGCAAGCAAGCAATACGAATTTGAGGGTCAGAGCTATCTTGTGTATCCCATCAAAGTCAATCAGATGCGTCAAGTGGTAGAAGAAATTGTTAGCCATGGAAACAAATATAATATCGGACTTGAGGCTGGATCTAAACCAGAACTTCATGCTGTGCTTGCTGTCAACACCCATGAGAATTCGCTCGTGGTATGCAATGGCTATAAAGACGAAGATTATGTTGAGCTCGCTCTTCTTGCGCAAAAGATGGGCAGGAGGATTTACCTTGTTGTAGAAAAACTCAATGAGCTGAAACTTATAATGAAAGTAGCTAAGCGTCTGAAGGTAGAACCCAATATCGGTATACGCATAAAGCTGACTTCCGCTGGCAGTGGCAAATGGGAAGAATCAGGAGGCGATGTCAGCAAATTTGGTCTTAACTCCAGCGAACTTCTTGATGCTCTTGAATTCCTCGATAAAAATAAGATGAAGGGGTGCCTTAAGCTTATACATTTTCATATAGGGAGCCAGATCACCAAGATACGTCGTATCAAGAATGCCCTGAGGGAGGCTATGCAATTCTATGTGCAGCTCTCCAAATCAGGATTCAACATCGATTTCGTCGATATTGGTGGGGGACTGGGAGTCGACTATGACGGAACCCGCTCTTCATCAGGGGAGAATTCGATGAATTATTCAATCCAGGAATATGCAAACGATGCCGTTTCTGCACTCGTGGACGTATGCAAGAAAAACAATCTTCGCCAACCTAATATTATCACGGAGTCCGGACGCTCCATGACAGCACATCATTCTGTGCTTATCATCGAGACTCTTGAGACCACCCAACTTCCCATATGGAATGACAATGACGAACTTCCAGAAGGTGCGCACGAGCTTACTCGCGAACTATATAATATATGGGATAAAATAGACTCTTCGCGTGTATTTGAAGACTGGCATGACGCACTTCAGATTCGAGAAGAAGCGCTTGAACTCTTCAGTCTCGGTCTTCTTGATCTCACCACACGAGCTCAAATTGAGAAGCTCTTCTGGAGCGTAGCCCGCGACGTGCATGATATTACCAAGAGCATGAAGCATCCACCAGAAGAACTTCGCAAGGTGGCACGTATGCTCCCAGAAAAGTATTTCTGCAATTTTTCCCTTTTCCAGTCACTTCCTGACACTTGGGCAATCGACCAGATGTTCCCTACAATGCCAATCAGCAGGCTGGACGAAAAACCTTCTCATGAATGTACCATCCAGGATGTAACTTGCGATTCTGACGGAAAGATAAATCGTTTTGTAGCTCCGCAAGGTGTCAGCCATTCTCTGCCTGTGCATCAGCTAAAACCTGGAGAACCATATTACATAGGTGTTTTCCTCGTCGGTGCATATCAGGAAATCCTTGGCGACCTCCATAATCTGTTTGGTGATACAGCCGCTGTCCATATCACTTGCGATAAGGATGGATATGAGATTGAACAGGTGATTGATGGAGAGCCTGTTGCTGATGTGCTCGACTATGTGGAATACAATTCAAAGAAACTTGTCCGCAACCTTGAGACTTGGGTATCCAAGTCAATGAAAGCAGGCAAGATTACTGCCGAGGAAGGTCGTCAGTTCCTAAACATCTATAAATCCGGCCTATACGGAATTACATATCTTGAAAGATACTGATGAGCCGATATTTCATCAAATTGGGCTATCGCGGCGCTCCCTTTCACGGTTGGCAGATACAACCAAACGCTGTGAGCGTTCAGGAAGAGGTGGAAAAAGCTCTTTCCACAGTCTTACGCGTTCCGATGTCGATCGTTGGAGCAGGTAGGACTGACACAGGAGTGAATGCACGCACCATGTACGCCCATTTTGATTATGACGGCGAACTTCCGGAAATTGGAAGATTGCTTATTTCGCTCAATCGACTGGTAGGAAAGGATATCGCAATCTACAATATATTTAAGGTTGACGATTCAGCACATGCACGATTTGATGCAACTGAGCGCACCTATAAATACTTTGTCTCATTTGAAAAGTCTCCTTTCTTTTATCCACTTAGTTGGCATTGTCCCAACGGATTGGATTTAGAAAAGATGAATGAGGCTGCCCGACTCCTTCTAACCACAGAAGATTTCACATCTTTCGCTAAGCTCCATAGTGATGCCAAGACGAATATTTGCAAGGTAACTCATGCTGAGTGGAAGAAGGAAGGAAATTTGGCTGTTTTCACGATAAGTGCTGACCGATTTCTTAGAAATATGGTAAGGGCTATAGTGGGAACTCTTGTTGATATAGGACGAGGGAAAATGACATTGGATGAATTTAGAGACGTGATTGAAAGAAAAGACCGATGCGCTGCCGGACAGTCGATGCCTGGTGAAGCTCTGTTTTTATGGGATATAAAATATGACTTTATAAAAGACTAAGCCATGAATGCGGAAGAAAGAATCATAGAGCTTCGCAATGAGCTCAACAAGCATAATCATAATTATTACGTGCTTAATTCCCCTGAAATCAGCGATAAGGAGTTTGATATGCTGATGAAGGAACTTGAAGCTCTTGAAAAGGAGCATCCCGAACTTCATGATCCTCTGTCTCCCACACAGCGTGTTGGCTCTGACCTCACCAAAGGTTTCGAGCATATCACTCATGAGCGACCCATGCTATCTCTTGCCAATACCTATACGATAGGAGAGGTAGATGAATGGTTTGATAGGGTTAAGAAAGGATTGGAAGGAGAATCTTTTGAGATCACAGGGGAGATGAAGTATGATGGCACTTCCATTTCTCTCACTTATGAAGGAGGTAGACTTGTAAGGGCTGTGACTCGCGGAGACGGCACTCAGGGTGATGATGTGACTGCCAATGTGAAGACCATCAGAAGCATTCCTCTTGTGCTTCAACCAGGAGATTGGCCTGAAAAATTCGAGATTAGGGGTGAGATTCTTATGCCCTGGAAAGTTTTTGATGAACTGAATAAAGAGAGGGAATACAATGAAGAACCCCTCTTTGCAAATCCACGCAACGCTGCCAGCGGAACACTGAAAACACAGGATCCACGGGAAGTGGCGAAACGTCGTCTGGATGCCATTTTCTATTATCTTCTTTCTGATAACCTTCCATACGACACTCATTACGCCAATATGGAAGCTGCCCGAAAGTGGGGTTTCAAGGTATCAGGAGAAATGAAGATTCTCCACACAGAAGAAGAAGTGGATGCCTATATCGACTATTGGGATGTAGCCAGAAAGGAACTTCCGGTTGCCACCGACGGACTCGTATTCAAAGTCAATTCTTTACGTCAGCAACTTAACCTTGGCTATACAGCTAAATCTCCTCGCTGGGCTGTTGCTTTCAAGTTCAATCCGGAGAATGCTTGCACCCAGTTGCGGTTTGTCAGTTTCGAGACTGGAAGAATGGGAATAGTGACACCTGTGGCTAATCTTGAGCCTGTATTGCTTTCCGGTACTATTGTAAAGCGAGCTTCCCTTCACAATGCCGACATTATGAAGGAACTCGATATCCATGAGAATGATTGGCTATATGTAGAGAAAGGCGGCGAAATAATTCCGAAGATTACTGGAGTGGATAAAGAACGTCGTAATCCTGATAGCAAACCCCTTGAATTTGTTTCTCATTGCCCTGTTTGTGGCACTCCTCTCGTCAATAAGGAGGGTGACGCAGCATGGATTTGTCCTAACAAGTATGGGTGCCGTCCTCAGATAACCGGAAGGATTGAGCATTTCTGCGCCCGACGTATGATGAATATTGACGGAGTGGGAGAGGAAACTGCTGAACTTCTATACGAAAAAGGTCTTGTCAAGACTTCTGCTGATCTTTATGACCTTACCAAAGAGCAACTTTCCATTCTCGACAGATTTGGAGACAAGAGTGCCGAAAGAATCCTAAATGGTCTTGAAGATTCCAAAGAAGTGCCTTTTGAAAGAGTAGTATATGCTCTATCGATTCCTAATGTCGGCGAAACAACCTCAAAACGCCTTGCCAAGAGCGTGAAGAGTATGGATAGAATGCAGGCTATGAGTGTCGAAGAACTTCAGGCAATTCCAGATGTGGGTCCGATAGTTGCGCAAGGAATTTATGATTATCTGCGAGATCCGGTCAATGTCGAAAATATAGAGCGATTGAAAGCTGCTGGTCTTCAGATGCAGCTGAGCGAAGAGAAAATGCTACCTGCAGGTACTGCTCTCGAAGGAAAGACTATCGTCATTTCAGGCACTTTCGCACATCATAGTCGTGAGGAATATAAGGAAATGATTGAAGCCAACGGAGGAAAAAATGTCGGAAGTATCTCGAAAAAGACATCTTTCGTACTTGCCGGTGAAAACATGGGACCCGCAAAATACGAGAAATGCCAGAAACTCGGTATTCCCTTGGTTTCGGAAGATGAATTCCTGAATATTATAGCTGACCAATAACACGTTCATTCTATTTAGACGGTTCTATCAGAATACGGAATTCTTAAGGATATATTACACATTTTTTCGTTTAGGTTGCCGGAATTGAATCTGGCAGCCTAAAATTTTTGTTTCCAAATTCTAAAAAATGGTTAACATATCAACCATTTTTTCAATCAAGCGTTTTATTTTCAAAAGACGATTAAGACATGAAAGAAAGTTCAAAAATATACAATATGCCCAATATGGGATGCATGATTGGAACAGCCTATCAAGTCATGGTATCCCAACTTGAGGAAGCACTGAAATCAGCAGGATTGCCGATTGCAGTGCCGGAATATCTTATTCTTCGCGTCTTATATGATTTCGATGGTTTGCAACAATGCGAGATTGCATCAGCACTTGGAAAAGATAAGGCTGCCGTCTGTCGGACAGTAGGAACGATGGTGAAAAAGGGTCTTGTCTCTACCCAATCTGTTAGTCATAAATGCCTGAGGGTTTTTCTGACCCCGAAGGCAAAAGATATGAAACCATCCATAATAGAGGTTGCATCTGATCGTGAGAAGCATTTCATGACATTGGGTACACGCGAAGAAATAGACATTTTTTCCAAAATAATAAAAAGGATTATCAATGAAAACTGACTTTCGCAAGTGAAAGTTAATGTTTAAAAATAAAGTATAAATATTACAGAATCAATAAATAAGAAAGGAAACTACTATGATGACACTAACTATTTGGTCCGATTTTGCTTGCCCTTACTGCTATATCGGCGAGAAACGTCTGGAACGCGCAATCGAGGAACTCGGTCTTAAAGATCAGGTGGAGATCGAATATCGTGCATATGAATTGGATCCGTATGCACCGAAGGAGGTGCAAACCACAACTCCTGAACGTTTTGCAAAGAAATATGGTCTCTCACTGGAGGGCGCTAAGAAGCAAATAGAACAGATCTCATCTCTTGGAAGGGAGATCGGGATAGATTTCAGATATGCCACAACCCAATATTCCAGCACAAGGGATGCTCACAGACTTATGAAACTGGCTGAGGCAAAATATGACCGTAAAGTTGTGGAGCGGCTTAACGAGGCTCTTTTCGCGGCATATTTCACAGAAAATCTTGTTTTGTCTGACCATAAGGTCCTTATCGATAAGGCTGTCAGCGTCGGTATGGATGAAAAAGAAGTGAAAGAAATGCTTGAATCAAACCTGTATGATGATGAGGTGAGATTTGACGAGCGTGAGGCTGCCATGCGTGGCGTGAGAGGTGTTCCATATATTGTATTCGGTGGCAACTTTGCCATACCGGGTGCCATGAGTGTCGATGGTTTCAAGTCTGCTCTTGAAAGGGAACTTAAGAGACAGGAAAAGACAAATGAAGAATCGACCGAAAGACCGCATGTCTGCGGTCCTGATGGATGTCAATTGGTGTAATGGAGGCGAAACATGATTAGGGAATTGATTGTGCAGGGCGTTTACGCTGAAAACTGCTACTTTTACATCGACGACCATTCGAAGTCTGGATTTATCATTGATCCGGGTGCACAGGCCGGTATTATATATGACACAGTCGTGCACAATGGTTGGCATATTGAGAAAATACTGCTCACTCATGGTCATTTCGACCATATGGGCGCTGCTGAACTGCTGAGGGAGAAACTCGTTGCGCCCATCTACATATATCCGTCGGACGCACGATACATGACAGATGCAAGATTGAATCTCAGTGCCAATTCCGGTCAACCGGTGATAGTACCCCACTATGAAGACCTTTATGATGGGGAGATAATCAGGTTGAAGGCAAATTCCAGTTTCATTCTGAAAGTAATTCACACTCCCGGCCATACCCCTGGCTCAGTGACATATTATTCTCCTAATGATGGGGCTGCATTTGTTGGAGACCTGCTCTACAACCATGGCCCGGGACTGACAAATTTTCCTGGAGGTAACAGGCAAGAACTGGAAAATTCCATCATCAATAAGATATTGACCCTTCCGGAAAACACAGTCCTGCTTTCCGGCCATTCCTCACCAATAACTGTTGAACAAGAAAAAAGATTGCTATTATGATTATCGGTCCCATACTGCCAAAACTTGAAGCATCATTCAATTAATCATATTACATAATGTGTTTTCATTGAGGCAGCGTGACTAAATTCAGGCTGTCTCATATTTTTCAAATTGAAAACGACATATCATATTAATTCATTGAAAAGAAAAATATGCATGTTGATTATAGCATGGCAGAGATCTGTTTTTCGACTGCTGTACGAATAAAGGAGTTTATAGATACTCCTGTCTGTTTGGCTAGATATGCAATCCTGCTGTGTAAGTCTGGAGTCAAACGGACATTAAATGAACCGGAATAGCTTTTATGAGGTTCAATTCCTTCCTCTTCACAATATGCCAGATAGTCATTGACCGCCTCATGGAAAGCATCGGTCAGCTCTTTTACACTGTCCCCTTCGAAATTGACTAATCCATCAATCCCCTCTATCTTTCCGAAAAAAACATTGTCAGCTTCACTGAATGCAACTGATCCAATAAAACCTTTATATTTAAGTGTGTTCATATCATTTTGTCATTTTTAAGATAATCAAAAACTTGTTTCATCACATATTCCTTAATAATATTTCCAGGATGAGGTTTATGGAGCATGATAGGTTTCTTATTCTGGCTCTTGAAGATGACTCTGGATCCAGATGTTTTTCCTTTATTGTCAGTAGTATATCCTAATGACACCAACAACCGGTGCATTTCATCCCAAGTAAAATCTTTAGGCAATGATGCAAACCGATTTATTAGTTTCTCTTTTGTCCCCATAATATAGTAACTGAATTTTAGTTGCAAAGGTAACTATTTTTTAGTTACAAAACAAATATAATCATCAAAAATATCAGTTAAGCGAATTTGCAATCTTGCTTTGGATATAGAAAAAAATCAAACAGAATTTAATTTGAATTTGTTATAATTGCAGAATTGACCAATAATATCGAATAACATGAAAGTTCTGCTGATCAATGGAAGCCCTAATGCAGAGGG